>CAZBIU010000320.1:0-8006 GCA_964491625.1 uncultured Myxococcales bacterium
CGGCCACCCAGGGCAAGGGCGAGTTCAGCATGGAGTTCAAGCGCTACGCCGAGCTGCCCAAGCAGCAGCGCGAGGCCATGATCCTCGAGTTCCGCAGCAAGAAGGAAAAGGAAGCCGGCGGCAGCAAGCGCGCGGCCGGATAGTCGCTTCCCGAAGCAAAGCTCTTCAACTCGCGTTATGATGGATCTCCCGCAACTCTCGGGAGACATCCAATGTCGAAGCATGTGACCGCGTTCCTGGCGAGCCTGGGTCTTTTGGTGGCGGCCACTGCCCAGGGCGGCGATGAGCCACCGGTTCGCGGCGAGGGCACCACCCTGCCCTATTTGCAGGCCATTCACACCAAGGTGCATCGGCTCTGGACCGACAGCTTTCTCGCGATGGCGGACAGCCAGCTCGCCAAGGATCACCCCATCAATCTCCCATCCCGGGCGACGGGTCTGGAAGTCGTCATCACCGCCGAAGGCAAGCTCGCCGGCGTGAAGGTCGCCCAACCCTCGGGGGCCGCCGATTTCGACAGCTCGGCCGTCGACGTGATTAAAGCTGCGGCGCCGTTCGCGGTTCCGCCCGAGGAGGTTCTGTCGGACGACGGCAAAACCCACGTGCTGTGGACGCTCGCGCGCGACGACCGTCGTTGCTCAGGGGTCAGCGTCACGGTCAAAACCAAGCCACTCGAAGAAGCCATCGCGGCGCTGGTCGCGCAAGGTCGGGAGAAGGTCGCCGTCGCGCGCATGCGAGCCGCCGACGACAAGGATCGTCAGGCTGCATTTACCCAGTTTGCGCGCGCCTGGCTGGACCGGTACGAGGATGATAGAGAGCTCAGCCTCCAGGTTGCGGAAGCCAACGCTCTCGCGGGCGACCCGCGCGGGGCCGATCGGTTGCGGCGGGCGGCAAACAGCTCGGATACCGAGACCGTGGAGGCAACCGAAATCGCGCGCGCCTTGGCGACGCTGAAGGTACCGGTTTGCCCTCTCCTCCGAGAGTCCTTTGCCGCAGGCTTCGCCCCCGAAGCTATCGCCGAGCACGGTGCCAGCCCGACCCCGAGCCCCGACCTCAGCGACAAAGAATTCGTCAAGCGGCTGCAAATTCACCAAGGGCGTGCACGCATCCTGTCGCTTCTGAGCGAAGGTGCCGACGGAGCATGCCTGTCATTCGCCATCTCGGTGGCCAAGGACCGAAGCGCCAAGGCCAACCATCGCGCCCTGGCCCTGTGGGGCCTTGGACGCACGGACAGCCCCGAGAGCAAAGCGGCCGTCAGGTCCCTCCTGCAAGATCACGATCCCACCGTGAGAGCCGCCGCGATATTCGCCGATACACGGCAAGGGGTCGGGAAGGGCGCCGTGTTCCGCCTCATCCCATTCCTGCGCGACCCCTCGATAGCCGTACGCTCGGCCGCGGCCGTCGGCTTGGTTCGCGCCGGCGGGGAAGACATCCTTCCCCAGCTCTTCCAGATTTGGAAAGAAAGGGATGACGATTTCTTCGCAGCCGTGGCCGCGGAGCTTGCCGATCAGTCCGGGCAAGCGTCGGCCGACATGCTGGTGCGGCTTCTCCGTAAGGACAATCCGCGCACGCGCCTGGCGGCTGCCCGAGCCCTGGCCGCACGCCACGACGACGCCGCCGCCAAGGCCTTGGCCGACCTGGCGAAGACGTCGGATCCCGAGCTGAGATTCCTCGCCGGAGCAGTGCTCGATCCAGAAAGCCGGGTCGCCGCTGCGTCGGCTCCCAAGGGATACACCTGGACCGAGTCCTTCCTGGCCCTGGCCCGAGGTAGCGGCAAGCTGGCTGCGGTCGATTGGGCGCTGGCCCAGTTTCCAAAGATTGAGCCCGCCACCCGCATCTACCTCATGGGCACGTGGCTGGTGGCGACGCGCCCGAAGAATTAGACCCGATCCGGCCAGTGCGATAGCCCGACGCGGTTTCCCTCTGGGTCGCGAAGGTAGACCGTGAAGTCGGTCTGGCTGTAGATGGGACAGCCGGCCTCGGCCAGCTTTGCTATCCAGGCCTGTCGCTGCTCGCGGCCAATGTGCAGCGCCACGAGGTGGATGCCTGATGCATTTTCCGACTTTTCCGGTCCGCTTTCTGACCTTTCGAGGGCCAAGAAGGCGCCGCCACCCAGATCAAGCCAGACCGATCGAGCCGTGAGCCCATCCGATGACGGCCATCGGCGTAACACCGCCAGCCCGAGCACGCCGACGTAGAATGCCTCCGCGCGCGCCAGATCGGAGACCTTCACCGCGACGTGGTGGATGCCCGAGGGATGCATTGCCCAGGTATATCAGACCCGCGCGGCATTTTTATTCTAACTCAAACATGTAAGTAAGAACACAGTCATGGCATTCACTTCCGACAATTGGGGGCCGGACGAAGGAAGATTCACGAAAACCTATGCAAGGCGCGCATTGCGACGGGATCTTGCCTAATATCCGTGCGACCAGGAGCCCTTAAACGGGAGAACTTATTGGAAAAAAGGAGTCTATCGATGACGAAACGAACGGTGCGAACATTGGGTCTGTTGCTGTTGGCAGCGCCCCTCGTTGTGGTCGGATGCAGCGACAACAACAGCAACAAGGACAGCGGTGCTGGCGGAACGGACGCAAACAAGAAATGGGATGGTGGCGACGCTGGCGGAACGGTTGCGGATGCCTCGCCCGGCACGGATACAACGGCTACGCAGCCCGACGCGGGCGTTCCTGACACCAACGTGCCCATCGATACCGTGGTCGTGACGCCCGATACGGCGCTCGCTCCTGACCTGACGCCAGTCATCGACACGGCAGCCCCCGATGTCGCTGTCGGGCCGGACACCTCCATCGCCCCCGACACGGCCGTCCCGCCCGTCGATGCGACCACTGCGGTGGATAGCCAAGCGGTGGACACCACGCCTGCCATCGACAGCACGCCGGTCGCGACGTGCACGGAGAGTCCGAAGTTTACCGGAGGCGACGTGACAGGCAATCGCACCCTCACCAAGGTATGCAGCCCGTATGCGATCAACGGTGGAATCAACGTGGATAGGGGCGCCACGCTTACCATCGAGCCCGGTGCGACCCTGAAGTTCGCCTCCGGCACATACCTCTATATTTACGCTGGCGCCATCTTCAATGCAGTCGGCACGGCAGCCGAACCCATTGTCTTGACCTCCTCTAAGTCCGTACCAGCTTCGGGTGATTGGCAGGGCGTCCAACTGCAAAATTCCGGCAACTCGGTCACGCTCAAGTACGTCACCGTCGACTACGCCGGCTACGGCAGCAATGCGGCGGTCGACATCACGAACGGTAGCGCCGACGTCGAAAACTGCATTATCCACGACAACGCCGCGATCGGCCTGGACGCCACTGGATCGTTGAAGGGAACCAAGGTGCTCGCCAACACGTTCTACTCGAACGACGATCTTCCGCTCGTGCTCAGCGACGGCGTGCAAGCCGACGCAACCAACACCTTCCACAGCGGCACGCTCGTCAACACCAAGCAGTTCGTCAGCTTCGCGGACAGCATCAGCTCGACGCGTACGCTCGATATCACCGAGGTGCCCTACCTCCTCGCGAGCGACCTGAACATCGACAAGACCGCCAGCGTCACCGTCAACCCGGGCGTCACCCTCGCCTTTGCAAGCGGCACTCAACTGTACATCTACGCCGGCGCCACCTTCACTGCCGTCGGCACGGCGACAAGCCCCGTGATCTTTACCTCATCCAAAGTAGTGCCGGCCCAGGGTGATTGGACGGGCCTCGACTTCGAAAACGAATCATCATCCATCACCATCAAGTATGCGACCGTCCAGTATGCCGGCTACGGCTCGGAGTATGCCGTCAACGCCACGAACTCCACCTTCGACCTGGAGAACTGCACGATACAGCACAATCTGAACGGCGGCGTGGATGGCGGCGGCTCTACCCACTCGACCCTCAAGAACAACACCTTCAGCGACAACAACGCCGACGGCACGACGATCTTCAACTACACCATGGTGGGCGCGACCAACGCCACCGTCAGTGGCAACACACCGTAGACCGAAGTCACACCAAAACAGCTCGATGCCACGGTAAGGGCGGTCCCGCAAGGGATCGCCCTTTTTCGTGGCGGCTTCGCCGTCACCGCAAGTCCCTTGACGCGCGCTGGCCCACGGCTAGAGTCGCTGCATTGCCATGCCACTTTTCGGTCGCGACACCTGGGTGACGGGACCCTTTCCGAGAGGCGTGCTGTTGCTTGAGAGCCTGTCCGGCGGCGAGGCGTTGGGGCGACTTTTCGGCTTCGAGCTGGGCCTTTTGTCGAGCGAGTCGACCATCGATGCAGACGCCGTTCTCGGCAAGCCTATGGCTGTGGGCATGAGACTCGACAGCGGCGACGAGCGCTTCTTCCACGGCCTGGTCACGAGCTTCCGGAAAGTCGGCGCCACCCAGCTTCACACGCGCTACCAAGTCGTGCTCAGGCCCCGGATGCGCCTGCTCGGACACGCGAGCGATTGCCGCATCTTCAACCAGGCGGGACAGACTGCGCTCGACATCGTGACCGCGGTGCTCGCGGAGCGCGGGGTGACCGACGTGGACGCAGGGGCGTTGTCGGCTCACGCCTACCGCCGCCGGGAATACTGCGTGCAGTACCGCGAGAGCGACCTCAATTTCGTTGAGCGACTGCTAGAGGATGAAGGCATCTACTGTTTCTTCAAGCACGCGCAGGCCAAGCACATCCTGGTGCTGGCGGATTCCATCGCCGCGCACGAGAAGGCGACCGGGTACGCATCGGTCCCTTATTTCCAGGAAGCGCGACACTCCGCCGGCAGCGAAGAGCACTTCTGGAATCTGCACGCACGCCGGTCGCTCTATCCCGGGCGCCACACGGTTCTGACCGGTTACCATCCGACAGAGCTTCGGCGGAAACAGCCGGAATTCGGCCGGTCGACGTCGGAAGAGCTGGTGGCCGGCTACGAATTCGAGCACTACGACGATGCCGGCGCGTTGACCGAGCCCGCCGAGACCCAGGACGAAGCCAACCGCCGCCGGCTGATATGCGCCGCTGCGAACCGAACCATCGAAGTCGACGGCAACACCATGGGCCTCGGGACCGGCGACTTGGTGTCGTTGCGCAAAGGCGCCGACGGCGCCGACGTGCCGTTTTGGACCGACCAGGATTTTGCGAAGACGTATCTCGTCGTCGCGGCCGACTACGAGATCAGCATCGACCAATACGAAACCGGCCACGCCCTGGGCATGGATCAGCCCTTTCGCGCGCACTACCGGCTACTGGACGCGGACGTGCCGTTTCATCCCCAGCGCATCGCCCGCAAGCCTGTGATTCCCGGCCCGCAGACCGCGCTGGTGGTCGGCCCCGCGGGCGAAGAGATCTGGACCGACGAGCTTGGCCGCGTGATGGTGCAGTTCGACTGGGATCGCCTGGGCAAACGCAACGAGAAGTCGTCGTGCTGGGTGCGCGTGGGCCAGCCCTGGGCAGGGAGCCAGTGGGGCGGGATCCGCATTCCGCGCATCGGCCAAGAGGTCATGGTGCGCTTCCTCGACGGCGACCCGGATCGACCCGTGATCGCCGGGCAGCTCTACAACGCCGACCAGATGCCCCCCTACGAATTGCCCGAGCACAAGACCCAAAGCGGAATCAAAAGCCGCAGCAGCAAGAACGGCAGCGCGGACAACTTCAACGAAATCCGCTTCGAGGATCTGAACGGTCGTGAGGCGCTGCACGTGCAAGCCGAGCGCGATATGTCTACGCTGGTGAAGCACTGCCAGGATCTGCAGGTGGGCGCCAATCGCAGCATCGAGGTCGGCCACGACGAAACCAATCAGGTCCGGCAAGATCGCGACCATACGGTTGACGTCAATGACAGCGTGGTGGTCGGCGGCACCCACGACAAGACGGTGGTCGGCAAGGTTACGCAGATCTACGGCGGCGACCATTCGCGCAAGGTCGACGGCGACCAGGAGCTCTTTGCCGAGCAGAACAAAGACGAGCACGTTGGCAAGGCGCACACGCTGACCACCGACAAGAAGTTTCGGCTCAACCAGGGCGCCACCAGCATGACGTTCAAGAACCTGAACGTCAGCCTGAGCTCGGCCGGCGTGATCACCATGCTCGCCGGCGGTGCCACCATCTCCATCGACCAGACCGGCCTCGTCACGCTGGATTCGCCCACCGGCATCAAGCTCGAATCCGGCAGCAGCAGCCTGGCCGTCCTTCCCGGCGGTGTTGCTCTGTCGAGCCCCGCCATCACCGCCGCAACCGCCGCCGGCACCACCATGGCCATGGGCAAGGAGGCGCTCGCCATGAGCGGCAAGCGCGTCGCCATCGAAGCCCAGGGCGTGTGCAAGATCCAAGGCCAGAGCAAGCTGAAGCTGCAGGAGTCGGAGGGAAAGAAGGCGAAGCAGGATGGAAAGTCGGCCGACGCGGACGAGGTCGACGCGGCAGTGAGGGCGAGGAGACCCAAGCAGAAGCAGGCGGCGCCCGATTCGACCAGCTTGGGGATTCACGTGGTGGACCTGGACGGCAAGCCCCAAGCAGGTCTCGCCTTCCAAATCAAGAAGCCCGACGGCAGCACGCAAAACGGCAAGCTCGACAAGGCAGGCCGAGGCACGGTGAAAAGCGCCAAGCCCGGCAAATTCGCCGTGACCTTCCCCGACCTCGACGGTGGCGATTGGGACGGAGATGGTGCGGACAAACTGAAAGAGCGCAGCGAGGCCAGCAAAGTGAAGGCCACGTCGGAGGATCGCGTGCCCGCAATCGCCCGCGACAAGGGCTTTCTCAATTGGCGCACGGTTTGGAATTTCGCTGGAAACGCCGACCTGAGAAAGCTGCGCGAGAATCCCAACCTCCTTTGCGGCGGCGACATGGTGGCGATTCCCAGCAAGCTCAAGCGCGAAGCCAGGGTCGTGGGTGGCGGCGCCGAGTTCGTGGTGCAACAAGAGGAGGAGAGGATCGTCACCCTCCGATTGCTTGATGCCGGACAAAAGCCGCTGGCAGGCGCTCGGTACCAGAGCAAGACCGGCGATCCCAACATCAACCGCGGGGTGGTTCCCGAGGATGGATGGGTGACGGTGGCGGTGCCGCGGGATGCGGGGACGCTGGTCCTGGACCTCTACCTTTCCGGTCAAGAAGACGGCCATCCACTCGCGATGCGGTTCGACGTCCACGACGAGCCGTTGGGCGATACGACCGAGCACAAGAACCAGCGTTTGCTGAACTTGGGCCTTGTCACCGAGCCGCCGGACGGCGCCCCAGGTGAGGACGAGGACGCCGCGGTTGCGCTGGCCAGGCACCGCGCCATGCTCGGCAAGCAGGCGGACGATGAAGAGTTGCTCGACGACTTGACGGCACTGCACGATGGCGGGGAGGACGAGGGCTAGCCATGTGGGATGTCTTTCAATTCATAGGCACATTGGCCATCATGTTCTTCGCAGCCGCTCTCCGCTATGTCCTGCTGCCCTCGATGCTCGTCATTGCGGCGTGGACAGCCTGGCGGTTTCGGCCGAAGAACAGCTCTCGGTGGTATTTGCCCTTGGTGGCGACCTTGCTACTCGAGTGGACCTGCCTGCCTTCCCTGGTCTTGGAACTCCAGTGGAGCTATCACACCGAGAACACCACTGGCCTGGGCGAGTCCGTGGTCAGAGATTTGCTCAGAACTTACCCGCCGACCAAAGTCGTTGCGAACGTGGCCAAGATCTGCGGCGATTCCGAAGGATTCGACATCAACGATCCATCGCTGAACTACGTGGGGATGCCGGAACGGCAGGAGTACAGACGCTTCTTCTACCTGAGCCCATACGACAGTGTCACGTGGGTCGGGGTGGGTTGGAAAGGGCGCTACTGCCAGGCGAGGTACAAGAGCAGATCCTGGCCGTTTGGCTACCCTTCCACCGTTCCCAACCAGTTCTTTCCCTACCCGATCATCCCCTGGATCGACGACTTCGGCGACATGACGCATGAGCTCCTCGAAAGAATACCCTCGGCGCGCCCCGCAGGGCCGGAAGGTGTGACGATGCTCTTCCCCGGCGAGTGCGGCCGTG
>CAZBIU010000321.1:0-7994 GCA_964491625.1 uncultured Myxococcales bacterium
CGCCTCGGCTGCACTGGAAATGCTGAAACGAGGAGAGATTGTGTCCCAGGACGCAGTACTTGTCTGGGAAGGGATTGATGGGTCCGGGCAAGCCTGGCAACGTGAGGCAAGTGTCGCGTATACGGTCTGGCGCCGAGGCCGCCTCGACGAATTCGCCATGGGTCGACTTGTCTCCAAGGGCGTTGAGGATGGCTGGTCCGAGGTTCTGTGGGACAGTGCCTCCGCCTGACAGGGCGACTACGTTTCTCAGAGCGTCTATTGCATACTGTCGGTGTTGGTCCTGATTCATGAGCTTCTCCAAAGAAGATTCTGCGTGGGATGTGGCGGAAGTTGATTCACGGACGCGAACGGGGACGGGGGCAGTGCTGTGCAGTCGTACGGCTCGGGAGCAACGGGATGCCGGAAACAAACTGCTTTCCGTTGCAGAGATGTTCGGCCGGCTCCCTGAATCTGTCAAGGGTTAGCCGTCGGGTGATTGGGCTGGGAGGGACTTCGGACCAGGGTGAAACGCTCGCCCTGCTTCTGTCACTAATGGTTAGAAGTCACTTACGAGGAAGCCGGCCATGCCCTGGCGGGCGCTCGGAACTGCTGCTGACGCTTCTCTTCAGAGAGCCACGGGTCTGACTGAGGCGGGCGACGATCCCATCGAGATGGGAGGACCGAGCACCTCGGACGGGAGCCCAATCGAGTGATGAAGGACTACGATCGTGAATACATCCAGCCGCCAGCCGCCTGGCGTCCGTGGGTCCTCGGCGCGATGATCATCGCTGCGACCATCGTCGCGTATAGCCCCGCCCTGCACGGCGGATTGGTCTGGGACGACAAAATGCACATCACCAGACCCGAGATGCGCACGCTCTTTGGCCTCTACCGGATCTGGTTCGAGGTCGATGCTGCGTTCCAGTACTATCCCCTTCTGCACACTGCCTTCTGGATCGAGCACAAGCTCTGGGGCGACGTCACGGTCGGCTACCACCTGCTCAACGTCCTGCTGCACGTGAGCAGCGCAATGCTCTCGGCCTGGATTCTGCGCAAGCTATCCATCCCGGGTGCATTCCTTGCCGCCGCGGTCTTCGCGCTACACCCGGTGCACGTCGAGTCCGTGGCTTGGATCAGCGAGCAGAAAAACACGCTATCGACAGTTTTCTACCTGGCTTCGATACTTGCCTATCTTCGTTTTGACGAAACACGAAGGGTCGACTGGTACCTTGGGACACTGGGGCTCTTCATTTGCGCGCTGCTTACCAAGACAGTGACAGCAACATTGCCGGGAGCGTTGCTGGTGATCTTCTGGTGGAAGCGGGGCCGGCTGTCGTGGCGGCGCGATGCTCTGCCGACGGTTCCGCTCTTTTTGCTCGGGGCCGGCGCCGGACTGCTTACGGCATGGTGGGAACTGCGGATCAACCATTCCACAGGGTCCGGATTCCAGCTCACCACGGCACAGCGGCTGCTGCTCGCGGGGCGGGCGATAGGATTCTACATCGGGAAGCTCATCTGGCCGTCGGGCTTGAGCTTCATCTATCCTAGCTGGAATGTGGACGCGTCCAGCGTGTTCCAGTATCTTTTCCCGCTGGGCCTGTTGGGATTGGCGGCCGCGTTCTGGCGGGTGCGACGGCGCACGCGGGCCCCCCTTGCTGCGTTGCTCTTCTTTGTCGGAACGCTTTTCCCGTCGCTCGGCTTTTTCAATTTCTACGCATTCCGATATTCGTTGGTGGCGGACCACCTTCAGTACGTGGCGAGCCTGGGGCCGATTACGTTGTTCGCGGCCGGGGCCGCGCGAGCTTTCTTGCGGTCTGGCCCCGGGGCGCAAAGGACACTTACGCTGGCATCTTTGCTGCTGCTGTTGACGCTCGGAACGCTGAGTTGGCGGCAGTCCGGGGTCTACAGGAGCCACGACCAGGTTTGGCTCGACACCCTCAAGAAGAACCCTACGTGCTGGATGGCCTATAATAACCTCGCGAGCTCGTACGCCAGGCAGGGCCGTATGAACGAGGCTCTCTTCTATCTCCGTGAGGCGGTGCACCTCAAGTCGGATGATGAGGAGGTCCACAACAACCTGGGCGTCGTTCTGGCCAGACAGGGTCGGGCGGAGGAGGCGATCTCGCACTTTCGCGAGGCACTGCGCCTCCAACCGGATTGTGCGAAGGCTCACTACAATTGGGGTCTGTCGCTGGCCGGACAGGGCAGACTGGAGGAGGCAGTCGCGCACTACCGCGAGGCATTGAGAATCAACCCCAGGATGCTAGAGGCTCGCCGTAGTTTGGCCATTGCTCTGGCCGAGCAATGAATCCGCTCTCGCCACTTGCCGTCCGTCCTGACGAGGGCGTTGTTGGTGGCGGCGTGGTCAGGTCTCGCTCACACTTGCGCCCGCGCCATCGGGGCTCCTTTCCGCGCTATCGGCCTTACCGTGACGGATCTTCGTGCGGATGTCGTGGCGCAGGTCGCGTCCGGGTTTGGGCGCAAGCAACAGCGCGACACCAGCACCGACCAGCAGGCCGATGCCGAACGTGCCCAACGTGCCAAGCAGCTCACCCGTGAAGGAACGCTTGGTTTGCAGCCCGATGAGGCCCAGGAAGTCGTCCTTGTCCATGTCTTTCAAGTCCTGCAGTTTCATGACGTTTCTCCTTTCTCGACCGGCGTCCCCGCCCCATTGGCGGTCCGCCCCATTCGCCCTTCGAATTCCTTTTCCAGGTGCGGAAGCGCGGCCATGACCCCGATCCGCAGCGCCGCGCCCGCGATCCTTTCGGTCAGCCGCGTGAACAGGCCGCCGCCCAGGATGAACCCGGCCCCCATGGCTCCGGCCATCATTCCATACGGGTTGCGATCCACGCGGCCCTCGATGTCAAGGATGTCCCTGACCAAATCGACAAGACTGCTATCGTCTGCTTTCATGATGACTTCTAGCTCCTGTGGCGAGCGATGCGAGCAAACAGATATCCCAGCCCCAAAGCGCCCATTAGACAGGCCGCGGGATGTTCCTTGATGAACCCTTTGGTTCTTTCGTTGAGCGACACCAGCCGCCGCCTCAGCTCTTCGATGCGCGATTCCAGCCCATCCTGGGCCGCATTGGCTTCGTTCTCTTGTTCTTGACTCTCGCTAACCGTGGTGTCCATGTCGAGCCTCCTTGATGTTCGTCGCTAGCTACCCCGTCGGCGGAATTGGGGTCGCCAACCGCCCAGCAAGGCGCCGGCCCCGAACGCCAGCGCGACGGCCAGAAGCGGTTTTCGGCGAATCCACTCGCGCCAGTCGAGCGTGCGCGATATCTCATCTTGCAGCGCCACCACCGACAGGGCGACCGCCTCGCGGCTGCGCGCGATCTCGGCCTCGGCGCGCAGGATTTCGGGATCGTGAATGTTGTTCTTGATGGCGGTCATGAATCGGCTTCCGTGCGAACGGACCTCGGTTCGCTGGAGGTGGTCCCAAGCCCGAGAGGGGCCAGGCTTTGGTTCACCTCGTCGGCCGTAGCGTTCATGAGGCGGAGACGACGCAGGCGAGCCACGGCGACAAGGATCCCCGTGCCGGCTCCGACCACGTGGACCAAGCCGATGATTAAGAGCGGCGCGGCAGCCGCCGAGCCGCCACCAAGCATGAGCGCAAGCCCGGCCATGGTCAGCCCGTAGCCCACGGTCACGAGCGCCGCCAGCACCGCGATGAGCCCAGCCTGCAGCCCCATGGCGCGCAAGTCGGCCTTGATTTCCAAGCGGGCGAGTCGCAAGTGCTGAACAGTCAACCGCCCCAGGGCATCCGCGGTCTCCCGCGCGAGCCCCACCACGCCATCAAGCTTTTCTCGCTCGCCATTCCTCATGGCTCGTCTCTCAGTCTACGATTCCCTTTGAATTTCACCAGGCCGAAACGCGCTCGCGATCGGCCACCTCTGCATTCACTGTGCCGACTTGCTGCCGATGGTCGAGGCAATGGTCAGCTGGTGCTGACGTGCGTGGCGTAGAAATCCAGACTGTGCAGGACGGCGTGCGGGCTGTCGGGAGATTCGGCTAGGTGGAGACACACGCTCATATCGAATCCCGTGCCCGCGCGAGAAACCTGCAGCACGCCTTCCAGGCCAGTATTGTACGTGTCGGGCGAAGGGTAGCAACTCGTGCCGCCCGCGCAGCTCAATTCGACCCCCACGCCCCACCCCTTCGTTGGATGCGCAATGTCGACGACGGCCGGGTATCCGCCCGATCCAACTTGCGCTTCCCACATGACGTAGACCTTGTAATTGAAGGATGGCGTGGCAATTGTGAACATGCCGCCGTCGCAGCAATCCAGGGCCAGGATTCCTCCGGTGACGGTCGGGCTGGACTCAACGCCGTTAATGACCGCTTTCGGGGTGTCTCCCGTGCAAAAGGCAGCAAGCGCGCCGTCGACCGCAGGCGACGCGAGGTCTCGCGTGGCGTCGGGCACTGCGAGATCGCGGGATCCATCGCTTGCGTTCACGTCGGCCGAGGCATCCGAACCACACCCCTGCGCGCAAAGGTAGCCAACTGGCGCGCAGAGATTGCAAGCGGCGTTGCAGCAATACTCGCCGGCAGCACAAGTGGCGTTTCCGCAGACCACAGAGGCGTCCTGTCCGCCGTCGGGAACAGATGCTCCGCCCGCGCCACCGCTGCCGGTTCGTCCTCCCGAGCCGCTGCCGCCGGTACCCACACCGCTGTCGATGCGCCCGCCCGCGCTGGCGGCGCCGCCGGCTCCGCCGTTGCCAGTGCGCCCGGCCATGCTGCCGCCGTCGCCGCTGCCCTTGCCACCGCTACCGGATCCCGCGGCGCCACCTCCCGCTTGCCCCCCGTTCCCAGTCGAGCCACCCGAGCCGAGCGCGCCACCAGCCGCGACCAGTCCGCCGGTTCCATGGGATGCGCCACCCGCGTCCGTCAATGCGCCACCGGCGCCGGGGATTATCGCACCCGCCGCGCCATCATGGCCAGCGCGAATCGGGGTCGAGGAATCGCAACCCAGCCACGACACAAACAGGGCCGCGATTAAGGAGACGCTGTGTCTGGAGATGGACATGCCCATCAGTGTATCCGAGAGCCAATCCTTCCCTTCTGCTTTCCCGCGGCTTCGCGATCCTCATCACAACGCGGCGCCCACGGGTCGAGCCGGCCTCGCTGGTAGCGCCCTGGCAGGCACATCGCTGGGGACGGGCTGGTTTCCCGCACCATCCTGACATCGGTGTCGCGCTTCCTCGAACATTCGAGGCAATTGGACGGCAAGGCGTCGCAATGGCGGACGTCTTTGCTGGCGCAGGAGATGCATCGGCGAAGCCGGCATGAAACAGCTCACCCTCGGGATCTTGGTTCTTGCGACAGGTGGCTGTGGCAGCCATGGAACGCTCGGAGTTGGCGGCCATGACTCGGGCGCAGAGGTTTCCTCGGCTCCTGGCGATGCCCCCGCCGACTCGGTTATCGACGGTCCATCGCCGCCTGACCATCCACTGGGCGACCTCTCGTCGCTGGCCGAGGTCTCGTCGATGCCTGACCGCCCGGGCGATGATGCCAGCCCGCCGCCTCTGTCGGGCGCCTGCAACGGCGCCGCATCGTCGGACCTGCCCGGCGTTTCCCTGGACTTTCCCGACGATCGCTGCAGCTACAGCCTGTCCGAGGTGGCCGCCGGGATCACCATCAAGTACCAGGTGGTGGTTGCGCAAACCCTGGGCGGACTCTTTCCCGCGGCGGACGATTGGGGACACTGCGACGGACCGGCGACGAGCGGTCTTATCGTGGGTTTCGAGTTGAGCGGAAACACCCAGCGGTACTGCCTGTGCGATGTGGGTTATTGCCCATCGCAGAACTATGCGACCACCGCGACGGCCGGAACCTACCCGGTCACGATTGCCTGGGACGGCCGCAACTGGTACGGACCTTCCGACACGTCCAACCCCAAGGGAGCGGCCTTCCCCCCCGGCGCGTATACCCTGACCCTGACCGCCAGGGGCTCGTGGGCGGTGCCGGCGATCGACGGCGGCGGCATGCACGACGGCGGGGCGAACACGTTCGTCGTGGCCGCCACGCGTTTCATCACCATCACGCCCTGAAGCCTATCGAGCGCGGAAGGTGGAATCCGAGCCCGGAAGCTGGGTCAGACGGCGGCGGGATCTACAGCGTGCCCCTTGCGGGTGGGGCCAGTACGACTGTGGGTAAGCGAGCGCAAGGTTGGATTGCTGGACGTCTGGTGGACGTCCGCGGGGCGTCCACCAAGGCCGGTGCTTGGCATGGAGCAACGATGGAGAGGTACCTTGTTGAGATTCCGCAAGCAGACTAGGCTCGCGTGCGTGCCGCGCGTAATGGTCCGGGTGTTGCACGACCATCCTGAACGTTGCGGCAGGACCCCCAAAATCAAGGAGAAACACATGAAAAGGCGCCTCTCCACCGTCATTGCCTTTGCCACCTGTGTGCTTCCCGCCGGATGTGGCTCCACTCGAATCATCGAAACAAGCAGCGACAAGGGCCCGGGCCAACTCCACTCGCGCGGTCTTTGCACGCCATCCAGCACGGCGCCGACGCCCGCGACCGAGCTGATCGCGGACTTCTCTTCCGCCGGTGGCGTTGTCGGCGGCCAGGGGAATGCAATCCCTGCCAGGATCATCACCTACGGCCTTCCCAAGTCCGTCGATCCGGCATCCCACGCGTACACGACGACGGGAGGCAACCTCAACATCCAGATCAACGCGCCAGCAGTCGCGCGTCCGCAGATGCTGGGCACCGTGATTCAATTCGATAGTTGTATCGACGCCAGCCAGTTTACGGGCGTGCAATTCGCCGCCAGCGGCTCTTTCTCAGGCTGCTCGCTGGTCTATGCCAGTGGCGACGTCGAGCACGAGGACGCGACCAAGAGCTCCACCTTCGCGTCAGGCCCGGAAGGCTCCTACTCGCCCCAGCACAAGATCGGGGCGGACGACCTTGGTTCGACCCCGCGAACCATCAAGCTGCCCTTTGCCCGCACGGACATTGAGGGCAACCCGCCTACGCCACTCGATCCCGCCAAGTTGATCTTTACGCTTTGGCAATTCGTCGTACCCGTCGCGGCCGACGATGGCAGCGCCACCCCGCCGTGCCTCGCCAACCTAACCATCGGTGACATCAAGTTCTACCGGTAGGCGGGGATACCCTTCACCCAGTCGAAGATCGCTACTTGAAGGTCGTGCAATGTCATCAAGAAGTCCTTCCGTTGCAAGTTTGTTGTTGTTCTTGCTTTCACCTGCTGTGGCCTATTCGTCGATGAAAGACTGTAAGAATCCGGCGACCATTACCCTGCAAAAGGATGTTTCCATCGTGTTTTGCACCGTGCCGGCCATGTATGGCATCAGCTCGTTCCAAATAGCACAATTTGAGGTGACGCAGATTCAGTACAAGGCTCTCGTGCGTGAAGAACCTTGGAAAGGATGGAAGGGAAGGACTGGAGAGAAGGGGGAGCATGGCGTTGGGATCGCGGACAACAATCCCGCTGTCTATGTGACAAATGACGATGCCGCGATGTTTGCAAGCAAACTGAGCCAACTGGACCAATCGGCGTTATACCGTCTGCCCACGGAAGATGAATGGGAGAATGCGGCCCGCGGTGGAACTGATACGGATTTCTATTGGGGAGACCACTTCAAGACCACAGGATCGAATTATTCAAGTTATGCGTATTGTGACAGGTCCGATCTTCCCAATGCCCAGGATGTGAGATCCTGTCCAGATCACGTCAGAGAGGCAAATGAGCCGGGATACTGTGCTAATCCCTTCGGACTGATGCATATGCTCGGCAATGTATGGGAGTGGACGGGCTCTGTTACGATGGGGGCCGCTGGCCGTGTTATTTGCGGAGGCGG
Organism: uncultured Myxococcales bacterium; assembly: GCA_964491625.1. Taxonomy (GTDB): domain Bacteria; phylum Myxococcota_A; class Polyangia; order Fen-1088; family Fen-1088; genus Fen-1118. The sequence goes on from CAZBIU010000321.1 coordinate 7,811, forward strand.
TTGGTACGGCAGCTCCAACTATTGCCGTGCCTCTGTGCACAGCTACGGCAATTCCTTTTACCGCGATATCGGCCTTGGTTTCCGTCCTGTGAGAATACCGAAGTAGAAACCGCCACGCCAATGCGGGGCCCGAGCGTCACCGCGCACGAGTGGTGACGCCACCCTCACCGCACCCTCACCAACG
>CAZBIU010000322.1:0-7976 GCA_964491625.1 uncultured Myxococcales bacterium
CCAAGTAGTGGGCGACGGTTTCGAGGGCGCCGCTGTCTTGCAACTGCCCCTGAAGTTTTTGCAGGGAAACAATTTGGGCTGGCGACGAGGCGGCCACCCCGAACACCTGGCGGAGGAGCGCAGGGCGACGCACGGATGCAAGGGCGAGGATGTCACGCCCGATGGCAGGATCGAGGATGGCGTCGCGCAGGTAGGCCGACCAGCGGGGCACGTCCTCGCGCATGGGGAAGGCGCCCGGATACGACCCCATCCGCACCACGAGATCGGTGGCTGCTTGGCCATTCACGCCGAAGGTCTGCGCGACCGCTTGCGCCGACCAGTGCGACAAGGTCAGCCGTTCGAATCGGCCGGCGAGGCTTTCGCGCGAGCCCGCTGCGAGGTGAAGCGCGGACGAGCCGGTGGCCACGATGTGGACTGGCGTCTTTTTGCGTCTGAAACGATCCCAGACTCCCTTGAGGTGTGAAGCCCAGCCGGCAAGCAGGTGAGCCTCGTCGAGGAGAAGGATGGCGCGCCCATGAGAGACCGCGGTGTCCTCCGCCCGGCCCACCACGCGTTCCCAGAAGCCAGGCAGCGCCGCCTCGGGAGCATCAGCCGCCGCGTAGACCGCCTGCGCACCCGCCTGCTCTGCCATTTCGAGAAGTAAGGTTGTCTTGCCGACCTGCCGTGGGCCGGCGAGCAATTGAATACGTCCTGGCGCAGGCTCGGCGAGCCGCGTGGCCAAGACCTCCCGGCACGCACGGTAGTCGAGGCAAGAGCCTTGATCAGACATAGTCTAATAATTATTCGACTACGACCTAAAAGCAAGACGCCTGTTCTGTCGAGCTTGGCTGCCATAACTCGCCGCGGAAGACCTGGTTGGCCCGCTGGATAGCAGCACGTCGCGCTAAGTCGTTCGACATGTGGATGCGTCTTTCGGCGGTGAAAACGAGCAAGCCAATGGCTGCCGTGGGACGTACAATATCCAGCATCGGCCGGAGCGATCGACGTGAGACAAGACTCGAAGACCCCTCGGGTCGTCACCATCGGAGGCGGCCACGGCCAAGCGATCGTTCTTCAGGCCCTTCGAAACCTGGATTGTAGAATCAGCGCGGTCGTCGCCACTGCGGACGACGGCGGATGTTCAGGCGAGCTGCGGCGGCAGTTCGGCATGCCTGCGCCCGGGGATCTTCGCAGGTGTCTATCGGCACTGTCTTCTGACGAAGAGCTTTCTCTGAAACTTGAGGAGCGCATCTCTGTCAGCTCAACCCTTCCCCGTTGCCGCGGCAATTTGGTGATTGCGCAGCGCTATCTGACAAGCGGCAGCCTGCAGCAGGCGGTCGATTGGGTTGCAGATAGAATGGGGTGCGTCGGGCGGGTCATGCCCGCGTCGGAGGAGTCCGGGACTCTGGTCGTGTGCGACCGCTGGCAAGGATTTGTCGAAGGCGAGCATAATGTCACAAGCAGGGTCGCCTCGCCGCTTGTTGTCACAGTAAAGGGAGGCCGCCGCCCCAATGAAGCTGCGATCGCGGCCATCGAAGAAGCGGACGTCGTCATCATGGGACCCGGAAGTTTTTGCACGAGCACGCTAAGCGCGTTGCTCACCGGCGATGTCGGCGCGGCCGTGTGCCGCTGCCGCGCCCGCCGTTTGCTCATTCTTAACCTAGCCAATGGCGAAAAACCCTGCGCGGGTTTTCGCGAGCGTGACTTCATTTCCGTCCTCGCAAGTCATCTCACCATCTGCAGCCTCGGTGAGACTCCCGAGATTGCATCGCTGCGCCATGCGCCATTGGAAGCCACGGAGCAGCTGGAGGATGGAACCAGGGTCTTCTCTGCGAACATCGCCGCCGGCGACGGTGTCCACCATTGCGAGCAACGCTTGGCGCGCGCATTGAGCAAGATCGCCGATATTCCCGTCAGAACACGGCAAGCGACGCCGCTCGCGCAAACTTCGTCGGCCGGTCGCAGCGAGCTCGAGCAAGCGCTCGCACATGCACAAGATGTTCTCGATATCGAAAGCGCACGACGCTAGCTAGCGGGTCTCGCACGATCCAGCCAGACGCTTGACGAGGGTGAGCACGTTGGGGGATCCAGCAACGTAGGACACCTCGTCAACCATCGACCGCATGAGGAATATGCCGAGGCCTGATTCTGGGAGCGCCTCCAAGTCCGGGTCCGGAGCTTGATTGGGATCGAAGCTGGCACCGGTGTCGCGGATCTCGACCCTGACATGCCTGGAGCAATTCTGAAACTTCATCTGGACCGAGCCCGGTTTGCGGCCGGCGTAGCCGTGCAGAACGATGTTGTTGTAGGCCTCCCCCACAGCAGACAGAACCAGAATGCGGAGGTCGGAACCCTCACAGTGTCCAGTGTCGGCTGTAAGCTGGCAGACAGCAGATACAGTGCGCATCACGACGTTTCTGCACTCGATCTTTCCGGGAACCTCCAGATAGACCTCGTTGCAGCCAGTCGGATTGTTGCATTCAGTCGTTGAGCTCGGCGTCAAGGCATGTCCTGCTGAGAGTGTCTAGGCCAGTCGGCGGGTCGGTGCTGCTGCAGTACTCGACCGCGCTCGTTGGCGCGACTATTTGCCAGTTTAGGGGAGCCAGGCGGCTTCAACTAACCAATATAGGTGAAAGCACTGTCCCCGTGTCGGAGCAGAGTCACAGAGACATAGCATAGCTAGCGCTCATCGTTGGTCAATTACCAGACAATTGGCCCCGTCTCATATGTAAGCCTACCCACAGCGACGAACGTCACGAGACTGTCGCACGACTGTATCGAATCGAAAGGGTGGAATCAGACTTGGACTGGTGTATATTGCTGCTCTGCTGCGCCGGCTACCGGTGGCGGTCCAAAGCGCAGCCAGCCTGACAACTTAGCTTTTTTGGGGGGAAATCCATGAACTTCGATCTCAGCATTCAGCAGGATGCGTCGGTACTATCGATTGGTGGAGCGCTCGATGCAGTGTCGGTTCAAGATTTGCGGCCGGTCATCGACCAGATTGGGGAGGATCGGCCATCGAAGGTGCTCGTCGATCTGTCATGCCTTCGCTTGATCGACAGCTCTGGGGTTGGCGCAATCGTCGCCCTATTCAAGAAAGTCAAGGCCTACGATGGGTCAATGGCCGTTGTAGGCGTGCACGATCAACCGCTCGCGATTCTCCGCTTGCTTCGGCTCGACCGCGTCATGACCCTCGCTCGTGAAGGCCAACCGGTCACCAGCCCCTCCGCCTGAGGGAGGAGGATGGCCAGACCTCGACACCGTTGACGGGTCTGACTGCCAGCGAAATGTCCAGCTTGACGCCACGATAACTTGTGGGTATAGCACCGAATAACCGAGACAGGCCCGCCTCTGATTAAGGGCCGTGTTTTGCTGAAACGTGCGCGATGACAACCAAGAAGGCTTCGCAGCCGACTCTTGAGACGATCCTCCGCCCGGGGCAGACCGTCGCGGGAAAGTACTGCGTTGACCATCTCATCGCCTCTGGGGGCATGGCGGCGGTCTGGGCGGGTAGCAATCTGCGCACGGGTAAGCGGGTCGCGCTAAAGGTCATCCTGCGCTCCTTCTCATCCACGCCAGGCGCGGGAGAGCTGTTCCGCCGCGAAGCCATGGCCGCAAGCCGGGTGAACCATCCCAATGTCGTCACCGTGTTCGATGTTGTCGATCACGGAGCCGGGACTTGCATCGTGATGGAGTTTCTCGACTGTGAAGATCTCGGTGCTTACTTCGAGCGCCAGGGGCTCCTTAGCCTGGACGAAACCATGGCGTTGCTCTTGCCGGCCATGCGCGGGGTGGCGGCGGCGAACGCGCAAGGCGTGGTTCACCGGGACCTCAAACCGAAGAACATCTTCCTCTGCATCGGTCCCGATGGTCGCGTGATTACGACCAAGATCCTCGACTTCGGAATCTCGGTGATCGCCGACAACGCCAGCCAGGAGCGATCGAACACGGTTCAGCTCACCACCCACGGAACGCCGGCGTACATGTCGCCCGAGCACATCACCGGCTCTCCGACCATCGACGAGCGGGCGGACGTCTACGGCTTCGGAGTAATCCTGTTCGAGGCGTTGGCTGGACAGGCGCCCTACGTCGGCCCGCCAGGACCCGATTTACTTATGCGGATTCTCGGTGAGCCTGTGCCGAAGCTCACGCGCTTTCGCGCGGACATGTCCCCGGAAATGGACGCCATCATCGAGCGGGCACTAGCGAAGAATCCCGACGACCGCTTCCCAACGCTCGACCATTTCATCGCAGCACTGGAGGAGCAAGTCCCGCCGAGGTTGCCGCTTCTTCGATCGATGACACCCATGGTTGGAGTGCCGCTTACCGATTCGGGGAGCGTGCCCAAGGGGCTCGCGGATCCGGTCATCCGGGTCGTGCAGCGATCGGAGCCCTCGGGCGAGCATGATGGAGGCGCGACCAGAGCGCTTTACGTACTGTCGCGCAGCACTCCCTCGCACGCAGTTGAGGTGAAGCTCGATCGGCCGACGTTCCCGATGTCATTCCGCCCCGAGCAAGACAGAACGTGGTCGCGCGACGACGATACCGCCTCGCTCCTGCATGCCGTGCGAGGAAGAATGAGGGTGTGGCGTCTGCTCGCCCTGGCTGCCGGTGTTGGCACTATTTCCGTGGTGGTGTCGTGGTTCGTGATTCCGAATCGCCACGGCAACTCATTCGGGCCGCAGTGGGAAGAGGTGACGATGCCGGTGGCGCCGGGGACCGTTCCGCATGTCGCCGAACCCACGCCGGCCGCGCCCATCTTGCCGAGCATGTTGCCGCCTGCACTCGGCGAGGCGCCACCAGCGGTCTTGCCACGGGAGGTTTCGGAGCCGGTTCCGGATAGAATGCCTGCTAGATCAGTCAAAGCGCCGATCGATGGCTCGCTTTCCCCAAACCCGCATCCCGGAGCGCAGGCGCGGGCGACACGCGCATTGTCACGACCCGCGGCGCGAGGGACTTCCGGAAGTCTAGTCACGAGGCCGGAGACCGCGCGATACGGGACGGTCAGGGCGATACCGGTCGCGCCGGCCGATACGGGCGGATCAGCAACAGCGCCCGCGGCGCAACCGACACCAGCCGCGCCGCCTTCGACCGTGGCCCCACCGCCGGCGGAGATGGTCCACCGAGCCGGACAACTGTCGGCGGATGACTTCTAGGGGGGTGCCCGGGTAGCCAGGCCAGCTGAAAGACAATCGATCGCCCCAATCGGTGCCTCGACAGAGCAGGCCATGAAGTGCGCACCACCATCGCCAGCTGCAACACCGCCCCACACTCGTTCTCCGGGACTGTCTCATCTGATCGAAATTGAGAACAGGGCCATGTGGGGACCGATTGGCCGATTGCTAAAAACGAGCGATCAGGTCCGGGAACGTATGGCATCAACAAGTCTCGTGCTATAAGCCCTTCTGTGGGTCGACTACTCCTTGTCTTCAGTTTGCTTTCCGCAGTTGTCGGATGCGCGAGCGTCCAAGCGTACAACTACTCGGCCGAACCCGATCCGCGCCATACGGAATTCGTGGTCGGCCCCTCGGATGTTCTGCGCGTCACTGTGTGGCACATGCCCGATCTCTCTGGCGACGCGCGGGTCCGTCCCGACGGCACCATGACCCTGCCGCTCATCGGCGACCTCCCGGCCGCGGGCAAATCCCCTTCGGCACTACGAGCTGAAATTGAGTCGCATCTGAAGTCGTTCGTCAAGGACGATTCGGTCCGGGTGGCTGTCGCGCTGGCCGAGGTCAACAGCTACCAGTTCACCGTGGCTGGTTTTGCTGAGCATCCCGGTCTGTTCAGCGCGCACCAGTTCGTCACGGTGACGGAAGCGGTGGCCCTCGCCGGCGGGCCAAGTCGCTACGCCTCGCTGTCGCAAGTCGTGCTTATCCGTCCCTCGCCATCCGGACCCCGCCGGATCCCCATCAACCTCGGGGCAATTTACAGCGGCGAACATCCCGAGATGAATCTCGTGGTAGTCGCTGGCGACACCCTCTACTTGCCCTAAAGCGGCGGCGGACGCAGGCGATAATCGCGAAAGTCGTACGGATCGCCGCGGTGGCCAGCCATGGCGGCCATCGCGATGTTGTACATCTCGCGCGCAGTTAAGTAGTGCAACTTCCAGCAGACGCCATCGTTGAACCGCGTGGTCAGCTCGCGGTGCATAGCGCGGCCTGGCTCCCCGAGCAACGATGCTGCCTGCGTCTCAGCGGCACCGTGGGTGTGGACTTTGACGAATACCCAATCCTCGCGCCCCTCCACGTGAATGTCCTGCGCGACCCACTGGGCGATGCGCGCGGGGGTGCCGGGATCGTTGGCAGTGACCGCCGCGTTTTCGATGCGCAGGGGCATGCGCGACAGCCGGGGAACCAGGGCCAGTGGACCCTGAATCATCAGGAGCCGATCGGACGACGTCTCACCTGCCCGAGCGCGTTTCGCCTCCTCATGGGCTCGCGCGCGGCAAAGATCTCCCGCCGGCCAGTAGATTTGGTTGATGACGGCCGGTTGCGATTCATCCGGCGCAGATGGAAACGTGAAATCGGCGTAGCAACCGGTCTCGAACAGCAGCGTGAGCTCGTCGTCTACACCACAGAAGCGTCCGTTACGACTATTGGCCAGGGCCCAGTCGCCGTGAATGAACGCGTAGCGCATGTGGCCGTCGTCGTCGCGAGAAAAGTTCCCGTGGCTGCCAATCCGATCGAGCCCTTCGACCAACTTCGCGCGCAGGGTCTCCCGGGTGTCGCCCTCGTGATGGAGGTGCAGCTCGATTTCGCCATGCCCGGCGTGAGCCAGCGACGTCAGCGGCTCCACCAACCGCGGGTGGTACTGGTCTGCAGGATAGAAGAAGCTGTGGCGCGGGGAGCGTCCGTCAGCATCGCGAAACTCGCCCGCCAGCCGAGGATAGGCGTCGACCCAGAAGCCTACGCGTTCCTCGCCGACCGCCTGCGAGACACCTCCCCAAAGCGGCTCGTAGTGATCGCAGAACGCGAACAACAGGTGGCGCACACCTGCGTGCTTACGGGCGCGAAGCCGAATGAGTCTCTGATAGAGGTAACTCGGCAACCAGTTTTGGAGGTTCTTTTCACGCAGTTTCGACAGCATCATCCCTAGACGATCACTTCCGTTGGTAGCGATTCCATCAAAACTGCGCCCATCAATCGTTCAGCCGGAAACTGGCGGCAGAGCTTGGCCAAGCCGAACTCGCTAATCTTCCCTTGCGCCACGAGAATCACGATGGCGACCCCTGGAACAAACGCCAGTTCGTGCACTTGTGGCGATTCACACCCGGTGAGGTCCAACAAGACCCAGGCGTAGCGACCACGAATGGCCGTGAGAGTCTGCTCGATCGCGCCCACCGGATTCGAATTGTCCGGCCACACCGGCGTGATCAAGTCAACCGACTCCGCGAGGCTCGACACGAGCACGCGTCCCCGGGAAACGTCTTGACACCAACCATCCCGGGATGCGACCAATCCCACAGTTGCGCCGATCGCCGCGAGCGCATTCGCCAAAAGTCGAGGTACGCCATCGCACGTCGCGGAAGCCGGCACGGGCCACAGACCGAGAGTTGTGTGCTCGGAGTGGCGGAGACGCCGTGCGAGTCCCAGGTACGACGGCTGGATAGCCGCGTCCTCCTCGGCTCCCGTGGTCTCGCGTGCGCTCCGGTGGAGTCCCATGCGACCGGCAATATACCGCTGCCCGGTCAGGGCTCCATGCTATTCTCGCTGCCGCTAATGGCGAGGAATCTCCGACGCACCCTGTTCGCAGCCGTCGTCATGCTGGCATCTGCCGCGTCGCATTCGGTGCAAGCCGAGTTGGGCTATCACGTCGCGGCATCCGCCTCGGTAGGCGCCAGTGACAACCCTCGCGCACTTCCCGATCAGTCAACCATCAAGGCCGACGGATTTGTGACCGCGGAGGGCCATCTGGAGTTGAATCACATCGGCCGTGTGACTGAAGAGCACCTCACCTACGGAATCATGGGTACAACGTGGTTTCGAGGGACAGAG
>CAZBIU010000323.1:0-7917 GCA_964491625.1 uncultured Myxococcales bacterium
GCCGAATCGTACCAGCGGGCGATCTTGACCCACAAATCCGAGGCCTGCTTCACCTCGGTCATGCCCTGCGCAACTTGCGTGTACTCGGTGAGGAGCTCGCTCCACTTGCCGGTCGCCGTGGCCAATCGCTCCAGCTCTTGCGCCACGTGGTCGTTCGAGTAGTCCTCGCGGAAGGCGGCCTGCAAGGTCACGAACGCGGAATCGCGATCGCCCAGCTGTTCCTCGTAGACGGCGGCGATATCACAGAAGAGCTTGATGCGCTCGGGAGGACCCTCGACGTATTCGATGCGCGCAAGCAAAAGCTCGATGAGCCGCGGCCAGACCTTGCGTTGCCGATACAGCTCTTCGAGGCTGGTGGAGGCCACAACGTTCGACGGATCTATTTCGAGCACGCGTTCGTAGGCCTCGGTGGCGGCACCGCCGTCGCCGACCTTGTCGGCCCAAATCGAAGCAGCTTGCATGAGAACGTCGACCTTCTCGTCGGGCGACGAGACCGCGGCCGCACGCCGTTCGAGGACCTCCACGCATTCTTCCCAGCGCCCCTCCTGCGTGAACAGGGTTTCCAGGGCCGCCAGAGCCCGCGCCTCCGTGGGATCGATCTGCAGCACCTGACGCCACGCTTCGACCGCGGCGTCGATGCGCATGAGGGTGGTGCCCTCCAGCTCGCCCAACTGAACGTAGAGTTCTTTGATCTCGTCGCCAGACAAGGCGTGGCCGCCGACGGAGATTGTCCGGCGCAGGATGTCCGACAGCTCCTCCCAAGCGCCGGCGCTGCGGTAGTTGTCGGCGATAGCGCGCAAGGCTTCCACGTCGCCGGCGTCGATCTCGACCACCTTCTGCCAGCATTCGAGAGCGTTGCGTTCGCGGCCGAGCTTTTCACCCCAAACGCGGCCCAGGCGCTTGTAGACCGGAATGCGCGCCACCGGATCCTCGGTCGCGCGGATTTGGCTGTCCAAGACCTCAGTGAGATCGCGCCACTCCTCCGCCTGCTCGTGCAGATCGGCGAGCGCAGACAGCGCCTGAGGATCGGCTCCGCGCAGGTCCAGAACGCGCCGCCACAGCTCGACCGCGTGGTCGCGTTGGCCAAGCACATCGGACGCGATCTTGGCCATGCGGGCGTAGCAATCGGACAACGCCTGATCGCCGGGGGCGATGTCGAGCATCTTCTCGTAAATGCCGTATAGATTCTGCCAACGCTCGGCGCGGAAATACAGGCGTTCCAGCGCCTCCAGTGCGTCGGGCGACCGGGATTCCTGTTCGAGCACCGCCAGGTAGCTGGCCACCGCCGCGTCGGGATCGTCGATCACGTCGGCAAGTACCTTGCCGAGGCGCAGGTGCAGCTCGACCAGGTGGGCCGAGTCGTCCGTGACGACGATCCGACGGCGCAGAACCCCGGCGAGCTTCTCGAAATCGCCCTGCCGGTCGTACACGCGATCGAGGAAAGCGAGCGCCTCGACGTCGTCAGGATCGAAGCTGAGAATCTGGCCCAAAACCTCTTCGGCGCGAGAGAGGTCGCCAAGCTCGGTCTCGAATACCGTGGCGAGTCGCATGAGCACGTCTTTGCGTGCGGCCTTGTCGCTGGTCTTGGCGGCTGCCTCCACCATGGTTGAAACGTACGCTTCCCATTGGTGGGTCAGACGCGCCAGTCGCAGCGTCTCTTCCAGCGCCTGCTCGGACGACGGCGCTTCCACCACCGCGCGGGCCCACCAGTCGAGGGCGGCGATCTGGTCGAGCAGCTTGTTCTCGGTGATGTCGGCGAGACGGCGCAGAGTGCGCTGCTTCTCCTCGGTGTCCGATTCGGAGATGAGCTGTACCTGATAAACACGAACCAACTTCTCCCACTCTTCGCCGACCCGGTAGAGCGGTTCGAGCACCTGCGCGATTTCCCGCTGCATGGTCCCGGCGGCCATCAGCCGTTCCAGCGTGGCACGGGTCTCGTCGTGCTGGGGCGAGATGGCGAGGATCTCCTGGTACGCCTCGACCGCTTTCGGCAAGTCGCCGAGTGCAACCTCGAGGATCTGCGCGAGTCGGTAGGTGAGCGTGACAATCTGCTCTTCGGTGTCCGCCAGGCGAATCTCGCGGCGAATAATGTCGGCCAGGTCCTGCCAGCGCTCGGTCACGGTGTAAAGTCGGTCGAGGGCGACCAAGCCGTCTCGGCGATCGGGCTCCGCCTCGGCCACGCGCTTGTAGGTGGCGATGGCTTTGTCGACCTCGCGGGTCTCTTCCTCATACACGCGGGCGAGGCGCATCAGCATCTCGACCTGCAAGCTGCTGTCCATCACGCGCTCGATCTCGGCTTCCATCGCGGTTGCCAGCTCGGACCAACGCCCGCTCGCCTCTGCCATGCGGTCCAGGTGTGCGATGACTTCGGGATTGACCGGATCCGCGCGCATGGCGCGGCAGTAGGCATCGAAGGAAGCGTCGAAGTTCGCGAGCCTTCGCTCGTAGATTCCGGCCACCGTGCCGAGCAGATCCACACGGCGTGGAACGTCCTGCGTGTTGGCGATCATCACTTCAAACGTGACGGCAACCTTGTCCCAGTCGCCGGCCGATTCGTAGATCGGCTGCAGCACCTCGGCGGCGGCGATGGGCTCCTCGCCTCGGTTCATCATCCCCTCGATCGCCTTCAGGGTCGGCTCGTGGGTCGGATCCATCTCCAGCACACGCTTGTAGGCCTCGACCGCTCGGGAGGGGTCATTGAGCTTCTCACGCCACAGCTCGCCGATGCGGAACCGCAACGACACGACCTCGGCGGCAGAGCCGGAGAGCTCGGTTTGTCTTTCCAGGACGGATAGCAGATCGTACCAACGCTGGGTCTGCAGGTACAGGCGGTCGAGCGCCTGCATGGCCTCGAGGTCGTCCGGATCGATGTCGAGCACCGAGGTATAGGTCTCGATGGCGCGGGCTTGGTCCTGCAGCTCGCGGTCGTAGACCTGGCCGAGGACGAACAGGCGCGCCTTCTTCTGCCCCGGATCGGTGGCCAACTCGGCCTGCTTCGCGTAGATGTCCTTGAGATCGCTCCAGCGCTCCAGGCGGATGAACAGCCGCTCTAGATTATCGAGCACGGTGGCGTCGGTCTCGTCGAGAGCAAGCGCCTGACGATAGGCCTCGATGGCCTTCTCGGGATTCTCCAGCACCTCTTCCCAGATCTTGGCGGCGCGCATGCCGAGCTCCCGTTTTTCGAGAACACCGTCGGTCATGTCGGCCTTGTGCTGCAGCAGCAAGACCAGGTTGGTGTAGTCCGCAACCCGGGTGTAGATGCGTTCGAGTGCATCGGCCGCCGCCATGTCACGCGGCGAGGTCGCCAGGGCGTTCTGGTACGCCTCGGCTGCGATCTCGGCGTTGCCCAATTCGTTTTCTGCCAGATTAGCGATCACGTGGTGGACGGCGTTCTTGGTCTCGTCGGCCTGAACCGTTGCCACCGCGGCGCGGTAGCGCGCGACCAGGTCATTCACCCGGCCGAGCACCTTCGCCAATCGCTCGATACGGGTCTCGGTCTCTTGGTCGAGCGGATCCTCGGCCAAGGCGCGCCCGAGCGCCTCGTAGGCGCCCGCCGGATCGTCAAGGCCGTCTTCTCGCGCGGTTGCGATCTCGTGCAGAAGCTCGATCCTGCGACGCGTATCCGGGGTGTGGCGCGATTGAATTTCCAGCACCCGCACCAGGCTGGCGAAGTCGCTGCGGCCGCGGTAGACGGGCTCAAGCAGCTCGGCCAGGGCCAGCTCATGCTCCGGAAGGGCGAGCAGATTCTCCAGGGCCGCGATGGTGTCGGCGTGGGCCGGCTCGAAGTCGAGCAGGCGTCGGTAAGTCTCGACGGCGGTGGTCACGTCGCCGAGGTCGCGTTCACGCAGTTGGCCCAAACGCCAAAGCAACGCCACCTGATCCTCGGATTCAACCGCCAGGTCGAGTTGCCGCTGCAGATTGTCCGCAAGGTCGAGCGCCATCCCCTTTTGCACGAACAATCGGTCAAGGGCTCGCAGCGCAACCAGGCTGCTGGGATTGTCGCCTAGGACTTCTTTCCATGCGGCGATCGCCTCATCAGGGTTGCCGATGGCTTCTTCCAGAATGGTGGCGATGCGGCCGTGGATCGCCTCGCGATCAGTCGGCGATTGCACCAAGTCGGCCTTCTTCTTCAGCGTGTCCACCAAGTCAGACCACCGCTCGGTGCGAGTGTAGAGCCGCTCCAGGGCTTCCAGCGCCGACGCATCCTCGGGCTCGATTTCCTGGGCCATGCGGAAGTACTCGACCGCCTTGTCCGACTTGCCGAGCTTTTCGTCATAGGCGACGGCAATGACGAGCAAGATCTCGCGCTCGAGCGCGGGTTCCAGTTTGGCTTCGGCCTGGACCTTCCCGTAGAGCTCGACCAACGAATCCCACTTCCCCATCGACTCGGCCAGCTGTTCAAGAGCGAACCGCGCCTCGCTCGACGCCGGGTCCTCGCCGAACGCCGACGCGTAAGCATCGTAGGCCGCCTCGGCCCGCCCGGCCTCGGCCTCGAGCGATCCGATGCGCAGAAGCAGCGCGACCTTGTTGGCCGGATTCTTCTCGCGCTTGAGCCTGATCTTCTGGGTTTCGATCAGACGCTCGATCTCGTGCAGGGCTTCGTAGATCGGCTCCAGGGCGCTGACTGCGGCCATCTGGTACTTCTTGACCGAGAGGAACCCTTCCAGGGCGGCGCGGGCGCCGGCATGGTTTGGGTCGAGCGAAAGGGCCTCCTGGTAGGCTTCCACCGCGGCACCAGCGTCGTCGAGGTGCTTCTGCGACACGTCGCCCAGCGCGAATTTCAGATCGGCCGAGGCAATGGCGTCGGCGGCCGACAGCGCGAGCTGGCGCTCCAGCACCTGTGCCAGCTCTTTCCAGTGCAGGGTGGTCTGGTAGAGGCGCCCGAGGGCGCGCAAAGACGGCAAGTCGTCCGGGTCGGACTTAAGGATGTCCTGGTAGAGCGCGAGCGCCTTCTCCACGTCGTGGACCTGCTCTTCATAGAGCAGGGCCAGCTGCAAGCGGACCTCTCGCTTTTCGGCATCACTGCCGGCCAGGGAGAGCTTCTTGTCGTAGATGGCCAGCAGTTCTTCGTGCTGCCCGGTGGCCACGTACAAACGCTCGAGAGCGAGCACCGCCTGGCCTTCGTTGTCGGCGAGGGCGAGCACTTGCTTGTTGCGTTCGATGGCGAGCGGGTAGTTGGCCAGCTCCTTCTCGTAGGCCCGCGCCAACGTCGACAGGATGGGCAGGCTGGCCTTGCCCTTCAGGCTGGGCAGTGCCTCCTCGTACACCTGGACCAAGGACGCCCATTCCCCGGTTTCGGCAGCCAGACGCTGCCCGGTTTCCAGCGCCCATGATTCCGCCGGATTCTCCTTGGTCGCCTGAAGCGCAATGGCAAGCGCCGGCGTCTTTTCGCCGGCGTCGCTGTCCAGAATCTGTGTGATCCGCTGCATGCGCTCCTGGCGCTGCGCGGGCTCAGTCGTGTGGAGCAGCTGCACCTGAAGAGCGCCCGCTAGCCTGTGCGCGTCGGCTGCCTTCTCGTAGATGGGAATCAGGGCCTCGGCCGCAATCAGGTTGTTCGCATCGAGCGAGAGCGTCTTCTCGAAGGCCTTCTGCGCCTTATCGGGCTTCCCGACCCGCTCCTGGTACAGGGTCGCGATCTTGTTCCACAACCCAACCCGCGTGTCGTCGGTTTCAATGTCGGCCTGCCGTTCGAGCACGCGAACGAATTCGTCCCACTTTCCCTGGGTGGAGTAGAAGCCTTCCAGCGCGTCCCAGTCCTTGGCCTGCAGATACAGCTTCCGCAGGGCATCCTGCGCTCGGCGGTTATCGGGCTCGGCATCGAGCAAGGTCTTCCAAGCAGCGATTGCCAGGTCCAGCTTCTGCAGCTTCTCTGTGAACAGGATCGCCAGCTTGGGCAAAAGCACACCACGCTTGCTGGGATCGTCGGTCAGCACGACCTGCTTTTGCAGGATCGCGGCCAGCTCATCCCAGCGCTTCTCGCGCTCGTAAAGCTTTTCGAGCTCGGCGAGAGCCTCGACGTCGCTGTCGTTCTTTTCGATGACCTTGCTCCACAGCTCGATGGAGACCACCGCCTTCTTCAGTTTCTCGGTGGCGAGCTTGGCCACCTCGGCCCAACGGCGCGCCTGCTCGGCCGGGTCCGAGATGCGCGAGACCTCCTGGCGCATCACCCCGATGAGACGTTCCCAGTCGCGCCGCTTTTCGTACATCTGCTTGAGGAACTGGGTCGCCTCGGCGTTGGCCGGATCGAGCTCCAGGATGGCCTCGAAGCACTTGATGGCCTCTGCCTGGTTCTGGAACTTTTCGAGATACAGATTGGCGACGCGAAGCTGCAGCGCCACCTTCTCGCCGGCCGATTCGACCGCCGCAGCCTTCTTGCGCAGAAGCGAGATGATGTCGGGCCAACGGGGGTTGGGGCTGGATTCGAGCTGCCTGATAAGCGCATCCATGATCTCGACGTTGCCCGGCTGGATGACCAGAATGCGGTTGTACGAATCGATGACGTTCACGTCGAGCTTGAGGCGGTCGCGGTAGATTTCGACCATCTCGAGAAGCAGCGGAATCTTCGCATCCGGGACCGACCATGATGCCTTGTCGACCGCTTCCTTCAAGATCTCCACGCACGCCTTCCAGCGCTCGGCCTGCTTGTAGAGCCTCGCGAGCTCGCGCCTGGGCTCCCAGACTGTCGGGGCGGCGCTTACCAGCTTCTTCCACGCGTCGATGCCCTTTTCGATCGACTGGCGCTCGGCGTCCAGGGCTGCTTCCGCCTGGTTGTGCAGCTCGGCGGGAAAGTCCTCAAGGGTGGCGTTCGAGGTCGAATCCATACCCACGTGTTCCTCCGGAATAAATGGGGCAAAACAAGAAGACGAGACCCAAAGGCATCGCCTCCCGCCCGATATGGGCTAAAAGCGCGGAAAGTGGAGCGTTTTTATATCACGCGCTGCCAATGACAAACAACGAGAATGCGCCCCCCTGGGCGACGAAGTTTCGAGTCAGGCCGGGCCATAGGGAAGCCCGAAACGGCTACGCCGTGTCAGCGCCCAAGGCCAAGGCCCTTGATACGGCAATGGCACCAGAAGCGGAGAGCCTCCGGTGCCTGACGCGCCCCTCTCGCGGCTGCGTGCGAAGGCTGCCTGCTTCACCGGGGTTCCCGGGCCTATGGCCCGGACAGTGCGTACAGCTTGTCGTTGGCGGCCCGGACGAATCCGGAATCCGCGCCGTCCTTGCCGCCGCCAGTCGCCACGTACTTTTGCAGATAGTCGCGCGCGGCTTGCTTGTGCTCATTCGAGTGAGACTCTTCGTACCACTCGGCAAAGGTCATGCCGCAGTTGTAGACAGCGTCGAACAATCCGCTGTCGAGGTCCATGGCTGTCTTGAACTCCTTGACCGCTTGGTCGTACTGCTTTAGCGACTTAAGGGCGATGCCGTGGAAGTTGTAGCACTCGGCGCTGTTTTCGTTCGCACGCACACACTCGGCGAATACCTGGGCCGCTTCCTTGTCGGCGTCCCAGTTGAGATAGAGCTGCCCGAGCGCGAGGAATGGCTTGTCCATGCGAGGATTCAGCTCGATCGCCTGGCGCAACGCCACATCCGCCTCTTTCGGTTTCTCTTCGTACATATAGACCAAGCCAAGGCGCCAGAATGCCTTGAACAGCTTGGAATCCAGGCTGGTGGCCTTCTTGAGCGCGTTCTCGGCCTTGTCGAGTTGCTTGGACTCGAGGTACGCCTCGCCCAGATCGTAGTGGAAGTTGGCATTGTCCGGGCTCTTCTGCACGGCGTTTTCAAACGCCTCCGCGGCCTTGTCCCACTTGCGCTGCGCCTGATAGACCTTGCCCAAGTTGTAGTACGCCTTCTCGTAGGTCGGGTCGGTCTGGATAGCCAGACGTAGGTCACGCTCAGCCGCTTAGTAAGCACGGTTGG
>CAZBIU010000324.1:0-7899 GCA_964491625.1 uncultured Myxococcales bacterium
GCTGGGCCGCGGCAAGCAGGAAGCGGCCGCCCTTTGCACCGCCGGAAGCGCGAACCACCCCCTCTTTGCCGAAAACAACCAGAGCCGGCCCGCGCACGGTCTCGGCGCCATCGCCCCCGCCGAACGTGACCTCGCCCCGGTCTAGATACGCGAAAGCGGTGTGGCCAGCTTCGATTTCCTCGCGGAAGACCGCGCCCGCGGGCAGGACCACATCGACGAATTTCGGAGCGACCGACAGCCCCCACACCGGACCCTTGCTGCGCCCGCCGTCGGCCTCGCCCGCGATCACGCGAATCTTCGCGCCGTCGTCCGTCGCGCGGGATTCCAGCTTATCGGCGCGCAGGTCGCGGTACTTCGGCCGGGTCATCTTTTCACGCGCCGGCAGATTGAGCCAAAGCTGCAGGCCCGAAATTCCCTCGGGGCGGACCACCGGCATCTCCTCGTGCAAGATGCCACTGCCCGAGGTCATCCATTGCACGTCACCGCCCTCGATGGTGCCTTTGTGGCCCAGCGAATCGCCGTGGCGGACTTGCCCGCTGCGCAGAATGGTTACCGTTTCGATCCCGCGGTGCGGGTGAAACGGAAACCCGGCCCGGTAGTCCGAAGGCGTCGACGATTCGAAGTGATCAAGCAAAAGGAACGGGTCGAGATTGGTAAGCTGACGCGTTCCAATGCTACGAATCAGGTGCACCCCAGCGCCCTCTACAGTCGGCTGAGGCCGTACCACTTGCTCAATCGATCTTGCGCCCATTTTTGTTAGATGGGCGTGCACCAGAAAGGTGGCGACCGGTTAGCCCAGTTTGCCGGCGACGCGGGCGGTTTCCTCAACGGTTCTCGCAAGAACCGAGCGAATCCGCCCTTCTTCCATCACCGAGAGCCCGGCGATGGTGCAGCCGCCCGGCGTTGTGACCTGGTCTTTCAGCACTGCAGGATGGGTTCCGGTTTGCACGACCATCCGGGCAGAGCCTTGCAACATCTGTGCTGCGATCTGCACCGCCAAGTCGCGCCGCAGCCCGAGCTTCACGGCGCCGTCCGCGAGCGCGTCGATCATTACGAACACGAACGCGGGTCCGCTGCCGGACAGGGCGGTGACGATGTCCATGTGGCTCTCGTCCACCTCGACTGCCTTTCCCACCGACGCGAACAGCGCCAGCGCGAGCGCCATGTGCGCGTCGGTAGCGGCCTTGCTGCGCGCGAGTCCGGTCATGCCCTCGCCGATCAAGGCTGGCGTGTTGGGCATGGCACGAATCACCGCGCTCTTGCGCAGATACCCAGATAGCTTTTCCAGCCGAACACCGGCGGCGATGCTGATCACGGGCTTGCCGGCCAACGCGGTCCGCATGCCGTCGTTGTCCAGGACGCCGGCCATCTGGTACGGCTTCACGCACACCAGGGCGGCATCGCATGCGATGGCGACCGCAAGGTTATCGGTCGACGTGCGGATGCTGTGCTTGCTGGCTAGGTCGCGCGCCACTTCGGCGCGGGCATCGCTGGCGAAAACTTGTCCGGGCTGCAGATTGCCCGAACGAAGGATCCCGCGCAGGATCGCTTCGCCCATGGTTCCGCAACCGATAATTCCTAGGGTTTGGTTGGATTGAAGTAGTTCCACGGGCCCATTACCACACAAGGCGCGTCCAAGGTAAAGTCGCAGTCTCCATGAGCCAGGAAGCCCAAGCCCGCAAGGCCCTTACCGAAGTCCACCGCCTAGTGGTTAAGCTAGGAACCGCTGTGGTCACCAGCGAGGATTCGGAGCTTGCCACGGCTCGCATCGAGGCCCTGGTCGCGGGGCTCGCAAAGGAACGCAAGGCCGGACGCGACGTGGTGCTGGTGACCTCGGGCGCGGTGGGCATGGGCATGCGCCTTTTGGGACTGCGGCAGCGGCCGCGCTCGCTCGGCTTGCGCCAGGCCTGCGCTGCCGTCGGGCAGGGCCACCTCATGGCGGCCTATGCCGACGCGTTCGCCAAGCACGGCGTGATCGCCGCGCAGGTGCTCCTCACCCAGGAGGATCTCGGCGACCGCGATCGCGCGTTGTGCGTGCGCACCACGCTGATGCGGCTGCTTGAGCTGGGTGCGGTGCCGGTGCTCAACGAAAACGACAGCGTCAGCGTTCGCGAGCTGGTGGAGTACCAGCGCAGCCAAGGCGCCGAGACCCCGGGCAAGATCTTTGGTGACAACGACGGCTTGGCAGCGCGGGTGGCGGTGGCGCTGGACGCGGACCTGCTGGTCTTGCTCACCAACGTCGCGGGCCTTCTGACGGCGAACCCAAAGCAAGATCCGGCGGCTACGCGAATCGCCTTTCTCGAAAGCGTCGACGAAACCGCGTTCGGGCACGCGACTGGCTCCTCGGGCGGGGGCACCGGTGGCATGGTGAGCAAGCTGGAAGCTGCGAGGTTGGCGACGGCCGAAGGGACCTCGGTGGTGATCGCCAATGGCGGCGAGCCGGCCGTGCTGGAGAAGATTCTCGCGGGCGAGGATCTGGGCACGCTGATTCCGACCCCGGATCGGCGGCGCGCGCGCCTACGCTACATCGCGGTGGCCAGCCGCAAGCACGGCGTGTTGGTGCTCAACGACGGGGCGCTACGCGCGCTGGAGAACGGCAAAGCATCGCTGCTACCGGTCGGCGTGAGCGCCGTCGAGGGAAGCTTCGACAAAGGCGACGTGGTCGAAATTCACGATGGCAGTCGGCGGGTGCGCGGGCGAGGCATGGTGAATTACGATGCGGACGCGTGTCGCAAGCTGGCCGGCCGGCAAAGCGACGAAATCGACGCCATCCTCGGCTACCGCGGCTACGACGCCATCATCACCCGCGATAACCTCATCATGGGAACGATGTAGGACGACGGCGGAGATTTTTCCTGTTAGCGCGCTGGCTTGCCGGCGGGAATCGGTGGAGGCATGGGCGTGGGCCTACGCGCCGTGGGTTGAGGTTTCTTCAGATCGGCGTACGAGGTGTAGGCGTCGGCTTCTACCGGCAGAAGCACGGTGAAGGTCGATCCGGAGCCTGGCTGCGAGCGGACCTCGATGGTGCCGCCGTGATTTTCGATAATGCGCTGGCTGATGGGAAGGCCGAGGCCGGTGCCTTTTTCCTTGGTGGTGAAGAACGGGATGAACAGGTTGCGCAGATCCGCGGGCGGAATGCCCACGCCGTCGTCGCGGAAGCGGATTTCCAGGAATGCGGCGGCGGCGCCCCGCCGGGTCGAGCGGCGAAGGCTGCTCGAGATCTGCAGGCGCCCGCCTTGTGGCATGGCATCGAAGGCGTTGATGGCGAGGTTGAGAAAGACTTGCCGGAGCTGCTGCGCATCGGCGCGAACCTGCGGCAAGCCGTCGAGCAGGTTCATCGCGATTTCCACCCGCGAGTCGGTGCGTTCCTTCTCGAACAAGTTAAGGGTCTTGCGAACCACGTCGTTGACGTCGAGTGGGCTCTGGTCACCACGGTAGGGACGCGCGTAGTCGAGGAACTGCGACACGATCTTGTTCAGGCGGTCGACCTCTTCGACGATGATATCGAGAAACTCGCGCGTGCTCCCGTCGGGCTTCTCGCCCTCGACCGGCCGCAGATACTGGGCGGCGCCTTTGATCGAGCCCAGGGGGTTGCGGATCTCGTGCGCGAGGCCGGCCGCCATTTGGCCCAGCGCCGCGAGCCGGTCGCGTTCTTTCATACGCTCGTAGACTTGCGAGTTTTGCAAGGTCACACCGATGGACGCGGCGACGCCACGGAAAAGCTCGATTTCCTCGGACGAGTAAGCTTCGCGCAGGCGCTCGTCGCGCAGGACCAGCATGCCCAAAAGCTGCTCTTCACCCAAAACGGCCAGCACCACCGAGGCGTTGAGCAGCTCGAGCGCGCGTACGATGAGCAGCAAGGCCTCGCGCTCTTCCCCCTGGCGGTTGCGTAGGGCATAGAGCTCGCGCTCGAGGCCCTCGATGGACACCACGCCCGCGCGGCGCAGGCGCTCGATGAAACCGCGGTGCGCGACCGCATCGATGCGCCCCTCCGGACGCGGGCCCACGTGCCCCACCAAGTCGTACGCCGAACCGTCGGGGTCGACGATGTACATCGACGCGTGGGTCACGCGCCTGGAATCCTCCAACGCGGAAAGCACCCGTGGCACGAGCTCGCGCACGTCGATGACATTCATCAGATCGGCGCGCAGGCTTTCGATGCGGCGGAAGAGCTCGTACTTTTCCTGGAACATCCAGCGATTCACGACCCGTTCGAGGAGCGAGCGCAGCGGTTCGAAGACGATGATGATTGCGGTGGAGGCGATGAGCGCGTTGAGAAAGAGCAGACCGATTTCGTTGAGATCGACCAGCTTGATGAGCAGGAGGCCGAAGATGATGGTCGAGATGCTCGCCAGTGCCGCCAGCACCACCATGCGGCCGAGCAGCTCGTTGAGGTCGAGCAGCCGGTAGCGCACCAGCGTCTGCGACAGGAAATAGAGGTAGATGGTGATGAAGATGTTGCCCAGCGACGGCGCCCACGCAAACAGGTCGGAGATGGTCGCCGTGACCGTGGCCAGCCCGCCGATGAGCAGGTAAAGCAGGCGCGTCTTCTCGACCCGCGAGGGCGTGCGTCGGTAGCGCCGGTAGAGGTAATAGACCGAGAGGTAGAGGCCAAGGTAGACGTAGATGAGAAGGCCCAGGTAGAACCACTTGCTGGTGTGGACCGGGGTGACCACAAAAAGGCTGGAAAGCAGCGCAAGGTAGAGAATGACCGCGCCGACGATGGTCACGCGCGACATGGGCGGCGGGCCGGCCTCGTCGCCGAGGAACGCGCGGAAGAATCGCTGCGCTGTCGCCGGCAGCGATACTGCCGCGAGCATCCCGCCCCAGCGCAACAGCGACGATGCGTCTTGCGACGAGCTTAGAAACAGAAACAAGCGCTGAATTGCCAGGTTGAAGGCGAAGGTCGCGAACAGCACGTGGACGGCGCGCCTCGAATCGCGCAGAAGCACGGCTCCGCCAACCGCGAATCCGACGATGGCTGCGACCAGGGCCGAAAGGGTCTGTGTGTTCAAGGCAGCTCCATTGTACCGCCTTTGCTCACCGCCACTTCGTCTGTTAGCATGAAGCCGAGATCATGGATCGGGCCACTTGCCGCGGCCTTCCTGGCCGCTTTTTTCACAGCGCAGCCTCCGTTCCGGCGGCCCGGCAAGCTGGCTATGGCTGCGGCCTTTCGGCCAGGCGGCCGGGAGTGGTCCCGTGATCAACTCGGCGGTGCTGGTCCTGAACCGGCATTTCCAGCCTATTCACGTGACCAATGTGAAGCGGGCGTTTGCCCTCCTTTACGCTGGCGCTGCGCAGGCGGTGGATCCGCAGTTTCGCACCTTCGACTTCGACAGCTGGGCCGAGCTGTCGGCGGAGATGGGCGACGATGTCATCCACACCGTGAACCGCGCCATTCGCGTGCCACGCGTGATCCTGCTGCAGGTTTACGATCGAATTCCCCGCGCCAAGGTGCGCTTTTCGCGCCACAACATCTACACGCGCGACAACAACACCTGCCAGTACTGCGGACGGCAGCTTCCGCGCACCGAGCTGAATTTGGATCACGTGATTCCCCGCTCGAGGGGCGGAAGGACCACCTGGGACAACGTGGTTTGCTGCTGCGTGGACTGCAATATCGCCAAGGGTGCGCGCACCCTGGAACAGGCCGGCCTGAGATTGCTGAAAGTGCCCGTTCGACCGCGCTGGACCCCGACCTTCAGGGCCGGCGGGGAAAAGGTTCGCTACCGCGAATGGCTGCCTTTTCTGGACCTACCGAACGCTTCCTACTGGAACGCCGAGCTGGTCGAGTAGCAAGGCCGGGAATCGCTCATGCGCCCGTCTCTAGCCGGCCTTCGAGTACTGCTCACGCGTCCCGAAGGCGAAGGCATGGACGAGTGGACTGCGGCCTTCGCTGCGGCTGGCGCAGTGCCGATTCGCTATCCGGTCATCGTGACCGTCGCGCCGGCGTCGTGGATCGAGCTGGATGCCGCTCTGGCGCGGCTCGGTGAATACGACTGGCTCGTGTTCACCAGCCAGACCGCGGTCGCCTTTGTCCTAGCGCGGCTGCCGGGCCGGCGATTTCCCGCGAATCTGAGCGCAAAGCTCGCGGCCGTGGGGACCAGCACCGCGCGGGTTATCGAACACGCTGGCGCCCAGGTCTCCCTCATCCCCAGTGACCAGCGACAAGAAGGTCTGGTGAGCGCGTTTGCGGACCTGCCGTCGGGAACGCGGGTCTTTCTGCCGATCGCGGCTGGCGGCCGTGCCCTTCTGGCCGACGCGCTTCGCGCGCAAGGATGCCGAGTGGATGTGGCCACCGTGTACGAAACCCAGCCGAGGGCGGGCTTGCCCGAGCCCCCCGAATTCGACGTCGCCGCCTTTGCCAGTCCGTCGGCCTTGCGCGCTTTTCTGGACGGCCCGGGAACCTCCCGCCTGGCAAAGAAATGTGTCGTGGTCATCGGCTCGACCACGGCCAGGGAAGCCGCCGCTCACGGCCTTTCCCCGGTGGTTGCCGAATCACCCAGCGTAGACGGCCTGATCCGTGCTATCGCAGATTCCCGCAAAGGAGATTGCTGATGTCGTTTCCCGAAACACGCCCGCGCCGTCTGCGCCGAACCGAAGCCCTGCGCCGCATGGTCCGCGAAACAACCTTGTCAGCGGCCAACCTGATGTACCCCCTGTTCGTTTGCCCGGGCCAAGGCGTGCGCAAGGAGATCGTGTCGCTGCCAGGGCAGCATCACCTATCGGTGGACCAGCTCGCGGCCGAGGCTGAATCGCTTGGCAAGCTGGGAATTTCGGCGGTGATGTTGTTCGGCCTGCCCGAGAAGAAAGACAGCGTGGGCAGCGAGGCCTGGCATCCCGAGGGCATCGTCCAGCGTGCGATTCGCGCACTCAAGAAGGCCAACTCTGACCTTTGCGTCGCCGCGGACTGCTGCCTATGCGAGTACACGAGCCACGGCCACTGCGGGGTTCTCCTCGACAAGAAGAGTGACGACGTGGACAACGATGCGACCCTGGAAAACCTGGCTCGTGTTGCGGTGGCCCAGGCGAATGCGGGTGCCGACATCGTCGCGCCGTCCGGCATGATGGACGGAACCATCGGATTTCTGCGCGACGCCCTCGACGAGGCCGAGCACGAAGGCACGATCTTGCTTTCCTACGCGGTAAAATACGCGTCCGCGTACTACGGGCCGTTCCGCGTGGCCGCCGAATCAGCGCCGACGGTCGGCGACCGGCGTAGCTATCAGATGGATCCCGCTAACCTGCGTGAGGCGGTGCGGGAAGTCGAGCTGGACGTGGAGGAAGGTGCCGACATCGTGATGGTGAAGCCCGCGCTGCCCTACCTGGACGTTGTGGCGGAGATCCGCCGGGAGTTCGACGTTCCGGTGGCCGCATACAACGTATCTGGCGAATATCTGATGCTGAAGGCGGCAGCCGAGAAAGGTTTCCTTGACTACGACCGGGCCATGATGGAGACTCTGATGTCTGTGCGTAGGGCGGGCGCCGATTTGGTTGTGACTTATCACGCCAAGGAAGCCGCGCAACTGCTCTCGAAGGCCTCGTAGCCGGCAGCACAGGGAAAAGTGTCGACGACGAAAATTGTTTGTTGACAAATCGTCGCAGATGCTTAGTATCCCACTCCCCGCTGCGGCAGTAGACGCGAAAGCGAACGCGGCCGAAGCAGGGGAATCGTCGGTCTCTGAAAGCTGAATAGCAGATTGAGAAGATAGAAAGCCGATACGGCGTCTTCTTCGGAAGGCGACGAATCGGACCCTGAATCCTTGAGTTGTTAGTAAGCGCCAGGGGCACCACCCCTGGAAGGATCACTCGAAAGAAAACGTGAGGCCTCGGCCTCATGTGAGAGTTTAATTGGAGAGTTTGATCCTGGCTCAGAGCGAACGTTAGCGGCGGGCTTAA
>CAZBIU010000325.1:0-7888 GCA_964491625.1 uncultured Myxococcales bacterium
TGAAGGCCTTGTTCTCGGGGTTGTCGATGGACATGAAGTAGTTCCAGGCCGCCAGCTGCCCGACCAGCGGCTTGGTGTCGATGCCGCGCAGCTCTTCCTCACCGACGGAGAATGCGACCACTGGAATGTCCTCGGCCCGGATGCCCTGGTTGCCGAGCTCCTTGTAGAAGGGCACGTTCGAGTCGCCGTTGATGGTGGAGACCACGGCCGTCCGTTTGCCGGCCGCAAACTTCTTGATGTCGGCAACGATGGTTTGGTAGTCGTTGTGCGAGAAGGGAGTGTACTTTTCCATGATGTCGTCGTCGGCGACACCCTTCGAATGTAGGAAGTAGCGCAAGATCTTGTTGGTGGTGCGCGGGTAGACGTAGTCCGTGCCGAGCAGGACCCAGCGCTTGGCGCCGCCCCCCTTCTTGCTCATCAGGTATTCCACCGCGGGAATCGCCTGCTGGTTGGGCGCGGCCCCGGTGTAAAAGACGTTGAACGATGATTCCTCACCCTCGTACTGGACCGGGTAGAATAGCAGGCCGTTCAATTCCTCGAACACCGGCAAGACCGACTTGCGCGACACCGAGGTCCAGCAGCCGAACACCACTGCGACCTTCTGGTTCTGCAACAGATCGCGCGCTTTTTCGGCAAACAGCGGCCAGTTCGACGCCGGGTCCACCACCACGGGCTCGATCTTGCGGCCCAGCACGCCACCGGCGTCGTTGATCTCTTCGATGGTCATCAGCGCCACGTCTTTGAGTGAGGTTTCACTGATGGCCATCGTCCCAGAGAGCGAGTGCAAGATGCCGACCTTGATGGGGCCGGTGTCTGCAATGGTCGCCGGGGCCACAGCGGCGGCCGGTGCGGCGGTCGGCGCCGCCGGCTTTGCCTCCTCGGTCTTGTTACACCCCGCCAACACGAACGGTGCACTGACAAGCACGACTGACAAACAGATACGCATGAGCATTCCTCCATCGGGTGAGCAATTTCCCGAGCGATTGACTGTGTGATTTTTGCGCGACATGTGTCTACTCCTGCATCTGGAAGCCGACTTGAATAGCGTTGCCAACCACCGATCCGCCCAGGTCGGTGCGCTGGTAGCCGGCCGAAAGCTTGAGGTTGTAGCCGTAGATGACATAGCTGACCAACGCATCGAGGATCTTCCAGCTATCACCTCCGGCCTGCGGCGAGGCCTGTTGCCAGCGCACGAGCGGCTGCAGCTTGCCCACCCCCACGTAGTTGGTGAGGAAGCTGCCCAACACATAGAAGGCCTGCTTTGCGGGCTGGCCCTTGTCGAAGTGATAGTACGCACCTTCGAGCGACACCGTCCCCGCGCCCGGTAGATTCTTCTCCGCCAACAGGTCGGCGATGAAGACCTTTAAGTCGGTATCGCCATTCAAGGTGGTGGCGTCGATGGTGCCTGAGCCATTCTTCTGGTACTGAAAGCCGCCGCCGAGCGCGACGATGTCTTTTTCGCCATAGTAGGTGCTGCTGCCCCAGAAGCCCGGCTCATCGCCGAGCAGGGCGACATTCACGCGGCCGGAGTAGAGTGGGTGCTGGCCCACGTTGTCCAGGTTGAAGGCCCCGAGAAAGTATTTCGCCTTGCCACCCACGAACTGACCCCAGGCCACCACACCGTCGTCCCTTCCATTGGCGCCGGTCTTGGGCCCGATGAATGCGCCCGCCGTGCCGACGGCATAGACACCAGGATAGTTCCACGGGCTCATGAAGAAGGGACCGCTGAAGTTCGAACGGTCCGAGGGAACCAACAGCCTGCCGGCCCACACGTGAAATTCGTCGACCAGATCCAGCTTCAAGATCAAGTCCATGATGCTGGCCGGTCCACTGCTTCCCGCGGGCTTGGCGTTTCCGTTGAAATTCGCTTGCCAGGCAAAGTACTTATTAAGAGCTCCGCTGAAGCGGGCTTCGAGGTAGAGCGAATCCAGACTCACGTCGTTGAGCTTCTTGGGATCGCTGTCGCCCTGAATGCGACCGGCCACGCGCAAACCGAAGACCGCCTTGATTGGGACGACGTCCTTCTTGAGCGGCTCCGATGGAGGAGGCGGCGGTGGCGGTGCCATGGCCGCGGGGGCCGGCGGGGCGACTGGGGCGGGAGCTGGGGGCTGGGCGGGCTCCGGCGGCATAGGCGCGCTTTCGGTGGCGCCTGAAGGCACCGCAGCTGCGGGCGCCGGCTCTTCTGCCCAAACCGTCGCCTCCGCGAGCATAATGACACTTAGACTGGTGATGGCTATGACTGGGTAACGTTCGCCGAGTCCAATGGGAAGTTTCATGCGTTGTTGTCTCCTCTACTGGGCCAGCCCACGCGTCTTCCGCGGGCGTTCGACTACAGGTTCTGAGCGCAGCGCCGCGGCCAACTAGCTTAGAAATCAGTGTAGTTAAGTCCGCTTTGCTAGCTCTCGTCACAGACTATACTCGGTCGTTGTTAATGAGGTATTTCGCTGGCCCGAAAGGTACGTAACATGTGCCAGTACGCAAAATGCGCTAACCGCGGTCCTCTTTAGTCTTTAGGAAGGCCTGCCATCCGCCAAACCTGGAGATGTCGGGCGCGCCTCGAAGTGCGTGCTCCTCACACAGGAAGCCTTGCACGCGGCTGCCATCTTCGAGCTCGATGCTCCCGATGCACAGGGGTGCCGGAACAGCCGCCACAAAGCGGCCCAGGGCCGCGAAAGAGAGCCACCAAACCTCAACCGTCACCGCGAAGCCGCCCCCGTTTGCGCTGCGAACCAAGCCCGGTTTCGCCGGCGTCGTGTTGGGCAGCGCGAACAGACGGTAGCGAGGCGCGGTCCTGGTGCGTTTGACCAGTCTGGCGTGCAGGCCGGTAAGTTGATGGTTGAGCGGCTCGCCCGCCAGATGCGCGCCCACCACCGCCAGGCAAGCTCCCTGGTCGGCGTCCGGCAAGGGCGGAGATCCCGCGCCAGGGGCCGGTTGACCGGCGGTCTCGCCGTGGAAGCGCGCGCCCAGATCGAGCAAGCGCTGGTCGTGCCCGCGTGGGGCCACCAAGGTGATGCCCACGGGCAGTCCGTCGGGGCGAAATCCCGCCGGCACGGCCAGCGCACACAGGTCGAGTAGGTTCACGTAGTTGGTGTAGTAGCCGAGGCGGGTGTTGAGCGCGATCGGATCGGACGCTACCTGCGCCACCGTGTAGATGGTCGGCGTGGTCGGCGTCACCAGCACATCGATGCCCTGCCAGATCTCGGCGGTGGCACGGGCAAGGGCTGCCAACCTGGCCTGCCCGCGGAAGACGGCGTCCGCCGTGACGCCTCGGGCTCGCAACAGAATCTCGCGTACACAGGGATCGAAAGCGGCGGGATTCGCCGCCAGCAGGGCGCCGCTCGCCTCCAAGCGCTCGGCGACCCAGGGCCCGTCGTACAGCAGCTGGGCCACCTGGCGAAACGCCGAGAAGTCTACGCGGGTGGGCTGTCCCCCCAAGGCGCGCAGGGCCCCTACAGCCTCGGCGAAGGCGTGCTCGGTGTGCCCATCACCGAAGAATTCGAGCTGGCTCGCCTCCGGAACCCCGAAGCGAAACGTCGCCGGCAAGGGCCCGGGCGTGGCCAGGTCGTCCCAGCGCCGCGCGTACGGATCACTCGCATCGAAGTGGCGTGCGATCTCGAAGATTCGCCAGGCGTCGGCGCAGGTGTGTGCAAAGACCGAGACGCAGTCGAGTGAGCGACAGGCGGGGACCACGCCGGTGGTGCCGAGAATTCCTAGGCTAGGCTTGAGGCCCACGAGGCCGTTGAAGGCAGCCGGCACCCGCCCCGAGCCTGCGGTGTCCGTCCCAAGCGCGAAGGTGGCCATGCCGCGCGCCACCGCCACCGCCGAGCCCGAGCTGGAGCCGCCCGGGATGAAGCGGGGGTCAAACGGGTTGTGGGGCACGCCGTAGGGAGAGCGCGTGCCGACCAGCCCGGTGGCGAACTGGTCCAGATTGGTTTTGCCGAGCACGATCGCGCCAGCGTCACGAAGGCGCTCGACCACCGTTGTCGAGCGCTGGGCCAGATAGCGGAAGGCCGGACACGCAGCGGTGGTCGGCATGCCGGCCACGTCGAGGTTGTCCTTCACCGCGAAGCCGAGCCCGAACAGGGGCAGGTCGACGCCCGCCGCACGTCGTGCTGCCTGGGCTTCGATGGCCTTCACCACTTCGTCTTTGGGAACACGGTGGATCCAGATGCCCGCGGCGTCGTCCGCGTCGGAGCGGTCCACCATCTCGGTGAGTAGCGCGACTGGCGAAAATCGCCCTTCGCGGTAACCGGCCTCGACGCTGTCTATATCAAGACGGCCAAGGTCCGCTTTCATGCCAGTCGAGTTTGTCGACACGTCGCAAGCATGAAGGCGCGGCCACGTCCAGCGCAACCTTGGCCGGCCCAGGTTGGAATAATTTACGACAAGTTTAGTCTTCTGAAAACTGGAAGAAACCAATGGCGGCCCATAACCAAGCTGCATGGAGCTGTTCGTTGCTGCCAATCCCTATCGCTGGCCGTGGAATGGCGACCTTCGCCGCGACAACACGGCCCTTGTCGTCATCGACATGCAGACCGACTTCTGTGGCAAGGGCGGCTACATCGATCTGTTGGGCTACGACATCTCACTCACCCGCGCCTGCATCGAGCCCATCCGCAAGGTGCTGGACGTGATGCGGGATCAGGGCTTTCACGTGCTGCACACCCGCGAAGGGCACCGCCCGGACCTTTCGGACCTGCCGGCCAACAAACGCTGGCGCTCGCGCCAGACGCCCGGCGGTGCGGCCGGCATCGGCGATCCCGGACCTTGCGGCCGCGTGTTGGTGCGCGGCGAGCCGGGCTGGGACATCATTCCCGAGCTTTATCCAAAGGCCGGGGAGACCATCATCGACAAGCCCGGCAAGGGCTCGTTTTGTGCGACCGATCTCGATCTGATCCTGCGCCAGCGCGGGATCTGCAATTTGATTCTCACCGGCATCACCACCGACGTATGCGTGCACACCACCATGCGCGAAGCGAACGACCGCGGTTACGAGTGCCTGTTGCTCGGCGATTGTTGTGCAGCGACCGATGCGGGCAACCACGCGGCCGCCCTGAAGATGGTCACCATGCAAAACGGCGTCTTCGGCGCGGTGGCGGATTCCGAGGCCCTGATTGCGGCGCTCGGGGCCACGTGATGGCGCCAGCGCTCGCACTCGCGCCCGAGCCTTCGTCGTCCTGGCGGGCGTGGCTTGCCTTGGACTTTGTCCGCGCTGGCGAGCGGACCGAGATGCGCAGGCGCGGGCAACACGGACCTCTCGCGATCCAGCGCCCGTTCTATCCCGAGGGCCCCGGTGTCTGCCATGTGGTGATCTTGCACCCGCCCGCGGGCCTGGTTCCTGGCGATTCGCTCAGTTTGGAAGTGGACGTGCGAGCTGGGGCCCACGCCCTCATTACCACGCCGGCCGCGACCAAGGTGTACCGCAGCGACGGTCGCATCGCGCGCCAGACCCAAACCCTGCGTGCGGCCGACCGCGCGATGGTCGAGTGGCTGCCCCACGAGTCCATTCTCTTTGAAGGCGCGCGGGCACAGATGCAGACCCGGGTGGAGCTTTGCGGCGGTGCCAGCTTCATCGGGTGGGACGTGCTGTGTCTGGGCCGGCGCGCAGCGGGCGAGCACGTGTTTGGCGGCGAGTGCCGCCAGCACATCGAGCTTTGGCGGGACGGCCATCCGTTGCTCGTGGAGCGATCCCAGTTGGATGGCGAGACCCAGGCGGCGCCCTGGGGCCTGCGCCAGGGCTCGGTGCTGGCGACCGTGCTTGCGTGGACGCCTGCGCTCGACGACGAATCGACCAGTGACCTGCTGGCTCAGCTACGAGCAACATGCCTGGGCGAAGGCGAGCTCAGCTCGGCCACCGTGGTCAGCGGGGTGTTGGTCTGCCGCTATCTGGGAAACGACGCCACTCGTGCGCGCATCCTAATCGAAAGCGCGTGGCGCATCCTGCGCCCACGGCTTGCCGGACGGGCCGCGTGTCCGCCCCGCATCTGGTCGACCTGACGTTCGGAGGCCCATGGACCTACTTCCCCGCGAAAAGGACAAACTTCTCCTGTTCACTGCTGGCCTGCTTGCCGAGCGGCGGAAGGCGCGAGGTCTCAAGCTCAATTACCCCGAGGCGGTCGCGTACATCTCGGCCGCCATCCTGGAAGGCGCCCGCGATGGCCGCAACGTCGCCGAGCTGATGACCTACGGAACCCAGCTGCTGACCAGCGACGACGTGATGGAAGGCGTGCCCGAGCTGATTTCCGAGGTGCAAGTGGAAGCCACGTTTCCCGACGGCACGAAGTTGGTCACGGTTCACCAACCGATTCAGCCGTCCAGGCTGGTGCCAGGCGAGGTGGTCGCGACCGGCGCGGACATCGAGCTCAATGCGGGTCGAGACACCGTGACCCTCGACGTGGCCAACACAGGTGATCGGCCGGTCCAGGTGGGCTCGCACTATCACTTCTTCGAGGTGAACCCGGCGCTGCATTTCGATCGCAAGCGGGCTTTTGGATTCCGTCTCAACATTCCAGCCGGAACCGCGGTGCGCTTCGAGCCCGGCCAGACCCGCACCGTCGAGCTCTGTGCGGTCGCCGGCGAACGCAAGGTATAAGGCATCCGGGGCGAGGTCAAGGGCGCGCTCGACAACGGGACGCCATGAGGCGTGTGGATCGACGCGCCTACGCCGACATGTTCGGCCCCACCCGGGGCGATCGCGTTCGCTTGGGTGATACCAGTCTGGTGGTGCAGGTGGAACAAGACCACGCCATCTACGGCGAAGAGGTGAAGTTCGGCGGTGGCAAGGTGATCCGCGACGGCATGGGACAAAGCCAGCGCTGGGGCGCGGACGTGGCCGACACCGTGATCACCAACGCTCTCATCGTCGATCACTGGGGCATCGTGAAGGCGGACATCGGGATCAAGCAGGGACGCATCGCCGGCATCGGCAAGGCCGGCAATCCCGACATCCAGCCGGGCGTCACCATCGTCATCGGCCCGGGCACCGAGATCATCGCCGGCGAGGGGCTTATCGCAACCGCGGGCGGCATCGACTCGCACATCCACTTCATCTGCCCGCAACAGATCGAAGAGGCGCTCATGTCCGGGATCACCACCATGATCGGCGGCGGCACCGGCCCCGCCGCGGGGACCAATGCCACCACCTGCACGCCCGGGCCCTGGAATACAGCGCGCATGCTGCAGGCCGCGGAGGACCTGCCCATGAATCTTGGCTTCCTGGCCAAGGGCAACGCTAGCCAGCCCGGCGGCCTGGTCGAACAACTCGAGGCCGGGTGCATGGGGCTCAAGTTGCATGAAGACTGGGGCACCACCCCCGCGGCCATCGACACCTGCCTGTCGGTGGCCGAGCGCTACGATGTGCAGGTCGCCATCCACACCGACACCTTGAACGAATCCGGATTCGTCGAGGACACCATCGCGGCCTTTCGGGGCCGCACCATCCACACCTACCACACCGAGGGCGCCGGCGGCGGCCACGCCCCGGACATCATCAAGGTGTGCGGGGCCGCCAACGTGCTGCCGTCGTCCACCAACCCGACCCGGCCCTACACCGTCAACACCGTCGACGAGCACCTGGACATGCTGATGGTCTGCCACCACCTCGATCCTGCCATCCCCGAGGACGTAGCCTTCGCCGAATCGCGCATTCGTCGCGAAACCATCGCCGCCGAGGACATCCTGCACGACCTGGGCGCCTTCAGCATGATGTCGAGCGATTCGCAGGCCATGGGGCGGGTGGGGGAAACCATCATCCGTACCTGGCAGACCGCGCACAAGATGAAGCAGCAGCGTGGACCGCTACCGCCCGCTGCCGCCGCGGGTGCAGACAACGATAATTTCCGGGTCAAGCGATACATCGCCAAGTACACCATCAACCCCGCCATCACCC
>CAZBIU010000326.1:0-7849 GCA_964491625.1 uncultured Myxococcales bacterium
GTGTGTATCCGTAGCCGTCGCTGACCACGCAGTAGTAGCTGAAGGTCTGCGGCAGGTTTTCGAAGGGCTCCGCGCTCACATACAGGTTGGGATCCGGACCGGACCCGAGCGAAATCGGCGTTTCACCGTTAACCGCGTACCAATGGTACGTGATCGTTCCCGTCCCAGTGGCCGCCAGTGTGAACGTCACCCCGGTGCCGGGCGCCGCGGCCACGACCTGGCTCACCGGCTGCTGCGTGATGGCCAGCGCGGGAGGAAGCAAAGTGAGGGTCACGGTGTTGCTCTGTCGCGTGTTTCCGTTACCGTCGCTGACCACGCAGTAGTAACTAAAGGTCTGCGGCAGATTCGCGTACGGTTCCGCGCTCACATACAGGTTGGGATCCGGCCCCGACCCGAGCGAGATCGGCGTTTCGCCGTTCACTGCGTACCAATGGTACGTGATGGTCCCCGTCCCGGTCGCCCAGAGCGTGAACATGACGCCCGTGTTGGGCGCTGCCGCCACGGTCTGGTTGAAAGGTTGCTGCGTGATCATCGGTCCGGGAGCAAGCAGCGTCAGGGTGACGGTATTGCTCTGTCGCGTGTATCCGTAGCCGTCGCTGACCACGCAGTAGTAGCTAAAGGTCTGCGGCAAATTCGCGTACGGCTCCGCGCTGACATAGAGGTTCGGATCCGGTCCCGACCCGAGCGAGATCGGCGTTTCACCATTAACCGCGTACCAGTGGTACGTGATCGTCCCCGTCCCGACGGCCAACAACGTGAAGGTAACCCCCGTACCGGGCGCGGCAGCCACGGTGCGGCTCACAGGCTGCTGCGTGATCGTCAGTGCGGGAGGGAGCAGCGTCAGGGTCACGGTGTTGCTCTGCCGGGTATTTCCGCCCCCGTCGCTAACAACACAATAGTAGCTGAAGGTCTGCGGCAGATTCGCGTATGGCTGCGCGCTCACATACAGGTTCGGATCCGGTCCCGACCCGAGCGAGATCGGCGTTTCACCGTTAACGGCGTACCAATGGTAGGTGAGCGCGCCGGTTCCGGTCGCTACGAGCGTGAACGTGACCCCGGTATTGGGCGCTGCCGCCACGGTCTGACTGACAGGTTGCTGCGTGATCATCGGCCCGGGAGGCAGCAAGGTCAGGGTCACGGTGTTGCTCTGTCGCAGGTTCCCGTTTCCGTCGCTGACGACACAGTAGTAGCTAAAGGTCTGCGGTAGATTCTCGTATGGCTGCGCGCTCACGTAGAGGTTCGGATCCGGTCCCGACCCGAGCGAGATCGGCGTTTCACCGTTAACCGCGTACCAATGGTACGTGATGGTGCCCGTCCCGGTGGCCGCCAGTGTGAAGGTTACCCCGGTCCCCGCTGCCGCGGCCACGGTCTGGCTCACAGGCTGCTGCGTGATCATCGGCCCCGGAGGAAGCAGCGTCAAGGTCACCGTGTCGCTCTGTCGCGTGTATCCGTATCCGTCGGTGACTACGCAATAGTAGCTGAAGACCTGGGGCAAATTCGCATACGGCTCTGCACTCACATAGAGGTTCGGATCCGGTCCCGACCCGAGCGAGATCGGCGTTTCACCATTTTGCGCGTACCAGTGGTATGTGATCGTGCCCGAGCCGGTGGCCGCCAGGGTGAACGTCACACCGGTGCCGGGCGCCGCAGCCACGGTCTGACTCACAGGCTGCTGCGTAATCGTGAACACGGGCGGGAGCAGCGTGAGAGTCACGAGATTGCTCTGCCGGGCGCCTCCACTGCCGTCGGTGACCACGCAGAAGTAGGTGAAGGTCTGCGGCAGGTTCGCGTACGGTTCTGCGCTAACGTAGAGGTTGGGATCCGGCCCCGACCCGAGCGAGACCGGCGTTTCGCCGTTGAGTGCATACCAATGGTACGTAATCGTCCCGGTCCCGACAGCCGCAAGCGTGAACGTCACTCCTGTGTTGGGCGCCGCGGCCACGGTCTGGCTCACAGGCTGCTGCGTGATCGCCAGCGTCGCCCCACCCGTGGCGGTCGCCGTGCTGGTCATCGTGTGGGTCGTGGTCACGGTCTGGGTGGCGGTTCCGGGGGTCGTGCTGGTGTTGGTCACGGTCTGGGTTTGATTGACCGTGTTGGTATTGGTC
Source organism: uncultured Myxococcales bacterium (assembly GCA_964491625.1). Lineage (GTDB taxonomy): Bacteria > Myxococcota_A > Polyangia > Fen-1088 > Fen-1088 > Fen-1118. The sequence continues at coordinate 2,106 of CAZBIU010000326.1, forward strand.
ACGGTGCCGGTCGTAGTCACCGTGGATGTGTCCGTGGTCGTGCCGGAATTCGTCACGGTGGAGGTCACCGTGGTCGGACTGGTAACGGTCGCCGTGCTCGTGACGGTTACCGTCCCGGTGTTGGTCAGGGTCGGCGTGGTGGTCGACGTCACCGTGCTCGTGACGGTCCTGGTGCCGGTCACTGTGTTGGTCGACGTGGTCGTGACCGTTGTGGTGACGGTTGCGGTCTGGTGGTAGGTCCAAGACTGGGTCGCGGTGCCAGTTGCCGTGCCGGTCGAGGTGACGGTTCGTCCTCCCCCGCCGCCGTTGGTGCTGCTCGAGGTCTGGGTCGCGGTTACGGTCACGGTCACGGTTCCGGTGGTCGTTCCTGAGCCGATCATGCTGGCCGTGGCCGTCTTGGTTTCAGTGCCGTTGAACGTGCTGGTGACCGTCGCGGTAACGGTCTTTGCGCCTGTGGTCTGGATGAATTGTGTCGTCGTCGCCGTCGCAGTAGTGCCCTTTGAGTGCGCCCACTGAGTGTAGTAGACAGTCGCAGTATTCGTGCTCGTCACCGTCCCACTTAGGACATAAACCTGGTTGTACGAGAGGACCTGACCCTGAGTCTGGGTTTGCGTCGCGGTCGCAGTCTTGGACGCCGTGGCCGTCTGGGTTCCGGTTGAGGTGGATGTCGTGGTCCGCGTCGCCGTGGCCGTGACCGTTGCGGTCGCGGTTCGGGTCTGGGTCGCCGTCTGGGTCACCGTTCCGGTTCGCGTTCCAGTCGCGGTGGCCGTTGCCGTAGACGTCTCGGTCCTGGTGATAGTCCCGACCGCAGTGGTCGTCACCGTCGAGGTCGTGGTCTGGGTCACAGGAACCACCTGGGTGCCGGTCGAGGTGACCGTGGTGACAATCGTCTGCGTGCTGGTTTCCGTATCCGTCACGGTCGCGGTGATGGTCTGGGTCGCCACGAGCGCCTCGACTGCGCCACCCGCGTCCGGTGTACCACCGACCTGTTCCGCCTTGATCTTCGCCCCGAGCTCGCGGCCCAAAGTACGTCCAGCGTCTGGATCCTGCTTACCGCATGCTGCTGCCAGCGCCAACGTCGCAAGAACGAAGAACAAGCGGTTTCTTTTCATAACAACCTTCGGCTCGATGGTTTGTCTACAGATTCGCCGCCGCGCGGCGAGTGTGACGCTCTATAGCGAAAGTCGCTCAAAGAGTCAAGCGCCGAAGGGGTGTCTTGGAATTGTGAGCCCGTCCACGCCGGCAGTGTCCCGGCTGCAACTACTCGCCCACTTCGGGGAACAACTTGCGCAGTCCCTCGCTGCTCGCGGGCGAGATGCCTCGCTCGGTGATGATGCCAGTCACAAGTCGCGCCGGGGTTACATCGAAGGCCGGGTTGGCGGCGCGGCTGCCCTCGGGCAGGATGTTCACGGTGGCCAACCCTCCGTCGCTGGTCCGCCCGCGCATCAGGCGAACCTCGTCGGCGCTGCGCTCTTCGATGGGAATCTGGCCCACGCCGTCGGTCATCTCCCAGTCGATGGTCGGCCCGGTCAAGGCCACGTAGAACGGCACGCCGCAGTCGTGGGCGGCCAGGGCCTTGAGGTAGGTTCCGATCTTGTTGCACACGTCGCCGTTCGACGTCGTGCGATCCGAACCGACGATACACAGGTCGACCCGTCCGCGCTGCATCAGATGCCCGCCAGCGTTGTCGGCAATCACGGTGTGAGCGACGCCGTGCTGTCCCAGCTCCCAAGCGGTCAGCGACGCGCCCTGGTTGCGCGGCCGGGTCTCATCCACCCAAACGTGTACGGGAATTCCGGCATCGTGCGCCTTGTAGATGGGCGCCAGCGCAGTTCCATAATCGACGGTGGCTAGCCAGCCGGCGTTGCAGTGGGTGAGCAGGTTGATGGGACGACCGGGGTGCTGCTTGGCCAGCTCGGCGATGACTTGCTTGCCGTACTCGCCGATGGACGCGCAACTTGCCACGTCCTCGTCGCAGATCTCGGCCGCGCTCTGGAAGGCCGCGGCGGCCCGCTCGGACACCGGCAAGGGCGCCACGGCAGCGACCACCTCGTCCACCGCCCAGCGCAGGTTGACGGCAGTCGGGCGGCTCGCCACCAGGCGCTTGCGCGCGGCTTCGAGCGCGGGTGTGGTGGCGTCCTTGCGCAGGGCCAGCGCCATGCCGTACGCGCCGGTGGCGCCGATGAGCGGCGCGCCCCGCACGATCATGTCCGCAATCGCCCGCACGGCGTCGTCCAGGCTGCGCAACCTGGCGAGCGCGAATTCGTGTGGCAGGCGCGTCTGATCGATGACCTCGATGACCTGCCCGTCCTCGACGGGATAAATGGTCCGATAGTGCTTGCCGCCGACCTTCATTGGCTGACGTACTTTCCGATCAAGGGATGCAGCCGCGCCCGCGTCTCGTCGGTGATATAGCGGTGATCGCTCCAGATCGCGAGCTTGAGCGCCGACTGGCAGTCGCAGGGCGTTGCCATCTGCGCGGCGACATGGGGAATCGCGTGGGCGATGAGCGACAGCGCATTCTGCGTGGCCGCCTTGACGTTGCCGATGATTTCCTCCAGCAGGCGAAGCTTGTCTTCGTCGTCGGGGCGCTTGCGCCAGCAGTCGTAATCGGTGGCCAGCGCGACCGCGGCGTAGCAGATTTCGGCCTCGCGGGCCAGCTTCGCCTCGGGCATCAGGGTCATGCCGATGAGATCCGCACCCCACGCCCGGTGCATTTCGCTCTCCGCACGCGTGGAAAACTGCGGTCCCTCCATGCACACGTAGGTGCCGCGCGAATGCAGCTTGACCGGTAAGGTCGCGCCAACTCTCGATAGTAGACTGCGCAAGGTCGGGCAGAAGGGCATCGCCATCTCAACGTGCGCCGCCAGTCCGTCGAAAAAGGAATTCGGCCGACAGAAGGTCTTGTCGATGACTTGGTCGGGCAGCACCAGCTCGCGCGGCGCGATCTGCTCGCGCAAGCTGCCCACCGCCGCGCTGGCCAGGATGTGCGTCACGCCCAGGGTCTTGAGCGCGAAGATGTTGGCGCGGAAGGGAACCGACGAGGGGCCAAGCACATGCCCTTCCCCGTGGCGCGAGAGCAACGCGCAGGGAATCCCGGCGATCTGGGTCGTGATGACGGGCCCCGACGGCGGACCGAAGGGCGTGTCGATGCTGTGGCTCTGCCCGGCGCCGAGAACGCCGAGGGATTCGCCAAGTCCGGTACCGCCGATGATGCCGATCATTAAACCTTCTCCTGTCTGGTTTGCGAGGCAACGAGAGTGCCCGGTTGCGCTCGCCAAGGCAAGCAGGAGCAGCGCGCAACCGTTCGGCGGAAACCAACCCGCCTGGCCCGTTCCCGAAGCGGCGTGGGCAATATCCGTGCGCTTCCGCCGCGAAGGCGACGGAGATTCGCGGGGCTAGCAACCAGAACGACGCTACTTCTTGAAGCTCCGGCAAGCCTTGACCAAGGCCTTGGCCTCGTCGGGCGAGCACTTGGTGGCAGGCATGACCAGCTTGCCGCCCTCACCCTTCACCCCTTCAAGAATGATCTTTTCCCACTGTGCATCGGTGGACGCAGCTTGCACCTTCGCGTCGGTCAGATCCTTCATGTTGAGCTTCTTGCCCATGCTGGTCGCGGCCTTGCCGTCCTTGCCGTGGCAACCGGCGCACTTCTTTCCGAACATCTCGGTGCCGTCGGCACGGGCCATCCCGGCCAGACCCATTGCAAAGACAACTGCCATCGCGGACGAGAGGATCTTCTTCATGGTACTTGGTCTCCTTTGCTCGGTTGTGAGGGCCACCGTTGGAGTTGGCCTTCAAAGCGGACCGACACAGTCTTCGTTGCGTCTAACTAACACAGGAGCGACAGCAATTGAAGTTATATGCGCCCGTGAATGCCGGACGTTCTTGGTCGGAAAGGCCCACCCGGTGGTTCACGCTGCGCAACCGACGAAACGGCCGGCGCAACGAGCGACGCATTGGGAAATGCATAGCGCCCTTCGGCCCGTGCTCAGCTCGGGCGAAAGGGCGCTGGCTCCAGGTGCTCGTCGACGATTCGGCTAGAACTTGTAGGAAATCTTGCCGCTCATGTGCAACGTCACGTCGACCGACCAGTCCTGCTCGGGGAACACGCCGATAAGGTTCATGGTGATGGTGACCTTCTTGGCAGCCCAAGCACTTGTCACATCGACCGGATAAGTCGTCTTGACGTCCAGGGCGGGCGACGGCGTGAAGTTGTCGGGCCGGTCGTAGCTGATAACCTCGACCGGATCGGTGGACTCGGCGCCCGAACCGTTGGCCATAGTGACGCGCGCGTGATGGATGAAACTCAGGTCGTCGACGCCGCTCGCCGCGGTGATTTCGACCTCGTATGCGTAGACTTGCGCGTTCAGGTTCTGCGCCCACGACAAGTCATCCGCGGTCAGCGTGAAGGACTGAGTGATCGACACCTCGCCTGCCGCCTGAGCGCCGGGGATGCCTTGGAAGCTCACCGATTTCTGTGTCACCTTGGCCTCGGGGACATCGGCTTCCACCTGCGCGCACGAAGCGACCGCCGCCGCCGCGAGAACCAAGACCATGGTGAGGGAGATTCTGTTTGTGATTTGGATACGCATGATGTGCCTCAAATGAAAAAGACGATGAGTCCGATCTTGAAAGAGGAGCCGACGACGGTGACCTTCGGATCCTGCGTCACCTCGACCGTGGTCGAACCGCTGGTCTGCATGGCCTGATTGAGGTTGTGGATCTGGGCCCACACCTTGGAAATCCCGCCGTGAATGAAGAAGATCACGTGCTTGCCGCCGAAATCGAGCCCGGCTTGCGCGTTCATGTAGTCTTAGCCGATGCGGTCGAGCAGCGGGCTGCCGCCGAAGTCGCCGGAGACCATGTGACGAACCAAGCCGTTCGCATCGCCATCGCTGTAATGGCCGTATTCAAAGGAGACCGACGGGCCCGCGCCGAAGGGAACCAGGGACAGACCGCCACGCCAACCGCGGCTGACCGAGTTCGAGCCGCCGCCGCCGTACACCCGGAACCACTGCCACGGTCGGACCACCAAGGACCCGATCGCCCCGTCAGGGAGCCCTGCATCCGCCATCAGACCTACGCGCGGCCAGGACTCGCTCTTGCGCGCCTGCAACGCCTGCTCCACCGTCTGAGGCTCGCCGGCTCGCGCCGAGAGCGGAACGGCCAGCGCCGCCACTGAAACCAGCCCGACCGCGAATGATGTGAACCTCATGAACCAATTATATCGCATTATCTTACGTAAGCTTTAATACTTTTTATAATTAATAAAACTTTTCGAGACAGGTTCCGAGCATCTCATTAAGTTGTTAATATTATTTTGTTTTATTGAACACTCCGACATGGCTCTATGAGTCGTAAGAGGCGTTCCAAGAGCCTTCTCATACCGTTTGCGGGCAGGGCCCGAAGGTGCTATCCGATCCCGTCTCGCGACTGCCTTGGAGATATCAGGATGAAAAAGCTGCTCGTTCTCGCATTCCTCGCCGCCACGTTGTTTGCTTCACAGCGCCCCGCCCTCGCGGCCGGGCCCAAGACCTATCAGGTGACCGGTCCCGTGCTCGAGCTCCGCGACGACGTGATCGTGGTTCAGAAGGGCAAAGAGAAATGGGAAGTCGCCCGCGCCGCCGACACCAAGGTCAAGGGCGACCTCAAGGTCGGCGCCAAAGTGACCATCGAGTACAAGATGACCGCCACCACCGTCGAAGCCAAAGACGACGGAAAAGCCAAGAAGTAGCTAGCCG
>CAZBIU010000327.1:0-7812 GCA_964491625.1 uncultured Myxococcales bacterium
GCTTGGCCACCAGATTCGGGCGCTGATTCTGCCGATCCTGCTGGATGGGTTTGCCCAGCTTCTCCGATTCCCCCATCGCGTCTGCCAGGTCGTCGGCGATTTGGTAGGCCTCGCCGATGAGGCTCCCCACCCTGCGCCACGCCTCGGGATCGCCGCCGCCAGCGATTCCGCCGGCCACGGCCGCGGCCTCAAAAAGCGCCGCGGTCTTGGCGTGGTGGTATGCGGCCACGTCCACGCTGGCCTCGCTCTCCCATGCTTGGCCGGCCGCGATTCCCGCCGGGGCTCCGGCCGCGCGCGCCAAGGCCTGCAGGATCGCCGCTGCGTGGGTGGGAAGCTCGGGAATCCCGCCTGACACCACGTCGAAAGCGGTCACGATAAGCACGTCGCCGACCAGGATGGCGATTTCCTGGCCGAAGCCTTGGTGCAAGGACGCCCGTCCGCGTCGCACGGACGCGTTGTCGAAGCAGGGAAGGTCGTCCTGGACCAGCGAGGCCGAGTGAAGGAACTCGACCGCTACCGCCGCCGCGTCCGCGAGCCGCGGGTTGGGATCGCCGCAGGCCTTCGCCACGGCCAGACACAGCCCGGGTCGAACCCGGCCGCCGCCCGGAAAAATCGCGTACCGGATCGCTTGCGCCAGGCGTGCAGGGCAGCTAGACCCCGTGGCTTTCGCCACGGCTCTTTCGAGCGCTGCCTCGATTCTTGCTTCGGCTTCCGTCATGCAAAGGACCGCGAAGGCCATGGGAAGCCTCCACCCAACTCTTGGGTACGTACTATGCTCGGATCCGCCCACGGGCAGCAAGAAGGTTGAGCTCCGGTTGACCGGCGCATCGGTTTCTGGCTCTGCGCGTTCAAATCGCCTGTTGCGGGAGGTCGTTTTCTTGACACTTTTTTGCTTGGGACGAACCTAGTCACATTCCAATGGCGATCCAGTCTAACAAGTCAAGCAAAGCGAAGAACGAAAAGGCAGCTCCAGCTCCCGCGAAGGTGGTGGAGAAGGCGCCCGCCCCAGCCAAGCCGGTCAAGGCCGCGCCCGCGGCGGGCTCCTACCAGCCCACCCCGGATGAGATCCAGACCCGAGCCTTTGAGATCTATGTCAGCGAAGGCTGCAAAGAGGGCAGTGATCTCGAAAACTGGCTCCGCGCGGAGAAGGAACTGCGGACGAAAGGTCGTCGCTAGGACCTTTCCGCTTCGGCAGGGAGGCCGGTCGCCCTGTCTGGGGTAGGAAGGGTTTGCGTGTCGGACGTCGCACCGGGCGTTTTCCCGGCGAGAGCGCTTCGTGCGCTGGCCGTCGCCAGCGCCAAGAGCCCGCACAAGGCAAACAGGGCGGGCCTGGCCGACGAAAGCTCCTGTCCCGAAACGGCCAAGAGCAACAGGCCCCAGCCCGTGAGGCGAGATGGGCCTCGCACCGACAGGCAGCTCACCGTGGCCGCGCCAAGGCTGGCCAGCGCCACCACCAGCGCCGCAGTGTAAAGTCGCTCGGCCGAAGACGCCAGTCCGGTGAGGTCGATGTGCAGCCCGTAGAAGGCAACCGTCTGCACCATGTCGAACCGCAAGACCGTTACCATGCCCAGGGCCGACCCGAGCACGATCGCCGAGCCCAGGGTGAGGGCGATGTGGCTGCCGCTGCGGGGCTTGGGCGCAAACAGTACTGGCGTAGCGCACATGGCGGTCCAGGTGATGGCGCGTGCGGCGCGGGCTAGCTGAGCGGGCTCAGGCCAGGCCCACGCCATGCGGTGGCAGAAGATCGCCACGGCCTCAAGAACGATTGGCAACGCGAACAAGGTGATGCCCACCTTGGATCGGAGAGTGTGCTCGCCTCGCCAGACGCCGAGCATGAGGAAGAAGACCAAGAAGCCGTGGCTGATGAGCAGGTGAATGTGATACCTCGGCGTCCCCATCAACCACAGCACGCCCATCGCGGCGAGGGCTGTGAAGAAGATGCCGATCGTGGTCACCGTGATGCGCATGGAGCGCGGGAAGATCCGGTCCTTGCCCAGGGCCTGCACGAGCGCGGTTATCGCGAGCAGTAGAGCCAGAATCCCCGACAGATTCGAAACGAAAGCGCCCAGCCCGAAAAGCCAACGCTCGACCATGGAGCCGGGCCGGGCGGGTAGAAAGGCGCCCGTGAGAATGCGGTCGAAAATGAGCTCCCCGAGGGCCGAGAGGGCAAGCAAGGCGGTCAGGTTCGGGTTGGGCAATCGCCTTGGCATGGTGGTCTCGACGGGAAGTATATGCCGATGAAGGTGCGTGTGCCCACAGGGCCGTCGCGATAGCACTCTCGCGGATTTCTACTGGAATGGTACGATCTCCCGGCAAGGCCGGCGGCCCGGCGCCCGATAATACGAGCCCCCGGCCCGATGCCTTGGGTACTTTCCATGCACGGCGGTGACGACTATCTTGTGGGCCTCGCGCAAATCCACACGCGCGAAAGCCCTGACGAGCGGCGTTCGCTCTGGCGCCAGGGCATGGCCAGCCTGGCCGCAGCCGCCGGAGACCAGCAGCCCACCCCTCTCGAAGGGCTGGCCACCGACCATTTGCTCGCCAGCGTGCGCTGCGCGCTTGGGGCTCGGCTGGCCGACGATTTGTCGTTTCTCTCTCGGCCGGTGGCGGCTGCCGCGTTGTTCGAGCTGGCAGGCGCCCTACCGCAAAGTCCGGAGAAGCGCGAGCTGGGACGGCGGGTCCTGGTGACCCTGCACGAGGGGGATGCGGCGACCTTCGTGACCCTGGCGACCGCTTTGGCGTTGTCGTCGCCGCGCGCGCTCGGCGGCGTGCAGATCCGCGCGCGGGTGGCCCTTTCGCTGCGGCTGCCGCTCTCGACAGGCGCGAACGTGGATGGCCTGGCCCTGGCGTTGGTGTCGCGCCCCGAGCTGGAGCGCGGCTGGCTTTCCGCCTATTCCATGGGCGCCTTGCATTCGCGGCGGCTGGCGGCTCGGCTTTTGGAACGGGCCGCGCGCGAGGCGGCCCGTCGTGCGAAGGAGGGCGACGACAGCGGCGTGCGCGTGTTTGAACGGCCGGCGGTCCGCACCGCCTGGGCCCGACTTATCAGTGATCGCGAATCACTGGTGTGGCGGCACGTGGCGGTCGCGCGCGGGCTGCTGGCGGTGGCGGCGCCCATGCGTGCGGCCGAGATTGAGCGCGACCTGGCGCCGCGGCTTGGCCCTTCCGAATGGAGACGTGCGGCGACGTCGCTTTCCGCCACCGCTGCGCACGATCCGAGCACGGCACTACCCGCCTGCATGAAGCTGCTTGGCAGCGAGATGCAGACGCGGGACAACGGCATCGCATCGGCAATGATTTTCGGCCTTTCATGCGTGGTCGAGCAGGAGCCCGAGGCGGCCGACGAGCTCTTGGCCAAGCTGGTCCCGTGCGGCGGCATCGAAGCCATCGAGGCGCTGGCAGACCTGCGAGAGGAGGTCGCGGGCCATGCGGTCGGCACGCAGGCTGCCATGGCCGCCATCGAGCGCCTGCGCGCAAGCCAGTCGGCGCCCGACGACGGCACAGAGGCGCTCATCGAGGCGCTCAAAGACGACCTTGACCTGGGCAGTGAGAAGCCGGCCTCGGTGCGCTTCCACCTGGCCGAAGCCCTGCAAGCCTTCGCCGACGGCACCGACCTTGGTCCGGCTACCGCAGCGGCTGTCGAAGTTGCCAGTAACGCGATGAACGTGCTGGAAAGCACCGGCGAGGAAACCGCGGCCGAGCGCAAGCTGGCCTTCCGCGCCCTGCGCGAGCTGGACGCGGGCTTGCTGGTCACATCGGTGCTGTCCGACTTGGTCACGGTTCGCGAGCGCAATCAACGCGGACCGAGTCCCCTGACCGGCATCCTGTGGCGACTGGGGAGCTGGCTGCTCGTGCGCGAGCACCAGACCGTCACCAGCGACACGATTCCCAACCTGACCTTGCGTTTTCGCCAGCTACGCACGCTGCTTCACTTGGTCGATTCCGACATCGACGACACCGAAGAGTCCACGCCGGAGACGCGCGGGCGCCGCCTGCACGTGTTCAAGCTACTCGCGCAGAGGGCGCAGACCGACGTGCCTTCGCCGTTGCGGCGGCTCCTGTGCGCGACCCTGGCGCGTTCGGCGGATGCGCTCGCGCGCGAGCAGGTGTGCGAGCTGTCCGACGTCTTTGTGGCCGCGCTATGGAGCCTGTCCGGCGCCGCCGACCTGCGCGCCTTGGCCGAGGCGTGCATGGTTCCCGAGTTCAAGGAAACCTTCGCGGCGGCGGCGCAGATTCCGCGCGTGCTCGCCGAGCGCGGCAGCCAGGCCGACGAGCACGCCTTGGTGGAGAACCTGCGCGACGTGGCCGAGGCGTTGCCACCGGGTAGCTCGGCGCGCGTGGAGGGTCTGCGCCGGGCGATTCTGAGCCTGGTGCGCGTGCTCGACACGCTCAACGAAGCGATCTCCCTCACCGAGCTGCGCAAGGGCGAGAACAGCGCCGCGCTCGATCGCCTGGCGGGCGCCATTTCGTACACGGCCCGATTGTGCGCGGGGGGGATGCGCAGAACCGGGCTGCGCGATAACTATCCGCCGTTGCAGTCGACGCGCGCCCTGCGCCGGCTCGAAGCCTGGATCGAACGGGCCCTGCGCGAGCACGACGAGGGCGTCGGCGCCGCTGCCACCGCGGCCGCCGAGGCGGTTCGTCAGGATCTGCCGCCGCTTCTTGCCGAGGTGGTGGCGCGGGTTCTCACCCGGGTCGGGCGCCTGCCACGCCAGCCTCGTCCGTCGAGCGAGATCACCCACGTCAGCAAGCGCGGGCGTCAGCTTCACCTGCCGGCGTGGCTGCCCCCCAGTCGGATCATGGGTGGTTTCTTCGTGGTGCGGCCCATCGGCACCGGCGCGGGCGGATCGGTGTTCGTCGCTCGCCGTTCAGAGGAACGTCATGAGGAAGGCGCGGAAACTTTCGCGCTGAAGGTGCCGACCTACACGGGCGCCGCCGCGCACACGCTGTCTGAAGACGAGTTCATGCAGCTTTTCCGCGAGGAAGCGGGCACGCTTCTTACCCTGCCCCGGCACCCCAACATCGCCGGGTTCGAGACCTTCGACGCGGGCGCACGGCCGAAACCGATCCTCGTGATGGAGCTCGTGCGCGGCAACACGCTGGAAGGGTTGGTGGACCGGCGCGCGCTCAACATGCGCCTGGTGCTCGATGTCTTGGACGGGATCGCCGCGGGGCTGCAGGCCATGCACGACGTCGGGCTGGCCCACCTGGACGTCAAGCCGGCCAACGTGATCTTGCGCGCTCCCCACGACAACGCGGCCCCGCGCCGGCCGCGCGCGGAGGTTCGCCAAGTGCCTGTGCTGGTGGACTTCGGACTGGCCGGACGTAAGGTCCGCCCAGGCTGCGGCAGCCCGTACTACGGCGGCCCCGAGGTTTGGGACTTGTCGTCCTTCGGCAACCGGGCCGACCCGCGCGCCACCGACGTGTACGCGTTCTGTTGTCTCGCCTTCGAGCTGGTCACCGGCACGCCGCTGTTCGCCGGCGATTCACTGCCGGCCATCTTCGCTGCGCACTTGTCCCACAACGGAAATCCGCCTGGGCTTGCGTGGATTCGCCAACACAGCCGCCACAAGTCGCTCGGGGATCTTCTGTCTGCGGGCCTTGTGCGTGAGCCAGGCCAGCGCCTTTCCGTCAAGGCGCTGCGGGAATGCCTGCTCGACCTGGGTCACGACGGTCTGGCGGACGTGACCTGGCCCATCCGGCCGTAGCATTCGCTTCGACGCGAATAACCGCCGGGTTTTGCGGTATGGTTCGCCCCCATACCATGAAGATACTGATTACCGGCGGCGCCGGATTCATCGGCGCCAACTTTCTCAATCTGCTGGTCCCGCGCCATCCCGAGCACACCTTCATCAATCTGGATGCCCTGACCTACGCCGCGAACCTGCGCAGCCTTGGCGCCATCGAGAAGCTGCCTAACTACGCCTTCGTTCGCGTGGACCTGGTCGACTTCGAGGCCGTCCGCGCGACCCTAACCAAGCATCGGCCCGACCTGGTCATTCACTTCGCAGCCGAGAGCCACGTGGACCGCTCCATCGCCGGCCCGCGGCCGTTCCTGCGCACCAACATCGAGGGAACCTTCAACCTGCTGGAGGCTTGCCGCGAGATTTGGACCCACGGGCAGGGCTTGTTCCACCACGTCTCCACCGACGAGGTGTACGGATCGCTCGGCGCCGATGGGCTTTTCACCGAGGAGACGCGGTACGATCCGTCGAGCCCGTACTCAGCTTCCAAAGCCGCAAGCGATCACCTGGTCCGCGCCTGGGGTCGCACCTTCAATCTGCCGGTCAAAATCACCAACTGCTCGAACAACTACGGCCCGCTGCAGTTCCCGGAGAAACTGATTCCGCTCATGATCCAGAACCTCGTCGAACGCAAGCCGCTGCCGGTGTACGGAAAAGGCGAAAACGTGCGCGACTGGCTCTACGTCGGCGATCACTGCGAGGCCATCTGGACGGTGGTCCAGAAAGGCAAGGTCGGCGAGACCTACAACATCGGCGGACGCAGCGAACAGCGCAACATCGACGTGGTCAAGCAGCTTTGCGCCATCGTCGCCGAGGAGACCAAGGCGAGCGAGAGCGAGCTATTGGGCCTTGTCACCTACGTGAAGGACCGGCCGGGCCACGACCTGCGCTACGCCATCGACGCCGGCAAGATCGAACGCGAACTCGGCTGGAAGCCGCGCGAGACCTTCGCCACCGGCCTACGCAAGACCGTGCGCTGGTACCTGGACCAGCAAGACTGGGTCGCCAGCGTGCGCACCGGCGAGTATCGCCGCTGGATCGAGCACAACTACGGAGGGCGGTGATGGTCAGCAAAGGCATCATCCTGGCCGGCGGCTCGGGCACGCGCCTGCATCCCATCACGCGAGCGCTGTCGAAGCAGCTCGTCCCGGTCTACGACAAGCCCATGATCTACTACCCGCTGTCGGTGCTGATGTTGGCAGGAATCCGGCAGGTGCTGGTCATCACGACGCCCGAGGACCAGGGGCCGTTCAAGAAGCTCTTGGGGGACGGCGCCCAGTGGGGGCTCGCCATCACGTACGCTGTGCAGCCGAGCCCCGACGGCCTGGCGCAGGCGTTCTTGATCGGGCGCGATTTCATCGCGCGCGATCCCTGCGCATTGGTGCTGGGTGACAACATTTTCTACGGCCACGGCTTGCCGAGCTTGTTCGAAAAGGTCGCGCAGCGGAAATCGGGCGCCACCGTGTTCGGCTACTTCGTGCAAAACCCAGAGGCCTACGGCGTGGCCGAGCTCGACGACGAAGGCCGCGTGACCGGTCTCGAGGAAAAGCCCGAGCAGCCGAAGAGCAACTACGCGGTGACGGGACTTTATTTCTACGACCAGCACGTGGTGGAGCTGGCGCAGTCGTTAAAGCCGAGCGCGCGCGGCGAGCTAGAGATCACCGACCTCAATCGCCTGTATCTCGAGCGCGGACAGCTTTACCTGGAAAAGATGGGTCGTGGGGTCGCGTGGCTCGACACCGGCACCCACGATTCGCTGCTGCAGGCGTCGCAATTCATCCAGACCATCCAGGCGCGCCAGGGGCTGATGGTTTCCTGTCCCGAAGAAATCGCCTTCGCCAGGGGCTGGATCGATCGGACGCGTTTGTTAGAGTTGGCGCGTACCCTGGCGAAGACCGGTTACGGACAATATCTTCTCAATTTGGCCGAGCGAGGTCCGCAGTGAAAGTTACGCCGATGAGCCTGCCCGAGGTCCTTCTGGTCGAACCCCAGCGCTTCGGCGATGCGCGCGGGTACTTCATGGAGACCTATCGCGAAGAGCGCTACCGCGCGTCCGGCATGGTGCTGTTCG
>CAZBIU010000328.1:0-7787 GCA_964491625.1 uncultured Myxococcales bacterium
TGGGCAAGGGTCGCCTCTGCGGTCCCGGCGGACGTCCCGGCGGCACTATCGCTCCCATCGGTTCCAACCCAGACGTCACACTCGGAAGCACCGGTCGATCCCCCCGCGGCGCCACCGGTGCTGCTTGCTCCGCCCGTGCCAGCGCCGCCACTTCCGGAGGTGCTGCCGCCGGCTGACTTGCCGCCCGCGCCGGCACCCGATCCGCCTGCTGCACTGGTTCCGCCCACGGCTCCCGTCGAGCCGCCCGCGCCGGTCGAGCCGCCCGACTTCGCACCTCCACTTGAAACCGCTCCGCCCGACGCCGGCGTTGCGCCGCCGCTCGCGCTCGTCGAGCCACCGGCACTTGCCGTCGCGCCACCGCTGCCGACGGCAGTGCCGCCGGAGCCGGCGCCACCGCGACCCGTGGTCGCACCGCCCGAAGATGTTGTCGTTCCACCCGAAGCCGTCGCGGCGCCCCCGCTACCAAACACAGTTCCGCCGCCTCCGACTGTGCCGCCCGCGGAGCTGGTGCCGCCCGTGGAAGTGCTGCCGCCATTCGCGCCGCTGCCACCCGAGCCAGAAGCCGAACCACCATTCCCGCTGGTCGCCCCGCCCGACCCGGCAGGCGAGCCGCCGCTATGAATGCCCCCTGAACCTTCCGGCGACGTGCCCGAGCTACTACAGCCGACCGTCAGAGTCGAAACGGAAGCCAGAGCGGCCAATGCCAGTGTCCTCTTGAGCATCGTGATACCCCCGGAGCAGAGAGAGTCAATGAATGCTGGGCGGTGGCGCCTGGCCCAGAAAAGGGCTCACGCGGCCACTCGTTCCGCATCGCATTGTCACGAATATTCCTGCCGTCACCGCGCCTCGTTCCGGGTCTCTCACGAACACCTGAGCCGCCAATGCTTCGGTCGTACACTGCCCAGGCTAACAAAGCCGTGGCTCGCCAGCACATGCCGGACTGGCGGTATCGAAAGCAAAGGAGAATCTATGTCAGGGATGCGAATTGTGGCCGCCATCTTTCTTCCAATGATGTTGATTGCTGGGGCCTGTAGCAGCGGAGGCACCGGTTCCAATCCTCCCGGCACAGGCGGAAGCCATGCGGGCGGCTCGCAGTCCAGCGGCGGCAACCAAGGAACCGGGGGCGCGAGTCAAGCGTCGGGCGGAAGCACCGGAGCCGGCAGCAGCGCCAGCGGAATCGGTGGCGCGACGACAGCCAACGGGGGCTTGCAGGCCGGAGGCACGAGCAACGCGGGCGGAAGCTCTGCACCCGGGGGAGCATCCGGGGCGTTGGGAAGCGGCGGTGAGCAAGCGGGCGGCGGAGCAACGAGCACGAGCGGCACCATAGGAAAGGGCGGAGTCACGGGAAACGGAGGAGTCAGCGGAACCGGCGGAACGAAGACCGCAGGCGCTTCGGGAACGGGCGGCGCATCGCAGGCAGGCGGCGCCACCGTGGTTGGAGGCACGACCGGCAACGGCGGAAGCACCGGCGCGGGTGGAGCCACTGCGTCCGGCGGCGCTTCGGGCAGTGGCGGCGCCACGGGCAAGGGTGGTGCTGCCGGCGGCGGTGCGACTGGCCCGGGCGGTTCGGGCGGAACAACCGGTCCCGGTGGAGCCTCGGGTAGTGGCGGAACGACCAGCAACGGCGGAAGCACCGGGACCAGCGTGACGGTGTCGCCCACCTGCAAAATGCCAAACTGGCCAACCGCAACCGGGAGCCCGGTGACCATCTCCAAGACGATGTCGGTCACGGACTACGATGGCAAGGGGGCCCTGCACGACGGAGCTTCATCATTCAATGATTGCACCATCGGCGACCAGAGCAGCACCACGGCCCTCATCGAAGTGGCTGACGGTGGTTCGGTAAAGAACGTCGTTTTCGGCACGCACGTCGGCGACGGCATCCACTGCCTCGGTAGCTGCACCATCGACAACGTCTGGTTTCCGTATATTTGCGACGATGCCATCACCATCAACATCGACGGCAAGTCGAGCGGCACATCGACCATTTCCAACAGCGGATTCAAGGGCGCCCGTGACAAGATCATTCAGCACAACGGAGGCAGCAGCACCCTGAACATCACCGGCGTCTATGCCGAGGTTGGTGGCAAGCTCTACCGTTCGTGCGGCAGTGGCGGCGGTTGCACCACCAGCGCCAACCACACGGTCAACGTCAAGGACGTGGTCGCCATCGGCGTCAACCAAATTGTCGGTATCAGCACCAACGACAAGGCCACACTGTCCAACATCTGTACCTTCCGCAGCCCGGTTCTGTGCAACGTGTACGAAGTCAACAGCGACAACGACTCCACCGTCGGGGCCAACGGCACCGGCGAAGGGCCCAGCGCCAATTGCAGCTACAAGCCGTCGGATTCCCACGCCTTGGTCGACCGCGTGGCAGGCGCCACCCTCGACACCGATGTGCTGTGCCCCGGCCCGAACTCGGTCAAGAGCGGATCCTCAGCTAGCGCGTGCGTGAGTGGCTTCGAGACCTGCCTCAAGACCTGCGCGCCGGGCATGTACGGCTTCAAGGAAATGACCTGCTCGGGGGGCAACTACACCAGCAGTGCAACCGGTGGCTGCGCCCTGGTGACATCCGCGGTCGATAGCGCGGCCGCGAAGGGGCTGGACAGCAGCAACGCCTCCAGCGCAACGTCGAACGTGACCAAGAACAACGGCTGCAGCACCGAGTGGGCCTGGGGCAAGGACAGCTCGAGCTCGGCCAACTACTGTGCCTGCGTGGAAAAGCCCGGCTACTACCAAAATTCCAGCGGATCGGCGCAGCCGGCGAGCTGGATGGTGTGGGACTGCCAGGCGCAGTGGTGGTAGCAGCCCGCCGGAACCGTCGACTACGTCTGGATCGCGCGCGAACCCTTTCGGTGCCGGACGACTCTAACCGGCAGACTTTCGCCGTTATCGGATTTTCGGCGCCTGCAATCCGCACTTCGCCCACGAGGCGCTGTCCACCGATCTCGGAGTCGGCGTGCTGCTTCCTTGCAACGTCGCGGTCTACGAAGGCGACGACGGCAGGGCTGTGGTGTCCACCGTGGATCCACGCCAGGTGATGGCGACTGACGGTTCGCCTGCGATGATTGCGCTGGCGGAAAAGGTCCGCAGCAAACTGGAGGCGGTCCTGCAGAAACTTGGATAGACTTGTCCGCATGTCGGACGGGTTACGGCGCCTTTTCACCGGCGGGTCACGTCAGCTTATCCACCGCATCCTGGACCAGCCCAACCTGGTGGCGGCGGTCCAGTCGCTGCCACCGGACGTACTCGGCAGGGTCATCGGCCACATTGGGCTGGAGGACGCGGGCGAAATCGCCGCGCTGGCCACCACGCCGCAGCTTGTGGCCATCTTCGACGACGATTTGTGGCACAGCCCCGGCCCGGGCGAGCCTGAATCCTTCGACGCCGATCGCTTTGCGCTGTGGCTGGAGGTCATGCTGGAGGCGGGCGAGGCGTTCGCCGCGCAGAAGCTGGCGGAGTTGCCCGAAGACCTGGTCACCCTCGCCTTCCACAAACAGGTGCTGGTGATCAACATCGAGGCGCTGGCGATTGGCATGTCGTCCAGCAAGACCGCCGAATACCCGGCTGACGACGATGTGCAGCTAGAGAAGGCCTTGGAAAGCTGCCTCTGTGAAGAACTGGGCGAGTACCGAATCATCTCGCGACGGCACGAAAGTTGGGACACCTTATTCGGCTTGCTGGTCGCCCTCGACCGCGACCATCACGATTTCCTGCAGCGCCTGCTCGAACGACTGTGTGCCATGGACGCCGAATTCATCGACGACAACGGTGGTCTTTTCGAAGTTCTGACCGCCACTGAGTCCTTGGAGGACGATGTTGCGGGCGACCGCGATGACCGCAGGGCCGAGCAGGGATTCATTGCCCCGTCCGACGCTGCAGCATTCCTCTCGCTTGCACGAACCAGCAAGCTGGATGTGCTGGTCGCATCGGACGAGCGTGATCCCATAACCCGCGCATACTTCAGAAGGCTTCGTCGCCAGCCCGAGCGAAACGCGACCGCCGCGCCAGTGACCGCCGACAAGGGGTCGACACCTGAGGCGTCCGATCTGCTCGCGCTCTTGCGTGAGGCGGAGGTTCTTCCGCAGGCACCGTCGACACATCTTCTCGAAGGTAAGTCCGCCAAGACCTCCGAGGCCGCCGTCGACGCTTTCACGGCGGCCTTGCGCCTGATTGCCGACCGAGCGCCAGGCATTCACGCCACTCGCGTGCAAGAGCTGGCCTACCTGGCGAACGTCCTGGTCGCCGGATGCAACTTGGGCCGACGTTCCATGCGTCCAGTCGAAGCAGCCCGCGCCGCCCTCGCGACCTCCAGCCTCGGTCTCGAGCATTTGCTTACGCAACAACCGAAACCGGGCTCAGCCGCGCGCATGGTCGAATGTACCGCCGCCGACAAGTTGTTTCTGATCGGCTGGCACATTCTGTTTTACGAAGTTGTGCTGCCCGCGGCTGGGAGCGCCATGGCCATACTGGAGAAAGCCGCGAACGCGAACGAGATCAATCAGGGCGAGATCCAACGCGTGGCCAGCGCTTTGCGGTCCGCGATCGCTAAAGGCAAGCCGTGGACAGCGCTTCCGCATCTCGACGTCTTGGAAGAACGAGTCGGCCATCCGACCTTCGCAACCCTGGCGGCTCTCTTCGGCGAATGCCCCACCCTCGCAGTCCGACTCGCATCCGATGACGAGAGTGAGAGCGGATTCATTGCAACGAACGAGCAAATCCGGACTGCGCGCACGTTTATTATCCGACTTGTCTAGCAATTCCAACATGTGGCGACTTTTCCGTTAACGCGCCCCACCCGAAAACATTAGGGTGCGATTCGCTCAGCTCGGATCGTTCGGCAATTGTCTAACTTTGCCCCTTCAACAGCACCGAGACCAAGACTACCAGCGCGACCATGTGGGGCTCCGGCACGAGCACAGGAACCGTCACCGTGACGGTGACCGCCACCTCGACCTCGCCGGCGACCAATGCAGGCGGAGGCACGCGTACCCTCACCGCCACCGGGACGGCAACGAATACGGCGACTCAGACCTGGACAGCGACCTGGACGATACAGACGACCCAAACCGTGACCAATACGACAACCAGGGACGCTACCCAAGGACGGCACCGGGATTTTCCTGGGTTGCCGAAGTGCGGTCTCGATCATCTGAGCGGCGACTGAAACTCCACGCGGACCGCCAAATCCGCAGCCAAACCAAGGCATTCTTTCTGCTCGATTGCCGAGACATCGTGTAGTCTGACCTGGCATGGCCTCCGACGATGTCGACCTGCGGGGCGATGGCGGCGTACGCCGCGCTGACTTCTCGCTACCCAAGCCCGCATACTGGCTCTTCGTCGGCGTAGTCCTCGCCGGTTTCCTTGTCCAGGGCCTGATGGCGGCCGTCACGAAGTCGGCCGCCGCAGATGAGCTTGCAGCCCACCTCCCCTCGGGGATCCTTTATTGGAAGACAGGGCGATTCGCCGGCGGTCTCGACAACCCACCGCTCGGGCAACTGCTGGCGGCTGCGGGCCCCATGCTCACCGGCACCGCAACCCATCCTCTGCGACAGGATCCGGCGGCGTTATTGCCAGCTCGCATTCCCGGAATTCTGTTTGGGATTGGAATCGTGGTGCTGGTCGGCGTGATGGCTACCCGTTGGGCGGGGCCCACCGCCGGGGCAGCGGCGTTTCTTGCCGCCGCCTGTTGTCCCGACCTGGTCGCGCACTCGGCCGTGGCCACGTTGGACATTCCATCCACGTTTCTCTTCTTTTTAGCGTGCAGTCTCGCCGCGAAGGCGTCCGAAAAGCCAACCCGGCTACGCGTCGCGAGTGTGGGCATAGTTCTGGCCATCGGGGTTCTGTTCAAATTCACCGTGATCTACGCCTGTCTGGTCTTGCCCGCCGGCATGCTCGCCGCGAACCTGCCCTGGCGCTCGCGCGTCCGGGCGGCCTCCGGGCTGCTGCTGGCGACGGGGGCGGCGCTGGTCGTGTTTTCTCACCTAGCCTATCTCGGTCGCCCTGCCGTCGACCCGTGGAATGCAATTCGCATACGTTTGGGCGACAGCTCTGGAGCCTGGCAAGGCATCGGTTCGTTCTTGGTTCACGCGGCGTCCTGGCTGTTTCCTCCTGGTTTGATTGAGGGCCTCCTGGGCAAGCTCGCGCATGGAGCTGTCGATCGGCGGGCCTCCTACCTGCTTGGCGAATGGCGCGATAGCACTTTCGCCTGGTACTACCCGGTGGCTCTATTGGTGAAGCTACCAATTCCGATTCTTATCGCCGGCGTGCTCGGCTGCGTCTTGGCGGGCCGAAGTCCCCAGCGACGGCAGTTACTGCTATTCGGCCTTCTTCCTGCGTCTGCCCTGTTTCTTGGCATGACAGTCATTCATTCGGTCAATATTGGCGTCCGCCACGTGCTGGCACTGTACCCGTTCGGATTGGTGCTGGCCGGCCTCGGTGCAGCTCGATTGATTCGGGCTGGCGTCGCGGGCCGCTTGCTCGTCGCGGGGCTTGGCGGATGGCTTGTGCTGAGCGCCGTGCGAATCACGCCCGACCATCTCGCATATTTCAACGAATTGGCCGGTGGCCCCGAAGGAGGCGACGCTGTTCTACTCGATTCGAATGTGGATTGGGGGCAGGACGAGCTGGCGCTGGCTCGCTTCTCGTCGAGGAACTCCATCGTCGTCAACCCGCGGCGACCGTGCGCCGGCCTCGTCGCCGCCAATCTGTCGAGCCTGCACGTCCTCGACAGCAACTGGTCTGCCCGACTGCGCTGGCTTCTGCGCCTTCCTCACCGCCAATCCATCGGCCATTCCATTCGGATTTATTGGGTGGACGAGGCGCAGATGCGAGCAGCAGCAGGGGCCGATCCGCTTGGCCCGATCGATCTTGCTCTGTGGCTGGTAGAAACGGGCAAACCGGCGGCAGCTTTGGAGGTGCTGTCGGGGTCGGCCCCGCAGGGCGCGCTCGGACTGGCCTGGACCCACGCGAAAATGGAGGCGCTGCTAGCGCTGGGGCGGATTGACGACGCCGCCGCCCTGATTCCTGCAGCCGCCGACCGCGCCCTGATCGGCCTGGTCGAGCATCGCCAACTCGATGCACGGGCCGTGCCCTGGTACGACCGGCCCCTTGCAACCCGCCGCGCGGCTTTCAAGGCACTAATCGATCGCGAAGCATGGACCGACGTCGAGGCGCTGGCCCGACGGGTCCTGGCTCAGCAACCACCCGCGGGCGAGCCGACTCCAGACGTCGACGCGTGGCTGGCCCTGATACGTGGGCGCCTGCGCAACTTGGCTCCGAGCGTAGACCCGCTACGCGCGCCGCCCGACATCGTGTCCGGACTGCCGCCCATGCGCGATCGGAGCTTCGACTTGCTGGCCCACCGCCCGAGCGATCTGTCGCTCAATGACCGTCTTGATCGGTGCTCTTTGCTGGTCAAGCTGGGTGGCCGAGCCGTCGCCTTGAGCGAGCTGGGCGCGTCCCTGGCCGAATTTCCGCAAGAGGAGCGGCTGGCCTGGAAATTCGGAACCCTGGTCTTTGCCCGCAAGAGCGAATTGGGATCCTTTGACTGGCCCGACGTACGCTGGCCGCCCGGGCCGTGAGATCGGGGTCGCGGTCCGCAGCGCTCGGGGCTGGGGCGCTTGTGGGTGACAGCAAGAAATGAGCATGCGTCGACAAGCATACGAAGGCATGCATGGTCACGCCGTAGTGAGCCTGGACTTGCGTCCGGAGTTCGACGGACACGACGAAGATTGCGGTCATCTCCTGCCCCGACACTGGGCTAGACTGGGGTCGTGCACGCA
>CAZBIU010000329.1:0-7784 GCA_964491625.1 uncultured Myxococcales bacterium
GCTGGCAGGCGCCTTTCATCATGGTGTTCGCGGTTAGCGCCGCCGTCGGCCTCGTCATCGCGGGCAAGCTCAAGCCCATCGACGCGCACCTCAAGCTCCGCTCGGAGCGCAACCCATTCGAGCACCTGCTGAAGACCGTCAGGCAGTGGCGATACCTGCAAACCTTCGCCGCCACCATGTTGCTCGCCACCGGCGGGTACATGCTGATGCCCTTCGGCAGCACGTTCGCGGTGCACAACCTCGGGATCCCGTTGGCAAAGCTGCCGATGCTGTTCATGATCACCGGCGTCGTCGCCTTCGCGGCTGGGCCGCTGCTCGGACGGCTCGCCGATCGGGTCGGTAAGTACCTCGTGTTCTGCGTCGGCTCGGCGCTGGCGGCAACCGTGGTCGCCATCTACTGCAACCTAGGCGTGACACCGCTTGGCCTCGTCGTGCTCATCAACTCGGCGCTGTTCGTGGCCATCGCCGCCCGCATGATCACGGCGATGGCGCTCACATCCGCGGTCCCCGACATGCAGGACCGCGGCGCCTTCATGTCCGTGAGCTCCTCGTTGCAGCAGTTCTCGGGGGGTCTTGCCGCTTCGGTGGCGGGACTCATCGTGGTTCAACGGGCCGACGGCAACCTCGTGCATTACGACCTGCTTGGCTATGTGGTGGCCGTCGCCGTCGGCACCACAGTCGCGCTCATGTACCCCATCCACAAGGCCGTGATGGCCAAGGCCGCCTCCGCCGCGTCCCAGTTCCCTATCGCCGCGGGGTCGGCTTCCGAGCCAGAGGAGATGCCGGGCTCGGCGGACCACGGCGTCGCCGCCGCGCCAGTCGTCGCCGACCGCCCTCAGTAGGTATCCAATTCATCCCCATCGAGCACTCCGTTGCTGTCGCGATCGAGGCCCATGCGAATCCCGGAGCCGGGCGGCACGGCCGTAAATGTGAGCACGGCTCGCCGGGCCTGCCCGCGCAGGGCCGCGTCACTCAGCGGCCGGCCTCTTACGCTGTCCGGGATGAACATTCCGTCCTTGGCGTTGAACAGGAATCCCACGTTGCGACCATCGAGCAGACCTTTGACGATGAGATCGCACTCGCCGCCGACTGCGCGCGCTTCAAGTAAGTCGATTCGGGCCGCCACGTCGGGGGAGGCGTCCCCGGTCAGCGTCACCTGCTGACCGACGATGGGGGCAAGATTCGAATCGAAGGCAAACATGAACGCCTCGACCTGCCGTCGCTTGGTTAGGTTGGCGAGCAACTCCTGCTGGGCCAGGGCAGGATCGTTCGGATCCGTGATGACTGTGAAGCCGCCCGGGTTGCCGGGGGCGGTGGACGATGCTGCTCGCTGGGCAAACACGGTTCCGCCGTGAAATCGAAAGACGGTATCGACACTGCCATCGTGAAGGAACCCGACGCCGCGCACCTGATCGCCCATGAATGAGTTGTCGTTGTACGGAGCGGGGAGGAATGAGGCGATGCCGCTCGTGTCGTCGGGATTGAAGGTCGCGGCCATGCCGAACATGCCCACTTTCTGATACACGTTGCGGAGGTGTGGCACCTTCAAGAACTGCGTCTCCGCCTCGAAGGAATACCGCCCATCGCTGCCAAAGAAGCCCGGCTTGGGGACGCCGAACTGGGCGTTGCCTCCGGGATCCAGCGTGTGGCATCCGTTGCAGTTGTGGAAGGTGTCCGATGGGAGCTCCTGGCCGTCGGCAGTCTGGCTGAAGAAGAAGTCGCGACCGGCCTGTTGGTCTGGCGTGAGCGAATTGTCCAGATTGCGGATGGGGTTGGGCGGGTACGTGACCTGCAAGATGAAGTCGGTGAAGGCCTGCATGTCGTCGGCGCTCAGCGGGCCGCTCCTGCCCAAGAGGCCGTCGAATGCCACGTTGAACTTCTTGAAGGCCGCGTCCTCGTCGAAGGTGCCCGTGTTTGGTTGCGCGCTGGGCACGGCGTTGAGCCGAGTGGCGTCCGTGCCGCCAGTACGATCGCCACGCCAGTGCATGGGGCCGTGATTGGCCATGCCGCGCAGGCTCTGGGTCGTCATCGGCCCCTTGAGCGTGAAGTGGGTGGTCGGCGGGTTGCCCGCCACCTGCGCGACGATCGCGGGATCTACGGTGAAGGGTCCAGGGATGGGCGTGACGAAATCGTCGGGGTCGCCCAAATCCCAAGCCAGGCTGTCGAAATCGCCGAAGACGTGGCAACTCGCACATGCCGAGTCGCCGTGGCTGGAGGTGAAAGCGGCGTCGTATAGGAAACGGCGGCCCTTCGTGACGCTTGCCGGTTCCGGGTTGAACATCTTCACATGCCGAAGCTCGTTCCGTGTCCGCGTGTCGACCATCGAGATCGAGTTGTCGAAACGTGTCAGAACGTAGAGGATGCCTTTGCGCTCGTCGAGCACGATACCGCTTGGTCCGCCGCCACTGACGGCAATCTGGTTGGCGAGCGAGGGCTCGAAAGTGTCATTTTCCAGAGTACGCGTCGAGAACACGCCCACCTTGCTCGAACCGAGAGCCGCGACGTACAAGGTGCGGCCATCCGACGACACCGCCATGCCCGTCGGAAAAGCCAGACTCTTGGCGGCCTCATCCGGCGTGCCATCGCGACTGTAGTCGAGGTGTTTGTTCAGGTGGCGTGGACTGACGGTGCCCGCCACCGGATCGAGAACCGAGATGCGGCTCTCTGCGAGATGGCCGCGCACCGAGCCGGCGGGCGCGCCCTGGGTGGGACCGAAGTGGTTGTGCCCCTCGAAGCGCACCTCGTTGTGTGCGTCGGTATTCGCAACGTACACCTTTCCGCTCACGGGATTCACGACCATGTTGAAAAGGATCGTCCCGACGCCGGCAAACACGCCCGCGCTCGAGGCCGCCGGGGGATTCGCCATGGCATCGATCGCGAAGACATCCTTGTCCGGTAAGGATAGCTTGACTTGCTCATCCCATCGCCGGCCCACATTGTCGAGCCAGTGCAGGTTACCGTCGGCAGGGTCGGTTCGGAACTTCACGACCAATCCAGTCGGAGGCTGAGGTACGCCTTGCGCGTTGGTGTGCGGTGGCGGCAGGCCACCATTCGGGGTAATGATTCTCTCTGATAACGAGGTCGTCCGATTGCCCGACTGGAAGGCCGCCGCGTACACGGTCCGGCGATCGGCCGACACCGCGAGGGCCCTCGGCGTATCCGCGAACAGGGTGATGACAGCGAGCGGGCTACCGCCAAGCGCAGAACCCAGCTCGTTCGCATCGAACACCCATACGTCTGCACGCCCCACGCTTGGCGTCGTCAGTTGTGGATCGCGCCCCGTATTCTGTCCGCGGTGAGCGGTAGTAATGAAGGCGCGGGTGGCGTACGGACCGGCGAAGACGATGTCGCGCGGCTCGTCGCCGACGAATAGGGTGCGCACCACACGGGCCTTTTCGGCG
Source organism: uncultured Myxococcales bacterium (assembly GCA_964491625.1). Classification (GTDB taxonomy): domain Bacteria; phylum Myxococcota_A; class Polyangia; order Fen-1088; family Fen-1088; genus Fen-1118. Next base: position 3,402 of record CAZBIU010000329.1, read on the forward strand.
TAGCGCACGTCGACGACACTCACACTGTCCGAGAGATGGTTGACGACCCAGACCTCGCCAGGGCGGTACTCGGCGACCGCCACCGGTTCGAGCCCAACTGGGACTGCGGCCACGCGTTCGAGTCGCTGCCCCTCGATGCGGAAGATCTCCAGTCGGTTGTCGGGCGTGTTGGTCGCATAGAGCAGCCGGCCATCCGACGAAAGCGCGAGCGGCCGCACTTGTCCACTTTCGAAAACAGTAAAGGCCTGTTCCTGACTCGTCTCGTTGTCGATGTTGAACATCTGGCGGGCCGCCCGTGTCTCGCTCGGCGCTGTCTCCGACGAGCAACACTGGGCAACGGCAATCAGGACAACGATCCCGAAAACTTCAGTCTTCGCTGACATAGATACACCCCTTCCTTCGACGTGGGGACCAGCGCTGCGACACTACAGCCAGCGGATTCGCGCGAACCTAAACCTCAGGAACAGGGACTGCCCCCGCGTGCAGTGGCAGGCCGCCGTGCTCTGAGCATCGGCCGACATTCTCCTGCGTCACTCGGCCCCAAAGAGCGCACGTCTGGTTTTCAATCGCTTGCTTCGGATGCCAGACCCGTCGGCAGGTGACACTGTCGCGACCGATTTCACCCATCGAGAGTTGGCGATTCCGTATGGTTTGTCATCTACCGCTCACAGGGCATAACGCAGGAACAGGTGGGATTCGTGGCGACGCACACTCAAGAGGTGCAAGGAACGTCCTGCCAGATCGAATCCTTCGATGAGCGACTTGCGGCCGTCTCCTGACTGCCTTCCGAAGAGTCGCGGCGACGTGGTCAGGAACAGCTCGTCGAGCAAGCCCGCATCGATCAGCTGACTGACGAGCGATGGGCCGCCTTCGGTAAGGACGACCTGCAGCCCCTGGTCGCGAAGAAGGCCCAGCAATGGGCGGCATGGGAAGGGCTGTGCGTCGAGCACGGCGATCCGTGCGCCACTCGGGAGCTTGCCCCGCAGGCGAGCCTCGCCCTGCGAGGTCGTGACGATCAGGCAATCGGCGAGCGCAGGTTGGGCAGGATCGACGTGTCCCGAGGCGGTGACGACGACCAAGAGCGGACGGGGGCGCAGGCCGAGCTGCCTTCGCAGCTCGACGAAATGGTCTTGCGCCGCGGGGAAGGCAGCCTCGGGGTGCCACAGACCGCCCGCACCGGCACGAAAAGTCCCGGCGCCGATGAGCACGGCATCGGCCACGGCGCGCAGAAGCCCCATGACGAATCGGTCGGGTTCGCTGTTTCCGCTGACCACGCCGCCCGACTCGAATGCGCCCGGCAGGGCCACCACGCCGTCCGCGGAGGCGACGAAGTTCGCGTAGAGCGCCGGCCGACAAAGGCCGAAGTCGCCGCCGTAACTGGCCGTCAGGTCTGCGGGCAGTCCGAATCGGGGCAGGCCGTCGCGCTCGAACAGCCGCTCGATCGGGTTCATTTTCCTAACTGCCGGAGCGCCAACGCCTCCATCGCGTGCGCCAAGGTCACATCGAGGGCGGTGATGCCACCGGCATCATGGGTTCCAAGGTCGATGCGGACAGCGTTCCACACGTTGAACCACTCGGGGTGATGATCCATGCCTTGGGCGATCAACGCCGCGCCGGACATGAATGAAAAAGCGGCAACGAAGTCGGCGAACTTGTATTCGCGATGGAGCTTGCCGCTCTCGACCTTCCAATCGGGAAGCTTGGACAACGCGGTCACTATTTCGGACTCGCTCAGTTTGGCAGGCCTGGGATTCGACATTGGTTCACCTCCGCACCAAATCTAGCGCGTGGTCGTCGAGAAGCCCGACGTCGTGCACAATCGCGTGCCGGTGACATCGGCTTCGACGACCTCCTGACCAGATCGATGACCTTGGGGTGACAGATTCACTGACCCGCGGCGATTGGCCGGGCAACCCCGACGCTACCACCGTGTTCCCGCAGAAGATGGTGATCGACTACATCCACGTCTGCCAGAAGTAGAAGGTGATCGATGCCGGCACGGCATGGGACGTCACCTTGGATTGAAGGTCTTGCCTGTCTCATTCCTCAGCCAACTGCTAATCTGAGAGATGGAGATCTCATGAAAGCTCGCAGCATCCAGTCGATAGCAGGGTTTGCCATCGGCTTCCTTGCGCTCTTAGGCGCCTGCTCTCCTCCATCAAGGGCGGCAGGCGCAGGTGGAAGTCCGGCTTCCGGAGGGGGCGCCGGCGGCAGCGGAGGTTACGCGGGCTTGGGTGGCGTGTCTGCCGGTGGCGCGAGCGCGGGGACAACCGGGGGCAGCGGTGGCGTGCCTCTGACGGGCGGAACGTCAGGCGCCGGTGGCGGGGCAGGCGGGGCCGCCGGCTCGGGCGGAACGCTGGTCAGCCGAGGCGGCGCCGGTGGACAGGCGACGGTTTCCGCGGGTGGTAGCAGGTCCGGCGGGAGTAGCAGCGCAGGTGGCGGGGCCGCCGGCGGGAGCGCCGGCTCATCGGGCGCGGGAGGCTCCGCAAGCGGAGGATCTGCTGGCGGCGGCAGCGCAGGCAGTGCCGGGGTGGGCGGCAGCGCAGGCAGTGGCACGGGCGGCTCGCAGCCGGCCGTCCCTTTCCCGAGCCAAGCATGCTTGAGCCGCGCCGACGGCCTGGTGGCACAAATGACCGCCAACGAAAAGTACGGGCAGATGCTGCAGATGGAGCGGTTGGGCCTGTCCAATCAGAATGTCACCGACTTCGCGCTCGGCTCGGCCTTCAGCCAGGGAGGCTCGGCGCCTTCCGACAACTCTCCGACCGGCTGGGCGGACATGACCGACGGCTACCGCCAAGGGGCGCTGGCGAGCCGGCTCAAGATTCCTTTCCTTTACGGCGCGGACGAAGTCCATGGCGTCAGCACGGTCAAAGGTGCCGTGATCTTTCCGCACAACATTGGCCTCGGCGCCACCCTCGATGCCGCCCTGGTTGAGCAGGTCGGGCGCGTAACTTCCGACGAAGGGCGCGGGTGTGGCGTGGACTTCTTCTTCTCGCCGGTGGTCGCGGTTGCGCTCGACGAGCGCTGGGGACGCACCTACGAGGCTTACGGCGAAACCACGGATCTCGCAAGTACCATGGGCGTGGCCATGACCCAGGGGATCCAGTTCTCGGCAACCGGTGCGTTCACGGGAATCCTTGCCAACGCCAAGCACTACCTCGGCGATGGCGGCACGGCCAACGGCGTAACCGGTGGCGACACCTCGGGAGACGAAACCAAGCTGCGTGCCATCCACCTCGAGCCCTACCGTGCCACGGTCAACGCGAGGGTCGGATCGATCATGCCTTCCTACAGCAGTTGGCAGGGCACCAAGATGCACATCAACAAGGACATGATCACGAATGTGCTCAAGGGCGAGCTCGGCTTCGGCGGCTTCGTGATTTCCGACTTCAACGCTTGCTTCCAGCTTGGATTGTCGAATCAGGTCGGCATCGAGCAGTGTACGAATGCGGGCGTCGACATGTTCATGGCGCAGGGCCAGGAGGTCGCCACCATGGTCAACTATCTCGCCACCGCCGTGAGTGACGGCGCCGTGCCGCAAGCGCGGATCGACGACGCCGTCCGGCGCATCGTGGCCGTGAAATGCGAGCTGGGGCTGTTCGAGTCGAGCGGCAAGGTCGACCGCAGCCTGACCGACAAGGTCGGCTCTTCCGAGCATCGCGCGGTCGCCCGGCAGGCTGTGCAAGAATCCCTGGTCGTGCTGAAGAACGACGGCAACGTCCTGCCGCTTGCCAAGTCCACCACCTTGGCTCTGGCCGGAAAGAGCGCCGATAACACGGGCAACCAGTGCGGTGGTTGGACCATCTCTTGGCAAGGGTCGAGCGGCAACGTCGTACCGGGCGCGACCAGCGTGCGCCAAGCCTTCGAGTCCGTCCTGGGATCGAGCCACGTGCTGTATTCAGCGACCGGCTCGACGACGAGCGGCGCCAGCATCGGCGTGGCCGTGATCGGCGAGACACCCTACGCCGAAGGCAAGGGAGACAAGACTGATCTCACCGTCACGAGCGACGACGTGAGCGTGGTGAAAGCATTGAAGCAGGCCGGGCTCAAGACCGTGGTGGTCTTGATCGCCGGACGCCCCATGATCCTCGATCCCATCATGACCTACGCCGACGCCATCGTGGTTGCGTGGCTGCCCGGAAGCGAAGCAGGCGGCATCACCGACATCCTCTTCGGCGACGCCCATCCCACCGGCAAGCTACCGCAAAGCTGGCCCCGCTCCATGTCGCAAATTCCGATCAACTACGGCGACGCGACCTACGACCCTCTCTACCCATACGCATACGGGCTGACGTACTAGGGCCCGTCCCCTGCTATGGACTCCAAATCCCAGTGGAGACGTCGATCTTCCAGCTGGTCGCGCAAGTCATCGAGACGGTGGTG
>CAZBIU010000330.1:0-7777 GCA_964491625.1 uncultured Myxococcales bacterium
TCGCGGTCGGTGTCGTCGACGATGATGACCATTTTGCAGGAACGGATGTCTTCCAGCGCCTGGTGCACGGAAATGTGCGGACTAGCGGGCTTGGGTCCTTTAGATGAAGCGGGCGTCCTGCTTGGCAATCATGTCTGCTTCGAGGTTGACACGGCTACCGGCGCGAAGCTCGCCGAGGAGCGTAACTTCCAGGGTGTGTGGAATCAGCAGGACTTAAAAGCTCGCGCCTGCAACCTCGTTGACCGTGAGGCTTACGCCGTCGATGGCGATGGAGCCCTTCTTGAAAAGGTAGGGGGCGATTTCCTCGGGCGCCTTCACGCGCAGGGCGAGGGTGCTGCCCTGTTTGCGCGCGCTCTCCACAAGCCCGGTCTCGTCCACGTGGCCGCTGACCATGTGGCCGCCAAGGGCGTCGCCCAGGCGCAGGGCCTGTTCAAGGTGCACGCGCGCGCCGGGACCGAGCGAGCCCAAGGTCGTGCAGGCGAGGGTTTCGGGACCGACGTCGGCCTGGAACGTCGATGGCCGCCCGGACCTGCGCGCGACCACGGTCAGGCAGGCGCCGTTGACCGCGATGCTTGCGCCGAGAGGCAGCTTCCCGACCGGCAGATCGGTCTTGACCGTCAAGCGCCGGGTGCCGCCGCTGCTTGCGCGCAGGGATTCAACTTTTCCGAGACCTTCGACGATGCCTGTGAACACGTGTTTTCTACCTGCTTTTTCTGTGGCTACTTTGGCGAAGCTTGCCCGGGTCGACGACGTCGGCGGTGATCAGGATGTCGGGGCCCAGAGTTTGTATCTCAAGCTGCCCAAGTTTGGTGGGATGGTTCCAATCAAGCCCGCGACCTTCTACGATCGGCACTCCCGACCCGGCAAGGCGCGGCGCGAGGAATAGCGCGACGGAGTCGACCAGGCGCTGGCGGATGAATGCGCCGTGAATGCGGCTGCCGCCTTCCACCAGAAGCGACTGCACCTCGCGTGCGGCAAGGGCGCGCAAGAGCGATGGTAGCGCCACGCGGCCGTCCCGGTCCGGCGTGACGAACATCACCTCGGCACCGGCGGTCTCGAGCTTGCTTTGGCGGGCCACGAGGTCACGCCTTGGCCTGGGCGTTCTGGCGGCGACGATGAGCGTGGCGCCATGCCGCTTCCCTGTCTGCAACACGGCGGCGCTAGCGGGCGTGCGCAGATGGCTGTCGATGACGATGCGAAGTGGCGAAGGAGCGCTCCGGTTGGCCAGGCCGCCGAGGCGCGCGGTCAGGCGCGGATCGTCGCTGAGCACGGTATCCACGCCGACCAGGATTGCGCCGTGCTCCGCACGCAGCGCATGGGCTCTAGCTCGCGCTGCTTCACCGGTGATCCAGCGCGCTTTCCCATTCCGCTCACGCTCGTGGCCGTCGCCGATGAAGCCGTCCAGAGTGGACGCCACCTTCAGCGTGACCCAAGGCCTCTTCCGGCGAATCCAGGAGAAGAAGGCGCGGTTTTGCCGGCGGCACTCGTCCCGTAGGCAGCCGGCCTCGACGGCGATGCCCGCCTCGCGCAGTCGGGCTACGCCGCGGCCGCTGACCCGCGGGTTTTCATCGCAGCAGCCGACCACCACGCGCCGGACGCCAGCGCGCAGAATGGCTTCCGTGCACGGGCCGGTGCGACCGTGGTGGCAGCACGGTTCAAGCGTGACGTAAAGGGTGGCGCCGGGTGCGCGCATGCCCAGCTTGGCGAGCGCTTCGATCTCGGCATGGGGCAGGCCCGCCTGGCGATGAAACCCTCGCGCCAGGATCTTGCCGCCCTTCACCAGCAGCGCCCCGACCACCGGGTTGGGGTGTGTGTGTCCGCGACCCCGCTCCGCCAGGCGCAGCGCCTGGCGCATGAGCGCTCGATCGCGCCGGGAGCCCACTGGCAGCGAAGTAGACCGTTCCTCATCCTCCGGCACGCCGGTCATCCTCCCTCGGCTTTCGAGCGGATGAGCCGCTGCACTTCGTGCATGATCTCACCGGCGTCTTTGAAGGGCAGGTACACTGAGGCGAAGCGCAGGTACGCGACATCGTCAATCTCGCGCAGGCGGGAGAGCACGGCATCGCCGATCTTGGACGACGGGATCTCTTTGTCCGCCATCTCGCGTAGGCTGCGCTCTATTTCGTCGGCGACCTCTTCGATCCGTGCGGCGGAGACCGGGCGCTTTTCGCAGGCCTTGTGTAGACCCGCCACCACCTTGGCTCGATCGAAGGGCTCGCGCCGCGAGTCCTTTTTCACCACCATCGGCAGCGCCTCGTCGACCCGCTCGTAGGTGGTGAAGCGCTTGCCGCAGCCGATGCACTCGCGTCGTCGCCTGATGATCTGCTCGTCGTCGGACGGACGGGTGTCGACGACTTTGTCTTCGGTGGCGGCACAGAATGGGCAACGCATTGGCGTGGATCAAGCAATCTTCTATCACCAAACCACAGCTTGCGTGGCGACTCGTGGGCTGGAAATCGGGGCGCCAGCGCGAGGCGCAGGCGGGTGTGCGGGAGCCTGTTGGTTGTCCCTGGTTGTCCGGGACCATGCTGTATTCTGAATTACACAGTATTCTCTGCGTGTGGCGCAATCCTCACGATGCACGTGCGAAATTCCGCGGTTGGAAGACGGCTGGCTTTGGCCTTGTTTAGGCACAGAATGGCCATCTTCTGGACTTCAAGGAGTCTTGACAGGAACGGCTAGAAACGTAGTCTGATGCTCGCGGTCGCCGCAGACAATTCGGTTGGGGCGAGCCGCGAGCAGGATAGACAGTTCGGAGGTAGTGCATGGCAACCGGAAAGGTGAAATGGTTCAGCGATGCGAAGGGGTACGGCTTTATTGCCCGAGATGGGGAGGACGACGTCTTCGTCCATTACTCCGCAATAGAAGCCGAGGGGTACCGGTCATTGAGCCAGGGCCAGACGGTCGAGTTTGAGATCACGCGTGGCCCGAAGGGACTGCAGGCAACCAACGTCAAAACACACGAAGCCCAGGCGCAGCCCCAGTAGCAATTGCATCAGAGCCCGGAACGGCCGCGGCGCCTTGCAGGTGCTTCGGCCGTTCCCTTTTCAGTCTTCAGCCTGCCAGGACATTTGAATGTCTGCGCCGAGCTCTGCCAGCACGCGCTCGCGAAACTGCTTCTTGAGCTTTTCTGCGATCTGTCCCATGCGCTGCTTGGAGACGCCGTAGCGCTCGCCCAGCGCGGCCAAGGCGACCGGTTCGCCCGAGGCGTTGGCCAGGTGCTCGCGCCAGATGGCGCGTTCGCGCTGGTCGGGAAGACTGCTCTCGAAGTCGTTCATCAGGCGCCGAATCGCGCCGGCAAGCTCGCTGCGAGCGGCGATGTCCTCGGGCGATGCTTCGGGCCGCGACAGTCGCTCGGAAAGTGAGATCCCGTCGTCGCCAGGATGCGGTTCGAGCGAGACTTCGCGGGACGCCAGGTGGCCGGATACTTCGACCACGTCGGCCTCGTCGACGTCCAGCTTGGCGGCGAGCAGCTTGGGCGTGGGATCAAAGCCGGCGGCCAGCAGCTTCTGTCGCTCGCGTTCCAGGCGGAAGAAGAGCTTACGTCCGGCGCGCGTGTTGCCCACGTGAATCAGGCGCGCGTTGGTCATCAGGAAGCGCAGGACGTAGGCGCGAATCCAATACGCGGCGTAGGTGCCGAATCGGGTGCCGACCTCGGGATCCCAGCGCCGGACCGCCTCCATCAGCCCTACCGAGCCCTCCTGAAACAGATCGAGGACGTTGAGCCAGGCTTGGCGGTACTGGTAGGCGATGGCGACGACCAAGCGGAGGTTGTGCACCACCAGGCGACGGGCGGCGTCGAGGTCGCCGCGCTCGCGGGCCGCCCGGCCGAGCTCGCGCTCCTCGCCCTCGTCGAGGCGGGCGTTGCGACGTGCTTCCTCGACGAAGCGCCGCACCGGATCGCGGAAGGTGACGAGGTGCTGTTCCGAGGGTGGCAGAATCCGGTCGATGGCGGTTTCGGCGACCGTCACGGGCTCGTTGGACGTGTCGGCCACGATTTCTTCGCCATCCGTCGCGTCGGCGTCGGGCGTGTTGTCCACCAACGGGGGCGCTTCCGCCTTCGGCGGTGGGTCGGCCTTCTTTTTGCGGCTGCCTTTCATCACCCCTAGCCTGGAAGCGCGTTGAGCAACGCATCGTTTTGTTCGGCGGTGCCGATGGTTATGCGCAGCTTGTCGGCGAGTCCCGGCTTGTCGAAGAAACGCACCAGGATTCGCTGACCCTTGAGCGCAAGGTAGATATCCGCCGCGCCGCCACCTGGGCAACGGGCCAGTAGGAAGTTCGCCTGACTGGGCAAGACGTCGTAGCCGCGCCGAACCAGCTCAGCCTCCAGTCGTGGTCGCTCGGCTCTGACCGCTTGCCAGGTCTTCTGCGCGTACGCTTGATCTTCCAGGGCCGCAGTGGCCGCGAGGATCGAGACGGCGTCGCAGTTGTAGCTGTCTTTCACCTTCATCATCTCGCCGACCACCTCGGGCGCCGCGATAGCGTAACCGAAGCGCAGTCCCGCCAGCGAGTAACCCTTGCTGAAGGTCCGGCACAGCACCACATTGGGCAACTCGCGAACCAGGTCTAGGCACGATTCGTCGGCGAAGTCGACATAGGCTTCGTCGACCAGCACAAGGCCGTCGAAGGCAAGGGCCAACGCGCGCACGCGAGATTGCTTGACCGCCGTGCCGCTCGGCGCATTGGGGTTGGCGAAGAAGATCGCCCGCGGCGTGGTCTTTAGCAAAGCATCGATGGGCAAATCCCAGTTGGGCGCCCACGGGACCGCTCGAACGCGGTTCTCGCCCTCGTCCGCCAAGACCGGGTACAGCGAATAAGTCGGGTCGGGGTAAGCCAGTACCTCACCGGGGCCCACGAAGGTACGCATGACGATGGCCAAGATCTCGTCGCTGCCATTGCCGGCCAGGATCATATCCGGGGTCACACCGTGCACGCGCGCGGCGGTGGTACGAAATGCGTCGGCCTTCGGGCTGGGATAGCGGCGTAGGCTTTCGGGATCGACGGTGCGGATGGCTTCCAGGACGCGCGGGCTCGGCGGAAAGGGATTCTCGTTGGTGTTGAGCTTGATGACTCTTTCGCCCGGGCCAGGCTGTTCACCGGGCACGTAGGGCGCCATCTTCGCAACGTTGGAGCGGGGCTTGGGCATGCTTGGCATGACGACCGTGTATTTCGCACATCGGTCGCCTTCGTGCCAGCGACCCAGCTACTTTGCCAGCGCGGGATCGAGGTAGGTAACGATGGCCGCGGTTATCAGGTCCTGCGCTGCGCGCGCGGCGACTGGGGACGCCACGTCGTTCACCAGGATCGAAAACACCAGCGGCTTGGTGGCTGGGGCGCCGACGATGCCGGAAAGGCAGCTCACGTTGGCCAAGGTTCCGGTCTTGGCGCGCACGAAACGCTCGGCGGCCGAGCCCAGCATGCGATGGGCCAAGGTCCCGTCGGCACCGCCCACCGCTAGCGACGCGAGGAACTCGCTGGCGATGCGGAAGTCACGCGTCGCCGCGCGCAAGATTTGGACGATCTGATCGGCGGAGAATCGATTGGAATCGTACAGACCCGATCCGTTCTTCATCACATAGCTGCCCCTCGGAATGCCAATGCCTTCCAAATAGCGGGCCACCGCTTCCAGTCCCTTTTGCCAAGTCCCTGGACGGCCCAGGTTCTCGCCACCCAGCGTGCGCAGCAGTTGCTCGGCGGCGAAGTTGCTCGACCGCTTGCCGAGATCCTGCACCACCACGGCCAGGTTGGGCGACTCGTGCGACGCGAGGATGTGCAAGCCCTCTTTGGGGGCATCGCCAGCACGGGCGGGCCTGTCGATGGTGATGCCTCGCTTGCTGAGGATTTGCCGGAAGCTCTGCGCGAAGTAGGTCTCGGGGGTAGCGACCCGACGTTGGAAGACGCGCGGCTCGCTGCCGAGAACGATGCGGCCAGCAACCGTAACCTTGGTCTGGCCGTTGCCGGCATCGGCGGTTTCGATGGCGATGGAGGCGGGACCCTTCGCCGCCGTGGTCACCGTCCCGCTTACCGTGAGGGCTGCCGATGCAGGGTCGAGGCTGGTGCGCGCGGGAGCCCCCGCGCTCGCAGCGGGCGTGATGGTGACGGTCACCGTGTTGCCATTGAGCGACGCCGCCGAGGATGGCGCGCGGAAGGCCGCCGAGTCGTCCTTCTGGTCGAATGCAGGCGGCAGCGCGCCTCCATCGAAGGCGCTGCTGTCCACCACCAGGCCGCCTCGAACCTTGCGCAGGCCGAAGGCGTACAGGGTGGATGCCAGCGAATTCAGATCCTGGGTCGACAGCGACGGGTCGCCCGAGGTCTTCACGTAAAGGTCGCCGCGGACTTCCCCGTTTGCGATCGCCTTGCCACCGTCGGAGGGCGTCGCCGCCAGCACCGTGGTCTTCCAACGAAACTCGGGGCCGAGAATGCTGAGCGCCGCCACCTCGGTGGCGATCTTCACGTTTGACGCTGCATTGAGCCCGGTCCGCTCGTTCTTGGCGTAGACCAGCTTGCCGGTCTCCGGATCCATGACCGCGATGGAAAGCTTGGCCTTTGCCAGCGGCTGGCTGGCGACGATCTCGTCGAGCCGTGCCTTGAGCCACTGCCGTCGTGCCTCCGGGTCTTTGGGGGGCGCTGCTGGGGGAGGCACGTCGGCATCCAGGCCGGCCAGGACTTGGGTGGAAGCCAATCCCGCAAGGGCTAAGGCGAGAAGGGTGACGAGGGGGCTGCGAAGGCGCATGGCTAGAGCTTCACCCAGCGCTGCCAAAGGTCAAATACCCGCATGGGTGCTCTGGCCGGAGAAACCTGCGAAGGTTCCAACGTGGGCTTGCAATGCCGCCGGAATAACGTGTGCCGGGCGTCCCCATTCAAGCCTATCAACTGACGTTGTGGTGGCTCTGGCGCTCGACCATAATCGCGTGGTGGACCTTTTCGCACGCGCGGCCAACAAAGACAGGCGAGGGCAACCCCTTGCCGAACGCATGCGTCCCACCAGTATCGCGGAATGCGTGGGGCAGGAGCATTTGCTGGGACCGGGGCGTTGGCTGCGTCGCGCGCTCGACGAGAAGAGTCTGACATCGCTGATCCTGTGGGGACCGCCGGGCACCGGCAAGACCACCCTGGGGCGGCTCCTTGCCGCGGAGATCAAAGCGTCGTTCGTACCGCTGTCTGCGGTGATGGCGGGCGTGAAGGAAGTTCGTGAAGCGGTCGCCGAGGCCGCCCAGCGGCGTGACATGCGCGGCGAGCGAACCCTGCTGTTCATCGACGAGATCCACCGCTTCAACAAGGCCCAACAGGATGCCTTGCTGCCCCACGTGGAGGCTGGCACCGTGATCCTGGTCGGTGCCACGACGGAGAATCCGTCCTTCGAGGTGAATGCCCCGCTGCTCTCGCGCGCCAAGGTGGTGGTGCTGAAGGCGCTGTCGGAAGAGAGCTTGCGCATCATCATCGACCGCGCGCTGGCCGATCCGAACCGCGGGCTGGGCCTTGACGGCATCGACTGCCCGGAGGTGATTCGCAATCAGCTTGCGCGCGAGGCGCGAGGCGATGCCCGGCGTGCGTTGGCGGCTCTGGAATCGGCGGCGGCCATCGCCGAGCCAGACGCCACTGGGAAGAAGCACATCGGAGAAAAAAACCTGGAGGAGGCGCTTGGGCGCAAGACCTTGGTCTACGACAGATCCGGCGACGAGCACTACATGGTGGTCAGCGCCTTCATCAAGAGCATGCGCGGCAGCGACCCGGACGCGGCCGTGTACTGGATGGCGCGCATGCTGGAAGCGGGCGA
>CAZBIU010000331.1:0-7775 GCA_964491625.1 uncultured Myxococcales bacterium
CCGCGAGCCACGCTGCCAGAAACTGGAGCGGCAACGGAAGATCGAGACCTGTCCTTCGTGCGGCCATGGGCGTGCCCTAATCCCCGGTTCTCACGCATAACCTCGCGATGCGAACCAGGAGAAGCCGCCCGATATCACGACGAATTTGGCGGATCTAGTTTTTCGGCACTGGACGGGAAGCAACTGTTACAGCTTCGACACTGTCAAAGACGAGACTTCCGGATGGTCGTCGGTCCCCCAGCCGCATGCCGCGATATTGGTGATTTGGCCTTTGATGCCGCTGTCGTCCGCTGGATCGCACCCGTCGACGGCGTCCCCGCGAATGGTCTTGGACTGCCCGCCATGGTTGGAGTTCTCGAAGATGGTCACTTGCACCTTCTTGCCGACCCTAAGTGACGAGGGCCAGTCGTTGGGCATGGGGTACATCCAGGCGGGACCGGGATAGTCGCCAACCCAGAAGGTGCGGCATACTCCCTGGAAGTTCGCCTCCGACCAGAGCGTGGCCTCCTCGTCACCAGGATCGTGCTTGCAGTAGTCATCCGGCCGTGCCGTGTAGTGCTTGATGCTCACATGGCCGTCACCCAGCACGTAGCTGTTGAAATTGAGTATGGCGTGCAGCTCGCCAGCGCCAGGAATGGCCGTTCCGGACGGGTTGACCTTGCCGTACTGGTCGAAGTAGTCGATGCCCTCTTCCTCTTGGTCAATCGGGTGCTCCCTTTGGAAATTGAAGGGTCCGTAGTTGTCGCCGGTCTTGGTCAGAAGGTAGCCGGTGTCGGGATTCACCGCCATGATCCCGTGATAGCCCGAGTCCGAATCGGTAAGATACAGAACCCTGCCCGAAGGATCGAAAACGCCGCCTTGGCCTCCTCCCATAACGCCCTGGAACGCATCCGCATCGAAAACATACGACCACGATTCGCGCTGGCCACAAGTGCTGCTCTGACAATTGATGACGCTCAAGAAGTTGTCCAGCGGCGGCTGGCCTGGCACCTGATCGGAGAGCGCCTGCCAGTCAACGGTGTACCGCCTCATCACGTGGTCTTGGTCCGAGCCCCACAGATTCCTGGGACCCGTGGGATCGATCGCCACCCAACCCGCGGTCTTATCCCAGAGCTGGTTGGCTCCAACCAAAGAGAGGTCATCCGCTCGGTACACGGCGACCTTGGCCTTGCCTCCCGTGCACCCCTCCATGGGAACGAACACAAGTCCGACCCCGTCGATGCCATACGCGAAGTCGGGATCGCCCATGTGGTCACACCCTTCGATGCCCGCGGGCGGCGGCAACGTGGAGACACAGATATCAATCAACATCACACCGCCGCAGTTCACGCACTGCCAGGGCTGGATGGCTGCCCCATAATCGCCGACACTCAGGTTACCCAAACAGACACGCGACTCCCATGAATTCTCGTCCAAGTCCCGATCGATGGGCATCTTGAACATGGACCATCTGTTCGTCACGAACCAGTGGGTTGAGCTGTGGGCCAGGCCCTGCGGCTGCTGGGCGTACGGTGGAGAGTCGCTGTCGCCGGGATGGTCCCCTAGAAATGCGTAGGCAACACGCCTGTTATCTTCGTTCTGAACAACGATTGCCGAAACATCGTTTTCTACATTGGGCCCGAGCTGCAAGAGCCAATCGCCCTCGTGCAGGTCGTGATTAGATCCGGCCTCGTAGGTCGCGCGATGGCCAGTGTAGGACCAGAAGGGGGGAGCGAAGTCCGTGGGAGTAACCCAAGTCGCGGCGCTTTGGTACAGTATCGCGCGGGACGCGCATCCGACTCGCAGCGACGAGATGCTGTCGTTGTGCACGGGCGAGAAATAGGACTCGTTCGGGTAGCGTCCCTGCACAAGCGTCTTGCACGTGCCCTGGTAGTTGGGATCTTCCCACACAATGACCTCGTTGGGCTTCGGTGCCGTGCGCGGACCGCAGGTGGTTGGCGAGTCGATGGATTGACACTCACCGGCCTCGTCGCACATTCCGTTGGTGCCACAAGCCTGCCCGCACGCCAGGTAGTTGCCGCCCGAACAGCTCCCGTTCTTGCAGGTTTGCCCCGTGATGCATGGGGCGTTGGTGGTACATGGGGTTCCGTCGTCGAGCTTCGGATTGGAGCACTCCCCGGTTTGCGGGTCGCAAACACCGCCACCGTGGCACGGGTCCAGCGACGCGCACGTGACGCCGATTCCTGGGCTGCATTCGCCGGCGTAGCAGAAATCCCCGACGCTACAGGGATTGCCATCGTCACATGCTTTTCCTGTGACGCTTTCGGGATTGGAGCATGCCCCGCTCGTCGGATCGCAGATGCCCGCCTCATGGCATCCGTCTAAGGGCTTGCAGACTACCGGGCTGGCGCCCATACACGTCCCGTCTTGGCACGAGTCGGTCTGCGTGCAGGGGTTGCCGTCGTCACAGGGGGCGGAGTCGTCCTTCTTGGGATTCGAGCAGATGCCAGTGCTCGGGTCGCAAACGCCCGGGTCGTGGCACTGATCGGAAGCCGAGCAAGGCAGGGAGGCGCCCGCCTGGCACACGCCTGCTTGGCAGCTGTCGTTTTGCGTGCAGGCATTGCCGTCGTCGCACGCGGCCCCATCGGCTATTGCGCTCCAGGCTATTTGACTCAAGTCGGGCAGGCAAATCTGGCACTGATTTCCCGGATTCGTGGCCTGGGCGGCGTAGCAGGTGCCGTCGATCACGCAACCACCTGTACTCGGAGAGAAGGTGCACGTTCCGTCGCCGTTGCACACGTCGCTGGTGCACGAGAGCCCATCATCGCAGGTGTACACTGTTCCGTTGCAGGCTCCGGCAGAACAAGCATCGTTCTTCGTGCACGCGTCCCCGTCATCGCACCCGGTCCCATCCGCTTTCGCGGGGTTGCTGCACATGCCGGTCGTACTGCTGCACGTTCCCGCATCATGGCATTGGTCACTCGCACTACACTGCGTATTTCGGTTTGGGTCGGGCACGCAGACCTTGTTCTGGCAGGTGTCGCCCCAGGTGCAAGGGTTGCCGTCGGTGCACACGGTGCCGTTGTAATACTTCGCGTTGGCGCAATCGACAGAGCCCGCGCAGCCGAGGCACTTGAAGACTTGGTCGGCGACCTCCTTGCTAGCGGTGCCCCAGGTGTTGAGGCCTGGGCGGTTCACGCCACACACGTCGTCTTGCCCGCCGCAGGTCTCGGGACTGCAGCCGTGGGTTGCGTAGCAATCCAGGTAGGCACCGCAACCGGCTCGGTCGCTTTGCACGCCGGCTTCGTAGGTGCAGAAGGCACCGCAGGTCGTGTTGCGCCAGTCTTGCACGCAGGCGTTGTTGGCGGGCGCCGTCACGCGAACGTCGTCCGCCTCGAAGGACGCGCCTACGCTGCCCACGCCGACGGAGCCGGCATCGCACGAGCTATCGGTTTGCGTGAGCAGGAGCGTCCCACCCACGTAGGCCTTGATGGTCGAGCCCACGAATTCCAGCTTGACGTCGTACCAGGTTCCCGCTGCGATGCCACCCGACACCGCCACCGGGCTTCCCAGGGCACTGTCCACGCCGGCAACCCGCTTGCCGAGCGCCACCTTGCCGTCCCCGCGCAGGGCCACGTAGTAGCCGCAATCGGCGGCCCACGTCGAATCGTAGTGGCCCCAGAGGGTGACCAGCGCGGCCGACGTGCTCGATGAGAACCGGGTCGGCTTCAGGCTTGCCTCGATGGTCGAATCCATCCACGCGCTTCCACCCTGGGAGATGTAGAGCTGCGACGCCGTGGAATCGCTCTGGGAATACACTTTGGTGCCGTCCGAGGCCACGCTGAAGTTCTGCACCGGCCCCTGGCGCACGTTCCACCCTGCCCCGTTGCCGGTTTCGAAGTTGTCACAGAAGGCCCACGAGCCCACGCAGGGATTCGCAATGGTCAGCGTGTTGGTAACTGTCCGGGTGTTGGTGACCGTATTGGTGTTGGTGATGGTTCGGGTGTTGGTATTGGTCCTGGTGACCGTGGTCGTCGTGGTCGCCGTGGTGGTATGGGTGCCCGAGCCGGTCGCTGTCGCGGTAGCTGTCCCGGTGGCCGTACCAGTGCTCGTGGTGGAATTGGTGCCGGTCGCCGTGGCAGGGGTCGTGTAGGTTTGCGTGTTCGTGCCGCTCGCCGAAGCCGTGGCGCTAGCAGTGGCAGTGGTCGAGCCAGTGCGCGTGTTGGTCCCCGTCGCGGTCAGGGTCAGCCTTCCGGTGACCGTGGTCGTGCCGGTCAGCGTCCCGGTTAGAGTCTTGGTGCCTGTAGCCGTTCCAGTGCCAAGATAGCTACCGGTCCAGCTTGCGGTTGCGGTGGCGGTCTTGGTCGCGGATACAGCACCGCTGCTGGTCAGGGTTCCGGTCTTGGTCCCGGTATAGGTTAGGGTTAGCGTCCCGGTCGCTGTGTACGACTTGCTGCCAGTCGCGGTTTGGGTCTTGGTCAGGGTGATTGTCCCGGTTGTCGTATGGGTTCCCGTGGACGTCGTCGTATTGGTGACCGTCCTCGTGACTGTGTTGGTTACCGTGTTGGTCACTACGTTCGTCGCCGTGCCTGGCGCGGTTGCCGTAGCGGTTCCAGTCGCAGTATACGTTTGGGTTGCGGTCGACGTGGTGGTCCCGGTCGCCGTCTGCGTGGCGGTCACGGTTTCGGTAATGGTCGGCGGGACCCCGGCATCGGCGGTCATCGTGCTGGCGCCTCCATCCGGCGACAACTGCGCCTTCACCTTGGAAGCCAGCCCCTCTTGCGAATCACCAGCCAGGTTGTCCGATGGTGCCGTTGATTGGCAGCCCAGCGCAGACCACAGAAGCGCAAACACCACGAGCAGACGGCTAGAAGTCATGACTCCTCCAGATCGAAGTGGACGAAGGCGATGCTGAAGGCAATGAATATGCTGTCTGGGATTTCGTGTCAACAGCAAAAGCGCACTGCATTTCCACAATTGCGCAAACACCGATCGAGCTGGCTGGAAACACGAGATCACTGAACGGTTTGAACTCCCCCCTCGTCGGGGTCGTAGTTGCGTGCCGCCGCCGCCCGCTTCATTACCGCCACGATGCGGACCTCGCAGCCGCGCAGGTAGGGGTGCTGTCCCGTGGTAGGTCGTCGCGCTGCCTAGAATCTTCGTCATCGCTGCCTCCGCGTTTGGGACCAAGTTCGTTTTGATCGGTGACCACATACAGCCGTGGCGTGGCACGGACATCAAGTCGAATAGGACCTGAATTCGACGTGCAAACGCACATCGAAACCGCCACCCGGCACTTGCTATCCGGGCGGGACAGCGCCTCCATATGTGGCCCGATTCACTGCGCAGTCCAGACTTGGTCCATATGCCGCGCCCCATCCCTCCCGCCAGCCCGAGCGCCCAGGTGACGATGGACCTGCGTGGTCTATTCAATGACTACTACGGGCGCGTATGGCGACTGTTGCGTCGCCTGGGCGTTGCCTCGGCGCAGCTCGACGACGCTGCCCAGGAAGTGTTCTGGGTTGCGGCCCGACGTCTTGGTGACATCAACCCGGGCAGCGAGCATGCGTTCCTTTACGGCGTCGCAATGCGAACAGCCTTGCGTTTCATGCGGCGGGAATCGAGTGCGCCAGTTTGCGATGCCGATCCACTTCCCCAGTTGGTGGACGCCGCGCCGTCTCCCCAGGACCACGTCGAGGAAGTGCAAGCTCGGCGTATCTTGGACGAAGTGCTGCGCAGTATGCCCATCGAGTTGCGAACCGTGTTCGTGTTGCACGAGATCGAAGAGCTGGAGATCACGGAGATCGCCGAGATCGAAAGTATCCCGACTGGCACAGTCAGCTCGCGGTTGCGGCGAGCTCGAGAGATGTTTTCTACGATCTGCAGGCGCTTTCAATCCGCCGTCCGCAGGGAGCAGGGATCACGATGATGTTTGGAAATCTCACGCGCGACGAACGGTCTTTCGAGCGATCGCTGATCACGTCTGCCCGACGTGATCCGGGGCCGGGCGATGTGGAAGCGGCGTGGGCAAAATTGGCCGGATCGATCAGCGAAGCCAGCCGAGCCATTGCCTACGACGCGCATGGGGCGAATCCTGGCGAGTTCGACGTTGGCCCCAAGCCACCGGCACACCCGGCAGCCGGAGCGGTCTTTCGCTCGGCCGGCATCAAAGCAGGAGCCTGCCTGCTGCTCGGACTGGTGGCGGGCAGCGCTGCGACGGCCATCGTGTTGCGCGGCCAACCACGCGCTCCCCTTGCTTCCTCCGACGTGCCCGCCTCGTCGAGCGTTGCGACGAGCACCCGCCTTGGAGCCACCACGTATGATTCTGTCGGCCCACACGCCGAGCCCGCCGCTGCGAACACCTCACCCAGGGGATCCGTCCATGATCCGAAACTCGTTCGCCGCACAGCCACCGTCGTGGCGACCCTCGGCAAACCCAACTCGACCCCGCAAGAAGAGCTTTCCGACCAGGTGCGCGCAGTCGACGCCGCCATGGGCGCTTTGCAAGCAGGTGCTCTGGACGAGGCGGTCCGCCTGGTCAACCGCTTCCACGCAGATTTTCCCCACGGCGTTCTCTCGCCCGACGCCGAGTTGGTGGCCATCGAAGCCTTGGCTGAAGCTCGCGAGACATCCAAGCTCACCGAACGGGCGGAGCGTTTCCTCGATCGCAACCCGAATGATCCCCATGCCGCTCGGGTCCGGAGACTGTTGGTCGCGGTGAGGGACAACTAGCGTGCCGACGGTCGCAGCGCCGCGGGCTTCTGCGCGCCCGCCCCACTCCGCTACTAACCATTAGACGAACATCCCAAGTCGGCTGGGGCAACTGATCTCTGGCGTCCAAGTGCCTGGAATAGTTCATGTTCTCGACAGAGATCACTGCTCGCCTGGAAAACGCTGGCCCATTACCCCCTGCTCCCGCCGCTGGGCGAATTTCCGGACAGCACGGGTGCCGCAACTGCGAACAATGCCACCCAATCCGTGCAGATGAGTGGCGGCCAGTCAGAATCTGCGCCTCTAATCGTCCAACCACTGAATTCGGTCTCAGAAGGGAAAACAGCCGTGGCAAAATCTGCACTTTCCAATGTCTTGGTTTCCTGCGCAGCGCTGCTGAGTGCCGGAACGTCCTGTGGATTGCGCTCGACCCTCGACTCGAGCGGCGACAACGGCGCTACCGTGCCTTCCCAGGTCGGCGTGGGTGCGGACGCAGGCGTCGTGTCGGACGCCATCCCGACGACGCCGCCGCCCACCGTAGCAGCAGACGCTGCGGCCGGCGGAGCGGGAACACAGATCCCTGGGTCGGACGCAGCGTCGCCCAATACCGCCGGCACGCCTGACGCGGCCACGGGTTTCGGTACCGAAATCGGAGACGCTAGCTTCGCGCTTCCCGAGCTTGGTGTGGAAGGACAGCGAGAGGTTGGCGGCCTGCTGCCCGTGGGTGGTGCAGACGCCGATTTGCCCGTGATTCCCGACCGGGACGGTGGTCCCGCGCTTACCGGGCCGGACGCCGGCTCGCGCGGGGATGGGGCTACCGGCATCGCTGCCGACCTTGGCCCGGGAGTCCGATCCAGAGATGCGGCCGTCGTAATCACGAGACCCGACGCCAATCCGGTCCCAGGTCGTGGCGACGGCGGCTTTGTCATCGGCGGTCGCTTTGGGGATGCCGGTTTCGGCGGATTCGGCACGATCGACGGAGGATTCCCATTCGGCGGCGGTGCTGGAGCTGGCGCAGGCGCTGGAGCCGGTGCTGGCGCAGGTGCTGGCGCAGGTGCTGGCGCCGGTGCGGGCGCAGGCGCGGGTGCGGGCGCAGGCGCTGGTGCGGGCGCGGTCGCAGGCGC
>CAZBIU010000332.1:0-7768 GCA_964491625.1 uncultured Myxococcales bacterium
CTGCGACCCGGCGCGTGTAAGGCGCCTGCTCTACCACTGAGCTACCCGCCTGGGCTGGTTTTCATTTCATCGACGTAGGCTAGTTTTCGCTGTTCCGTGCCGTCCGGCGCCGATCCTAAAGTGGACACAACCGGAACCGATTCGGACGAAACGACGGGCAGGGATACCACGTTTCCCTTGGGTTGCGAAAGGGGCCACGAGCCGCGGTAGTGGGTCAGTTTGAAAATACTGATTTCCCCGAAGGGGATGTCCCGCAGAGCATGGCCCGGATCCGATAAGGGCTTCAGAAAATGTCCACTCCGACCGATTGGTCGGGTGGATCGAAATGCGTCGGTCCCCCAACCGGCGCTGATCAACACATTTTACGCAGAGGAGAACCAGTGGCTCAAGACATTACGATGACGGCAAAGTCGATCATGCTCGATGCAATCATGAAGACTCATTCGGCCATCGCCTACGTGGCGGCGGTACACGAAAATCAGAAAGACGTCATCATGCTCGCTTGGAGCTCCGGGGCCATGAGCCAATGTGCGGTTGCGGACAAGCCCATCGACTACCACGTGAACAAGATGGGCCTGTGGGGCGATGCCCTGCGCCAGAAGCGGATATCTGTGACCAACGACTACGCCACGGAGAAAAGCCCATCGAAGCATGGCTACCCACAGGGACACATCGAAATCAAACGTCACATGAACGGTCCCGTCATGGTGAACGGCAGTGTGGTCGCTATCGTCGGGGTCGGCAACAGCCGCGCCGAATACACGGACGCCGACAAGAAGTCGTTCGCTCAATTCATCGATAGCCTCAAGGAAAAGTTGCTCGAAGTCAGAACGCTGGCCTTCAAGAAATGATCCGTGTCGACCGGTGACGAGATAACCAAGGGCGACTGTCACGACTGTCGCTGGTACGAAGACTGCCCGCGGATGCGTGGAATCAACATCTGCTATTCCGACCGGTTCAGCGCTTCCCATCCAAAGCCACTGAAGTCAGGCAACCCTACAACGCGTCCAGCCCGGCAAAGCGGGGCACCAGTGCCTGAGGCGCAGGTCGAGCGCGACGTGCAGAACGATCTCGACGAGCAAGACTAGGATGCGGTCGGTTCCACTCTGCCCACGGTTATCCGTCTTTCATTCTCGGGGTGTATTACACGTCGGCGCTAGAAGGTAAATCCAAGACCGCCACTGCCGGGGAATACGTGCAGCGTCAGGGGCAGCCGGTTTTCCTCGATGGGCTTGCCGTAGCCGATCAGCCCGTCCACGACGCCGTAGACGTAGGCTGCGATAAGGACTGCGCCGGTGACGATGTTCACGGTGATGAGGGTCCTCGCCGCGTCCGGATGCTTCGACTGACTGTTGGGCATGTCCCAGGACTTCTTGAGCGCGTAGCTGGTGACCATGGTGGCCGTTCCGACGAAACCGATGCCGCGGAGTAGCCAGCCGCGCCCGTTGTCTTCGTTCTGGAACTGGCCGAGGGGCGGAATGAAGTTCTTCCACATCCTGCGTTCGGAACGCTCGCGCGCGAGCTGCTGGTGGCGCAGGCTTTCGAAGTAGGCCACCAGCTCGGGACGCGTGGTGGTGGGATCCAGGCGCGCGTGCGGATCCCGGCGCAGAAGCTCGTTGAACGCGGCCTCGGCGCCTAGGGGACGATTGGTGAGGTAAAGGCCGATGCCGAGCAGGCGAAAGGCCAGGACCTGCTGCTCGGGGGTCGCCGGAACCGATCCCTCGGTGATGAGCCTTGCCGCTTCGACGACCTGGTTGAGGTCGCCGTATTCATATGCTGCCGAGGCGCGCACCAGAGCGGACACCGCGTCCCGCGGAAGCTTGCCAAGCTGTGTGGCGTCGGGCTTCGCTGCGGGCGATGCGGCCTTCCTGCCGGCCTCCCAGGGCGCGGGCGGCGCTGCCTCGTGGGCGTCGTCGGCGAGAACGTTCGCAGACAACAGCATCCCTGCGAGGGTGAAGGCGAAGGCGGCGGTGAGCGGTGCACCTGTCATCGATCTGCCCGATTATTGGTGCAGACCTTGCGCCGCTAGTCAATCGATCTCTTGGTCTAATGCGAGGCCGCCGGGGCGGGCAGGTAGAAGGCGTAACTGCCGCTACCGTCACTGGTCGCCGAGGCGAACGGCGGCGGCGACCCTGCGGCCAGGTTGGTCCGGTCTTCGCAGTCAGGTAGAAGCCCGACGCAAAATGCTTGCACGACGGCGCCCCCCACCGGCGAGCCGGCGTAGGTCATGTGACCTTGCACCAGCACGCCAGTGGGAATGCGCTGGTCGTCAAGCTGCATGTTGGTCCGGCCGGTGGAGAAGCCGTAGAGTGGTACCCAAGCGGGCAGCCCGCGGCCAGCCACCGGCCGCGCGGCCAGGCTGTAGGTTCGCTCGGGGTCAAGCGCGAGGAAGAACGTCCCGTCGGCGGCGACCAGCGCGGTCACCGATGGCGCGATGGTGTCGTGGCCCGTGTCGGTCGCGACTACGCTGGCGCCGGCGGAATCAGTGGCCGCGCCGTCATTGGCGTCAAGCAGCCGGCCCATCACCACGATCTTGGGCGCAAGGGAAACGCCGATCCGCAGGGCATCGCCCAAGGTCGCGTCCACGGTGGCCTTGGTAATGCCCCAGCTTGACAGCGACGCCGGTGGAATCAGAGTGACGCTGTAGCTTCCCTTGGGCAGGTTGGGAAACGTCGCCACGCCGTAGCGATCGGTGCTGCCGTCGAGTCGGATGGTCCCAGCCAGCTCCTGAGGCGCGGTGTCTGACCCGGCATCGACCGCAGCTCCGAAGCTCAGGGTACCAGCCGGCAGGGGCGCAGACGATTCCAGGTGGATCGCGACGGTGTCCGAGGGCAGGCTTCCGTCGGGCAAGGCGACGGCGAGGGTCAGATTCGTCGTCGGGAGCGCCAGCCACTCGAAATCCAAGTCGGGCACGAAGGTGGATGCGCCGGTCAGGTTGATTGGCTGGTCGGTGATGGGCACGGGCAGCGTGGTCCCGGGTGGCGGCGTGATGATGATGGAAAATGCACCCAACGGATTCACAAGCAGTGTGTACGCGCCGTTGCCGTC
This sequence comes from uncultured Myxococcales bacterium, assembly GCA_964491625.1. GTDB lineage: Bacteria > Myxococcota_A > Polyangia > Fen-1088 > Fen-1088 > Fen-1118. The sequence continues at coordinate 3,049 of CAZBIU010000332.1, forward strand.
CGCCTGCCCGACCGTGGAAAACAACAGATCCGTCTGCCCCGCGGTAGAGGATGACTGGTACGACTGCAGGCTGATGCTGGCGCCTGCGACCGGCCCGTTCGCGCCGACCAGGTGTCCGCTGATGGCGATCCCCTTCGGAAGCAGCAGCGGATCGGCGTTGGCGGCCAGGTACTGGGTGTCCACTTTCACGTTTCCGCTGGTGGAACGGCCAAGCAGGAAGGGGGCGATGGCATCGCTGCCGTCGGCGGAAGGATCGGGCACCACAAGAACCTGGTATTCGAGCAGGGGATCGAGCACGGTTCGGAACGGCCCCTGGTTGCTGCTGCGGCCGGAGGTGATCCACGCCGAGCTGCTCGATTGAATGCGAATGAAGGATGGCACCGCCACCACGAGCGAAGCGCCGGTCGCCGGGTCGATGGCCACCGGTGTCCCGGTATCGAAGTCGATGTCTCGGGTCGTGGGGGCGCCGCCCGCGATGATCTTCAGGTCCACTTCGTACGGCACGGCGGCAGGCACAGACGCTGGAGGCAAGGCGCGTACGTGATAGGTCCGCGATTGGCTTTGTGGATCCTGAGCCAGGGCACGGGCGGTTCCCGTGCAACCGCCGCCGATGTCCGCGGTGATGTCGTAGCGGCCCGCGATCGCAATAGCGAATTGAACCTGGCTCGGGTCGCCGCCCACCGGCTTGCCATCCACGGACTGTCCGTCCGAACGGATCACCGACCATGTCCAAACCGGCTGGAAGGGGACGGTATCCCCCCAAACCACGGTTCCCTGCACGCGCAGAAGCGCCGTCGGCCCTGCGGTCAGATTCACCAGGCTGGCCGGGGTTATCGCGGATATGTCCACGCGGCAGGTGCTTCCGGCGTCGGGTAGGAACCACGCAACGTCGGGCGTGCTCGGCGCATCGACGATGGCGGCATCGCGGCCAGAAATGGCATCGCGAGAAAGTCCTCCGCCGTCGAATGCGTCGCCGGACCCGTCGTTGCTTGTATCGCCCGCAATCGCATCGCTGCTAATCACCGCGGCGTCGTGCTTGGTCAGGCCGCCGTCTGAAGCGCCGCACGCAGCCGTCAGCACCGGCAATAGCCAAGTGAGCGCGCGGGCCTTCATCGGAACACCACGTTCCAGGTGACCCACTGGGCTCGCTGATCGGACGAGTAGCACACGGTGGCCGACGGATCGCATGCCGCAAACACCGCACTGCAGCCCGCGGTCTTGGGCTGGCAAGCGGTCACGCGATCGTGGTACTCGACGCGCACGCGGATCGCCTGCTGGGGAACGAAGGTGTTCGCGCGGACGGTGAAGGAAGGACCGCTTTCCTTTGCCAGGCGTTTGAACGACGGGTCGGTACCGGTTTGGTAGAACCAAACGAAACCCGCGGGCGGCGTTGGGTAGGGACTCGCGGGATCGGACGAAGGATACGGATCGCCGTCGTCCTGGACCTGATTGATGGTGAAGGTGTTGTCGATGCTCGCAAGCAGCTCAAGCGGCGGTTCGTCGGGCGGAAACGGCGGCGCGGGCGTGACCAGGTCGAGAACGATGTTGGGCAGTTGATCGGTGGCGACCTGGATTGACTGCGCTGCGGGTGGATCGCTTGGCTTATCGGAGGTGTCGACCACGACCAGCTGCACGCTGTAGCTGCCGGGCGTTGTCGTCGAAAAAGTGCACAGGTACGGCTCCTGGGTGGGATCCGGACAACCCGGCATGGGGACGAGGGTGGTGTCCGAATACACGCTCCACTTGAAGGTGAGCTTGGTGAAGTCGTCCTCGGGATCTTTCGACTGCGCGGCGGTGAGGGTCACCTTCGCATAAAGCGGCAGCATGAGCGGCTGTCCGGCTTGCGGGGGGGCGATGCCCGTCGCGGAAACGATCTCGACGTCGGCGACCGGCGGTTGGTTGACGACCGTGAAGGGAACCGACGCGGTGGCGCTGGCTCCTTGCTGGTCGGTAACCACGACGCCGATGCAGCCGGCGCCGGGGATGGTGGGCAGCAAGGGGTACGATGTCTGCCCCGGCTTCGCCCCGGCCGAAGGCTGCTCGAAGACCGTGCTGCAGTCTTTGCTGCCCGTGTACCAATCGAAATTCAGGGTGGTCGTGTCCTGGTCCGGATCCGACGCGACCGCCTGAAACTTGATCTGCTTGCGCACGAACGTGGGCGGGTTTTGGGCATCTGAGCAGGTCATGACGGACGCACCCTGGTCTTGGGTGCATGTGATCGACACAGTCGGTGCGGTGTTGATTGGGTCGCTGAACACAAGGCAGCCCGCGCTGGCGCTCGCGAGGAGCGCGAGGCAAAGCGCCGAGCGACCAGACCTGATCACGTGCTCGACGCTAGCACAATTGGATGCCTTGCGACGACCTGCGCACGCCTCGGTCGCGCGATGGTCAGGCCGACGCTGATCTCGATCACGGAACCGTCCTTATGTCATCATGCAGCATCGGCGCTGCTCAGTCCGCTGTGCGGGGTGCGCACAGTGTCTTTTCACCACAGAGTCGGGAGGACACGGAGACCGGGAAGAGGTCTCTCATCCGTCTCGGTGCTCTCTGCGTTCTCTGCGGTTAGAGATCCGGCTCTCTAGTGAGGCCCGGCGCCGCTTTGAATGGCCGCTTGCAGCCCTGAGGTTGCGTCGGCGGTGTATGCGTAGGGCGGGGTCGTGAACGGCGTGCCGCTGCCGCCGGTGGACTGGCTGCCGGAGCAGCTCGTGTAGGCGTTGTTCTTCGACGTGATGTTCGACGTGCCCTGGTCCGTGCTGCTATTGAATTCATGGGGGCTCTTCACGCCCGAGAACACGTTACTCTCGACGAGAAGCTGGGCGTCCATGCCGGCGCGCACGCAGTAGTTGTCGCCGGCGCAGGTATAGAGGTTGTTCAGAACGTGGTTCTTTCCATAGCGCACGCGCGGCTGCCGCTCCATCACGTTGTCGGCCCACCAGTTGTGGTGCCACGTGATGTTGAGCTTGCCCACATCGCCGCTGGTATTGTCGGCCCCGCCCACCAGGTTGCTGAAGCGGTGGCCGGCAGCGCCGGTCGAATCGCTGCCGCTGTTGTCCGACCGCGGGGTGTAGTGGAACTTGGTCCACGACACGGTCACGTAGTCGGCGCCTTTGGTAATGTCCAGGTTGCCGTCGGTTCCGTCAGAGATGTCGCAATGGTCGAACCAGATGTGATGCGCGTTGTTCTGGACGGAAATCGCATCGTCCCCCGACGAGCAACCGACGCTTGAGTCGTAGCCCGGATCGAGCGCGCAGTTGCCCACGGCGTAGCCGACGATCTTGATGTTGCGAATGATGACGTTGGTCGAACCGCTGACATCGACGTGCCCGTGGATCTCCGCACCGCACAGGCCGGCGATGGTCTTGTTCGATCCAACGGTCACCGAGCCTGCTGCCATCACCCCCTTGACGTAAATCACGGCGGCGGTGCTGGCTTTCGCCGCTGATTGCAGGGCCGACAGCGACGTGACCGTCGTCGGGGCCGCACTGCCGCCCCCGGTGGTGGTGTTGACACCGCCCCCAGACTGGCTCGCCCAGCCGATAAGTGGGCTCGGATCTGGGGGCGTGTTGCAATCTCCAGTGGTTGCTCCGCCCGCGCTCGGCTGCCCACCCGTCGCTCCGCCCGTGCTGCCGCCAGTCGCAGCCGTGGCGCCTCCTGGGCCGGTCGTGCCGCCAGTTGCGGTGGAGCCGCCCGTGCCGGTTCGCCCGCCGCTGCCGGTGACACCGCCTGAGCCTCTTCCGCCGCTGCCGGTCGAGCCGCCGGGAACACCTCCGGCGGTGCTTGTGCCGCCCGTGCTGGTTGACCCGGCGGCGGCATCGCCGGTGGCGCTCGTGCCGCCCGTGCTGGAAGCGCCGCCTGAGCCTCTTCCGCCGGTGCCGGTTGCACCGCCGGCGGCGCTTGCGCCACCGGTGCTGGTTGCACCGCCGGTCGCACCGCCAGTGGCCGCGGACCCGCCGCCGCCGCTTCCACCTTCAGATGCGGCGCCCCCCGACCCCGTTATTCCGCCACCTCCGCCCGGCGACAGGGCGCCGTCCCGTGTGCCTTGACCGCCTCCCGAGTCACTGCTGCATGCTACCAGAAGACAAAGGTACGAAACTGCGATGGAGGCCCTCGTCATCGTTACTCCTGGGGCTGGCGCCCTGATGGGAAGGTGGCGGTTGTCAAGGTATTCGACGGGAATGCTAAAGCAGTGTCCTCACGCGCGAATGCGGCTCACGTCCCGCTCGCGGCGCTGGGTCACTGTGTCATTGCGAATCGACTGACGCACCTATTATACCCGCGGGTGCGGCGCTTCAGGGGCGGCGAATCGCGCGCCAGCGACCGCTCGTTCCAACCTTCCGGCGGCGCCCCGAAAGATGCAGGCGCGACGAGGCAGCCATCGGCCTTGCGACATCGGGAATCGGCCCAACCCTCTGCGCACGTGGTAGGTTCCATCTGCTTTGCAGTCTCTCCATTCCTCTCTGGCCTGTCTGCAACTGACCCAGGCACTGCCACTGGTGCTCGCCAGCCTGCTTTCGGCATGCTCGGGCAGCGCGGGCGCGCCGTCAGGCAGCAGTGGCACCGGCGGCTCCGGCTCGACGGGCCCGGTCTCTACCGGCGGCACCGGCGGCGCGCCGTGTACGAGCTGTGCGACAGGTCCGAGACTGACCGGCGTCAACTGGTTCGGCTTCGAAACCTCCAACTTTTCGCCGCATGGGCTGTGGGCGCGCGACTACCGATCGAT
>CAZBIU010000333.1:0-7748 GCA_964491625.1 uncultured Myxococcales bacterium
GCGGTCAGTGGTCATGGCGTCGTAGGCGTCAGCCACGGCGACGATGCGGCCGATGACGGGAATGCGGTCGGTGGTCAGGCCCTGGGGATAACCCGAGCCGTCCCAGGCTTCGTGGTGACAGTAGCAGCCAGGAACCAGGTCGCGCATGAACGGGATGGGTTCCAGAATGCGGCGGCCCTTGGCGGGGTGGGAACGGAACATGGCCAGCTCTTCGGGGGTCAGCTTGCCGGGCTTGTTCAGGCGATCGTTCCGGATGCCGATCTTGCCCACGTCGTGCAGCAGACCGGCCTTGACCACGGTCTCGATTTCCTCGCCCGGTAGGCGCATACCGACGGCGATCAGGCGCGCGTAGGTGGAGACGCGCTCAGAATGGCCGCGGGTGTACCGATCGGATTCCTCGAGCGCGTGCGCGAAGCCGATGATGGTCTGCTTGAAGTTCTCCTCGAGCGAGACGTTGGCGCTGACCAAGTCCTCGTTGGCGTCGACCAGGCTTTCGTACAGGCGCGCGTTTTCGATCGACACGGCGGCGCGGCTGCCCAGCACGTAGAGCATCTTGCGCTGGCCCTCGCTGAACTTCGCGCCCTTGGTGTAGCTGTACGCGTTCAGCATGCCGATGATGCGACCCTTTAGCTTGAGCGGGATGGAGCAGAAGCTGACCAGGCGTTTCTCCGGCGGGCCTGACAGGAAGCGGAAGGCCCGCGCGCTGTGGGCGAGCAGGGGCTTGTCGTCCTGCAAAAGCGGCAGCACTTCGCCGAAATTCAGCGCCGGCGCGGCCTCACTTGCATCCAGGCGCGGCGACACCTTGCGCGCGTGCTCGACAAACCTGCCGGGCGGGTCCGACACTTCTCGGGCGTGGCCGGGCTGTTCCAAGAGCAGATTCACGATGTCCGCGTCCACCGCATCCAGCACGGCGTCCAGCACCAGGTCGAGCACCTTCTCAACCGACAGCGAGGTCGCGATGGCCTCGCTGATCTTGTAGATGGAAAGCGCGTCCTTCAGGCGCAGGTTCTCGTGCTGTAGGCGCTGCCGGTCGAGGCCACGCCTCACGATGTGAATGACCTCTTCGACCTTGAAGGGCTTTTGGATGTAATCGTAGGCGCCGTGCTTCATCGCCTCGATGGCGGTTTCCACGGTGCCGAAGCCGGTCATGATGACGGTGAGAACCGGAATCCCAAGCTCGGTGACCTTCTCGATCAGGTCGAGCCCGTTCATCTTCGGCATCTTGAGATCCGAGATCACCAGGTTGTAGACGCGCTTTTGCAGCTCCTCCAAGGCCTGCACGCCGTCTTCTACGGTGCGTACGACGTAGCCTTCCAGCCCAAGGAAATCGGACAGGATCTCGCGAATCACGCGCTCGTCGTCCACGACCAGGATACGCGGGCTGTCGGGGTTGAAGGTGTATTCGACCCGCTGGCCTACGCTGTTGAGCTCGTCAGAGCTCTCTTCGGCTGCAATGCCCGGTGTGGTCGTGCTCATGAATCTCCGCTGGCGTGGCTGGCACCCATCCGAATTTTACCCCTTAGGCGTAACGCGCGCGAAGAAGTCGTCGAGCTTTTCTTTGCGACCCTGATCAAGGTAGTCGAAGTTAACGCCACGATCCGTGACCTCCCAGAACTCCTTGTCGGTCACGGCCAAAAGCTCGGCCCGGATGGATGCCAAGCGTTCGGTTTTCTCCCTGCACATGTCCCTTGCGATGCGCTCGGCCGGGCCCGCGGCCTCGCTCGCCAGATAAAAGGTTGCGAGGCGAATCTGCGCCTTACGAACCCCGCGCAACGCTTGCTCTTCTTCGCCGGTGTCGCTGACCTTGTCGACTGTCAGAAAACACCCTAGCAGCTGGTCGTGGCAGCGGTTCTTGTGCGAGAACGCTCGCTCGCAGAGAACCGCCAAGTCGTGTGCCGCCGTCTCCGTCACGAAGCGCAGCCCGGCCTTGTGGGCGGTCTGGCCGTAGTAGGCCATGCAGCGGCCGACCTCCAGCAACAGGTCGTCGTGACCTCGGCGCATTATGTGCTCGGCTAGCAGCCGGTACTGGTGCAAGACGTTGTAACAGGTGCGGGTGTTCTGGTGGCCGATGGCAGTACGCAGGTAGGTATTGAAGTAGCGGATGGCCAGGACCAGGACCTCTCGGTCGTCGTGCTTGAGCGCCTCTTCACCGAGGTAACGGGTTTCGATCGCCACCACGTGGCCAAGCTCGGGCAGATGCTCAATGGTCTCTGCGAACACACTGCGGAGCTGGTGCAGCACCTTCCATTCCACCCAAATCCGTCGGTGCTCCAGCGAGCGCAACGAATCTGGCGCCAGAGCGATGAAGTCGGGATTGCCGTGGGCTCGCGGGCCCACCACGAACCACTCCGGCGTCAGTTGACCCTTCTCGCGCAGGTACTTGATCGCGAACTCGCGTATGGCCGCGATGGCGTTCGTCGCGATGATCTTGTCCTTCTGCCCGACGGTGTTTACGGCGATGTCGGAAAGGTGCTCCAGGCCCGCCACGCACGATGCCTGCCGTGCGTCGACCCTGTCGCGATCGCGCCTGGCCGCGCCCCGCGCCAGCACCGCATCAAGGACCTGCTGTCCAATTCGGGCGATGACCTTCTCGGGATCGAGAAACGCGAAGACGTAGGCGAAGTACGGGACCAAAAGGAGCAGGCTGGCGGTGACGACTACGGTGGTCACCGCCACGGACAGGCGGGGAACGAAGCCGCCGGTAACTGCGATGCTGACCCAGACCGCGTCGATGCAGGCCACCACGAAGAAGCCCATAATGGCCAGGTTTTTCTTGTCGCGGAAGAACATCTCGGCGATGCGGGGCGTGTAGCGCGTGGCCGCCAGTTGCACCACGATGGAAACCACCGTGATGGCGATGCCAAGCACCGCCACCACCACCTGGGCCAGGCTGCCAAGCGCGTTCTGCAGGGTTTCGGGGTCCAGATCGACCAGCAAACGCCAAGCCCCGAGATTCGCTGTCGCGGCCGAGCGACGGCCGAAAAAGTGCGCGTCGAGCAGCCAGGCCCCGAGGAAAAGCATCACCGAAAGCCCGAAAAGGATCCCGATACCGGCTGGGAAGCGGGCGCGCCAGCGCGCCGGCTCGGCGGAAAGGGTTGGAGCACCGCTGACCGTAACCGTCGTGGGCGGCGCAGACCGAGGGGGCGGTGGCCCGCCTTCGACCTTGAGACCGGGCTCTCTGCCCGAATCAGCACCTTGGCGGTTCACGCCCACCTCATGACCAACCCATACCACGAGGCAGCAGCAGGGGAAAAGTCGGCGCCGACCTCGGGATAGCCCGCGCGGGCGCAGATTCTGTACTATCGTCAGGAGTTCATGCTCATCGTGGTCGACATCGGCAACACCCACACCGCCTTCGGTTTGTTCGACGGCGACAAGCTGCGCTTTGACTGGCGGGTCGAAACCCGCAGCGAGCGCACCGCGGACGAGCACGCCGCGACGCTGCGCGGGCTTTTCGACCTTGAGAACCTCGACATGCATCAGGTGGATGCCGCGATCATTTCCTCCGTGGTTCCACCGGCGACGCTGCCCATGGAGCGCCTGTTCGCCCGCTACTTCAAGCTGGCGCCGCTGGTGGTCGGGCCGGGCATGAAGACCGGGATGCCAGTGCTGTACGAAAACCCGCGCGACCTTGGCGCGGATCGCATCGTGAACGCAGTGGCCGCCTACGCGCGCTGGCCCCAAGGCGCCATCGTGGTCGACTTCGGCACCGCGACGACCCTGGACGTGGTTACCGCGCGCGGCGAGTACGCCGGCGGCATCATCACGCCGGGGCTGCTGATCTCGGCCGATGCGCTCTATTGGGCGACCGCCAAGCTGCCGCGGGTCGAGATCGCCCGGCCGAAGGCGGTGGTTGGCACCAATACAGTGGCCAGCATCCAGTCGGGCCTGGTGTTCGGCTACGCCGGCATGATCGACGCGCTCGTGAACCGAATTCGCGCCGAGGTCGCCTATTCGCCCAAGGTCGTCGCAACCGGTGGGCTTGGTGCCCTGGTGGCGCGCGAATCAGCGACCATCGAGGAATACGACGAGCTTTTGACCTTGCGCGGGCTCAAGATCCTACACGAGCGGAACCGAGGCTAGCCGAGGAGATCCGCCTGCAGGCCAAGGACCTTGCCGTGGAACCACTGAAACTCGAACCCGTCGCACCGCACGTGCTTTCTCGCCCGGTCGCTGACGTTGTCGCCGGGGCGTCGCCTGCCAAGCTGATGGCCTTGCGCGGAATGGCGCCGTTGCGCCCGGCGGAGTTGCTGATCACGGCGTTTCAGCTTTCTTTCGATCCCGACCCGACGGTGAAGACCGCGGCCGAGGCCGCCCCGGCGAGCCTGCCCGACAGGATCCTGTTGGGTCCGTTGGGCGAGGCCCTGCCCCCGCAGGTGCTGCATTTCTTCGCAGAGCGGCTGCCCGCGGCGCGCCGGGAAGCCATCGAGAAGATCCTCTTCAACCGAGCCACAGCAGACGAGACCTTCGTCTATCTTGCCCGGCACCTCGACGAGGCGGGGCTGGAGATCATCTTCCAGAACGAAGTACGGCTGTTGCGTTCGACCGCCCTGGTCGAGGCTCTCTACTTCAACAAGAATGCCCGCATGTCGTCGGTGAGCCGGGCGCTGGAGCTTTGCGCCCGCAACCATGTGCGCCCCGACGGCATTCCCGGCTTCGACGAGATGGCCGCCGCGATCACGGCGGATCCGAATGCCGCCCGGCCATCGGCAAGCGACGAGGTATTCGCGGCGGCGGCGCTGGGGGAATTCGAGGCTGCGTCGAACGGAATCGCGCTCCCGCCCGCGGATGGCACGACAACCCAGGGAAACCCCGAAGCTTCCGACGACGGCGCCGAGAAGAAGAAGGGACGCACGGCAGTCATCAAGTTCGACGAGCTCAAGATCTTCGAGAAGATCCGCTTGGCCACCGTCGGCAATGCCTACTGCCGGCAGGTTCTGATTCGCGATACCAATCGCCTGGTCGCCATGGCAGTGATTCGTTCGCCATCGATCACCGACATGGAAGTGGTGGCCGCGGCGTCGAGCCGCGCCGTGTGCGACGACGTCATTCGATACATCTCGAACAGCCGCGAGCATATGAAGGACTACGCGGTCAAGCATGCCCTGGTGAACAACCCCAAGTGCCCGCTGGCCACGTCGCTTCGCCTGCTCAGCTTCCTGCACGCCGACGACCTCAAAACCCTGTCCCGATCCAGAAACATCCCCGGCGCGCTATCGACGGCGGCCAAGAAGCTGATACAGACACGGGAGAAGCCCAGTGGAGGCTGAGCTGAGGTCCTCGCCTGCCGAGCCCTCGTTTCCAGCTCGGTTGGGCCTCTTGCTTGCCGATCCGTTGCGCGGGCTTGCGAGAGTCGCGGAGCGCAAGACGGGCGCGGTTCGTGATGCGCTGGCGTTGGTGCTCATCGCAAGCGTCGCCTATCGGTTGCCCGAGCTGATCCGTGCCGGGCGCTCGTTCTCGCGCGTGTCGGTCGCCGCGGCGCTGACCCAAATCGTGGGGGTGATCGGATCCGAGCTGCGGACCGCCGCGTTCGTGGCGTTGGTCTCCGCCCTGGTGGTGGTTGTTCTCGCCGGGCGGGGGCGCCGCGATCCGTCGCTGGGCCTGGAGATGGGCGCCGCCTGCTACGTGCCGTACTTCTTTGCTTGGGCGCCGGTTCGCTTGCTCGACCTCGACGCCTGGTTTGGCTATGTGCCCCAGGGGCTGGGCGCGATCGTGCGCGTTCTTGCCTGGCTTTGGGTGCTTGCGCTGGTGGCAATTTCGGTGCGGGTGCTTCGGCGGGCGACGCCTTTGCCGTCGTCGTCATCGCGCCGCGGGCTTTTCACAGGTCTCGCAGTGCTGGCCCTGCCGGTGATCGGTCTGGCGATGAGCTCGGTCTGGAGCGCGCGGAACTACGCCGTCTTGCGTCCGCTGGGGAGAGCGGACTTGGCGCCGGATTTCGCGTTGTCGCGCATCGACGGACACCCCGGTCAGGTTCGGCTGTCGAGCCTGCGCGGGCACCCGGTTCTGCTGGACTTTTGGGCCACCTGGTGTCCGCCGTGCCTCGCCCTGATGCCGACCCTTCACGATCTCTATCGCGACTGGCAACCGCGCGGCGTCGAGTTCGTGGGCATCAACTCCGATGGGCCGGCGGGGACGGTGGACGACGTGCGCGAGTTCGTTGCGCACAACAAGTTCCCGTATCCTGTGGTGATCGACGACCGCAACGCGGGCGGCACTTACGGCGTCTCGTCGATTCCATACATCGTGATCGTCGGTCGCGACGGCAAGATAGTCCGCGTTTTCATCGGCGCGGTCGGACGCGAGCAGCTCGACCGGGCGCTTACCGCGGCGACCGAATGATGCGTGGAACTTGTCGGCTCGGCCGCAAGGCATAGAATTTTGCCATGCGGCTTACGCGCTACCTTCTTGCGGAATGCCTGGTGCTGGCATTGGCCGCGGTCGGCGCGACGCTGGTTGTGCGCGCGCTGCTGCACCTTGCCTCTGCAAAATCAGGCGGGCGGATCGCGACCTCGGCGGCGGCGCGTCCCGGTTCGGACTGGGCTGATCGGCGCGACCAGCCGCTGCCCAATCCGAATGTCGACCAGGGCGCAGCCGGCAGCTTCATGGGCCTCGAGGACGACAGGCTCATTGCGCGCATGCGCAGTCAGCCCATTGCGCGCATGAAGTTCAACAAAGGTGGTTCGTCGCTTTCCTTCCGGGTCGATTTCGCGGATGGCTCGCGCGCCGCTTTCAAGCCAGCGCAGACCAATCTGCAGACCGTCCCGCGCAAGGAAGTGGCGGCGTATCGGATCAACCGCCTGCTCGGCCTCAACGCGGTCGCCCCGGCCACGCCCAGGATGGTGACCCGGGCCGAGATGTTTTCCCACCTTCATCCCGACACGGTCCCGATACTGCCGAGGATTCGCGCCGAGACCATCTTCGACCCGCGCGGCAACACCGCGGGCGTGATGATGTTCTGGATCCCCGTCATCAAGGACATCGGGCTCGACACGCCCGAGGGCATCGCAGAGAGCACGCGGTGGCTGACCCACGGGCAGCCCATTCCCGACTCAAAGCACAGCCTGGCGGCGCAGCTTTCCGACTTATGGGTGTTCGACTTCTTGATTGCCAATCCAGATCGCTACAGCGGCGGTAACCTGCTCGCAAATCAAGACGGCACACGTCTTTACTTCATGGACAACACCATGTCGTTCTTCATCGAGCCCGACGGCAACGAGAAGGCTCGGACCGCGCTTCACCGCTCGCAACGGTTTTCAAGCAGGCTCTTTGTCGCGCTGGACCGAATCTCGGAGGACACCTTGGCGCGTGTCCTGGCGCAGGCCTCCGAGGGTGACTGCGAGATCCTCACCAAGGCCGAGATTCGTGCCGTGGTCCTGCGCCGCGACTACGCAAAGAATTACATCGGCGGCCTGGTGGCGAGCTACGGTCCTCAGGAAGTCCTCTACTTCCCGTAGCCGGGTTTACGATGCGAGCTCGATCATGCGCGCCATGGCCCGCGCGGCGCCCGCGCGCACCGACTCCGGAACCGTCACGCGGCACGCGGCCGGCTCGTCGCGCAAGGTGAGGTAGACGTTCTCCAAGTCGATGGCCTTCATGTGCTCGCACAAGCGGCAGGGTTTGTAGAACTGCTTTTCCGGGTGTTCCAGCTCCATGCGAACCACCAGTCCGCACTCGGTGAGGATCGCGAATCGGGTCTTCTCGGGATGCCCATCGACGTATTTCGCCATCTGCGAGGTCGACATCACCTC
>CAZBIU010000334.1:0-7738 GCA_964491625.1 uncultured Myxococcales bacterium
CGATTCAGTGGCAAGTGTTTAGCAGCACCTGCCAGCCGGCCGACGTCGTCACGACGATGTCCAACTTGGTGTCGTGGTTGAGGTCACCGGTGAGGAGATAGTTGTACCCGAAACCGAAGCCATTTGGAAAGCTCAGCGGCGGGGCAAATCTGCCGCGGCCGTCGCCGAGGTATACCGAGACATAGCTCTTCTCCTCGGTGGTCGACTCGCTCTGCGCGGCGACGATGTCGGGGTTGCTGTCGCCATTGAGGTCGGCTACCCCGAGAGCATCTACAATCATCTCCGGCGGCCCGGGTGGAATTGGAATCGCAACCGAGGTCGAGAAGTTGCAACCATTCATACCCTGGAAGACCTTGGTGCCCACGATCATGTCGATCTTCTGGTCGTGGTCGAAGTCGGCAAGAAGGTTGAAGCCAAGCGATGGGAAGTTGTCCAAAGCGAGGCCGCAGGCGATCTCTTTGTCAAAGGTGCCATCGCTGCGCCCGAGCAACATGCGCAGGGTGGATGTGCCGTAGACAAGATCCAACGCGCCATCCTGGTTCCAATCCGCCGCGAAGAAGACGTACGCGCTCGACACCGAGCTCGGCAAGCTTGGCGGCGAAGGCAAGCCCACCGGGAGATCGACGGGCGCGGCAAATTGCCCGTCGGCGCCACCCCGCCACAGGGTCAGGCGCTGTGTCTCGGCGACCACCATGTCCACATGTCCGTCGTTGTCCAAATCCGCCAGGAGCAGGCTGCCTGGTGGAGACGGGGTTGGGTAGGTGGTCGCGGGTGCGAACAACGTTGCCGGGTCGCCATTGCCCAAACGCACGGTGACCGCGGCTTCGGCCTCCGTGTCGATGGTCGCCAGATCCAACCTTCCGTCCCCGTTCAAGTCTGCCGCCGCCGCCATCCAAGCGCGCGAGAAGGCCGGGGCCAAGGCGCGGGCTTCGAAGGTCCCATCGCCCCTGCCCAGCATGAGCCCCATGGGAACGTCACCATCAGGTTGGCCGACAAAATCCAAGTTGCCATCGCCGTCGAAGTCCCCCAGGACCGGTAAGTAAGAGGGGAAAGAGCTGGGGGAGCCCGACGGCGCCGCGGGGACCGTAGGCAAGACCTTGAAGGTCGGGGCGCCCTTGCAAGCATACTGCTGACACCTCCCCGACTGGCACGCGATGCCGGGTGCGCAGGTGTTTCCGCATTGTCCGCATTGGTCGACAGAGCGGCTGAGGTCGTAACAGCGGGCCGCTGCACCCCTGCCGCAAGCGGTGAATCCCGCGGCACATCCGCCGTCGGTGGTTGGTTGAAAGGTGGCAGAGGAAGCGTCGGAGCCACCGGCGGTGGTGGAGGTCGGGGTTCCGAGCGGCTCCCCGGCGTCCATGGAGACGAGGGAGCTTCGGCCGCATCCCTGGACCAGCCACTCCATCACCGCAACAGCGACGACAAGCCGCAGATGCGCGCATATCGATGCCGAAAATGCAGCGAGCCGTCCGTGCCCTTCGACGCTCATTGACAGGTGTTCTCTAGGATTTGGGTGGTGGTACCTACAGTCACGATGTCCGCCTTGCCGTCTCCGGTGACATCGCCCACCAGGAGGCTGCCACCCGCGGTACGTCCGACCAAAAGCGGAAGGACCTGAAACGCCCCGTCCGGCCCGCCCAGCAAGAGGGAGATGGTGCCGTCTTTCGTCAAGGCCACGAGATCGAGAAACCCATCTCCGTTCACGTCGCCGCTGGTGAGCGCCAGGATCACGTCGCTCAGCGGGTATTCCACCATGGGCTGGAATTGGCACCCTCCCATTCCCAGAAGCACATCGACGGTGTTATTCCGCGCGCTCGCCAAATCCGGGTGTCCATCGCGGTTGAAATCCCCAACCGCATTCACCTGATAGGGCTGCCCGACGTAAATCGCATTCGAGGTTGCAACGCCGCAGTCCATCCCGTCGTCGAAGGTTCCGTTCCCCTTGTTCAAGCACACGCTAAGGGTTTGCTCCAGGTTGACTAGGTCGGGAAAGCCGTCCCCATTCCAATCCCGCACCACGGTTAGCTGCCCGACACATGCAGGATTGCTGGTTCCAACGTGAAGCTCTCCGTCGGCGTCAGCGAGGAACACGGTCGGTCCATTGGTATTGAATAGATTGACGACAAGGTCCAATCTTCCATCCCCGTTCAGATCGGCGATGGCCGCATCCGAGCACCCCACCTCAGCAATCCCCGTGTCCCCGGCCAACGTAAGCTTACCGTCGGCGTGGCCCAGCCAAAGCTCCATGGAAGAAGTGGAGGATAGGTCCTGATCGAGGATGTATAAATCCTGACAGCCGTCTCCATTGGAGTCCCCAACCGCGATGGCCACAATGTAATTCGGTGGTGACCGCCGAATCGGATAGGTCGTCGCCGCAGCAAAGCCGTCGCCCGCTTCACCCAGCGCGACTTGGAACGTGCTTTCGCCCCCATCATCGGTCCCCAAGGAAACGAGATCTTGTATGCCGTCGCAATTGACGTCGCCAAAGTAGTGGGAGCCCTCCAGTGTGCTACCCGGGACGGTTTGTGGGGACACTGTGACCGGGCCGGCGCAGGCGACCTGCTGGCAGGTGCCAGCGGCACAGGCAATGCCCGGAAGGCAGGCATTGTCGCAGGTCCCGCAGTGTTCATGGTCGTTCTGAACGTCCAGACACCGGGCAAAGGCGCCCTGCCCGCAGACGGTCAGTCCGGCCAAGCAGGTCCCATCCGGGTTCGGTGCATTGCGGGTGTTGCCCACCTTGCCCGTGCGCAGGGTCTGCTCGCAAGAGGCAGGCAGCACCAGGGTCGCAAACATGACGACTGTCGCAAGGCTTCGTTGTTTGGTCATGATCGAACCCCTAGTCGAACACCATGCTGGCACCCATCCCCAGGTGCGCGTCCCACGCGGGCAGCGTGGAGGTGGTGGCGGCCCCTGCGGCCAGAGGATCCACCTGGATGGTTTCCTTGCGAGCCCAGCGATACAGCGACAGGTCGGCCCAGATGCGAACAGGCCCAAGTCGTACGCCACCGCGGGCATCCGCGACAAATCCGAGGTTCAGACCGGAAGCAGATTGGTCCTGCGAGTACCCATCACCGTGCGCCCGGATCAAAGCCCCCAGCAAGCCCCAGTCGCTGGCGAGGAAGAGATACCGCCATTCTCGTTGCAGCACCAAGGCTGCACCGAACCAGGCACGGTCATAGTAGCTGGCGCCGATATCGACCCGCAGCGACTTCGTCGACTGGTAGCCAGCCACCACCCGGGCGCCCCACCACCCTTTGCGGCGAAGGCGTCCGACCTCGACCTCGACCCCGGGAGCCCAGCCGGCCACCATGGAATAGAAGCCGGAGAGCCCAACCTCGGTGACAAAGGTCGATGCGCGCAGCGGTGTGGTGGTCGGTGGCGCGGGCGCTGGCGCGGGCACGGCCACCAACAGGCTGGGCGCGCCCGTGGGCCGCGCGGGCAGCTCGCTTGACCAAACCGCGATCACGAAGGCCAGCCGGTTGGCCCGATCCGCGCAGCCAGGGGGAACCGCAATCTCGCGACGGTTGTTCGGGTCCTGGCCAAGGGTGACCTGCGCGCGATCGCCCATGACCTGGATGACGGCAGAAAGCCCGGCCCAGTCTTGGTCGGGGCGAATCGTCCTCAGCGCGCCAATAACCGCCGGCCCACTCGGACAGTCGCCGTCGCTGCGGATCATCAGGTTGGCTCCCGTGTCGGCTTGCAGGTTGGCTTCCGCCCTGGCAGGTGGGCTGGCCGCGATGACCGCAGGAAGGGCGGCAAGCCACATGCGAAGGTTCCGTCTCAAGGCGTCCCCTGCAGCAGGATCGCCGCCTGGCCTGCAAATCGTCCGGAGGGGAAGCTTCGCAGATACAAAGCCAGATCGGTGCGCGCCCCGGCATCGTCGCCCAGGTGGCTGCGCGCCGAGGCCCGGCCCCACAAAGCGCGCTCGCGTAGGTCGCGGAATTTGGCCTCCGCCGTCCCCGACGCCAGGTTGGAAAGCACTGACTCGAAGTCCACCCGAGCCTCCTGCCATCGTCCAGCAGCCGCACGCAGCTCGCCCCGCAGGACCAAGCGGTCGTTACGGTTCGGCATCGATGCAGACGAAAGCTGATCCAGTACCGACAGCGCCTCGCCATTTCGTCCCAGGCCCAACAACGCCTCCGAGCGAAGCATGGCCGTCTCGGGTCCAAGCGCGCTGCCGGGAAAGCGCTGGGAATGCTCGTCCAGCAGGGCAAGCGCTGCCCGTGGATCCCGCTTTTTTCGCAGCAAGGTCAGGCTCTGCGCCAGCATGCCCTGTTCGATGGCCACCGGCGACGGAGGCTGGGGAGCCGTCGCGACTTGGGGCAAAGGTGGCACGGCCTCCGTCTGAGAAACCACCCGCTGCAAGGCGCGGCGGGGCGCCAGCGGCTTTGCCATGGGCTCGACCAGAGGCGGCGCGCTTGCAACGTCCGGGACAACCTCAGGTTGAGCCGGTTGCACGTCGGCCGCGCTGGCAATGGCCCTGTTTCGTGCCGTCTGCCATGCGGCTTTGGCTGGCGGCTCAGGCTTTGCAGCCGGCACGCCAGGCTTGCTGCCCCAATACGGCCGCAGCACCGCACCCACTGCGCCCCCAGCGAGGAACACCAAGCCAGCCGTCAAGGCGACGCGCAGGATCCGTCGAGGGCGCGTCCTCCGGTAGCCGAGCGAGGTGCGGAGCCGCCAGTAAAGCCGGGGCAGCTCTTCCTCGGGCGCGGATTTCGCACTCTGGAAGAGCGGCGCCAGACCATGCGGATCCTCGCCGGGGGACAACTGGGAAAGCCGGCGTTCATCAACGTCGCTCATGGCACGTCCTCCTGCGCGAGCAGCTCGATCAGCCGTTGCCGTCCCCGGTGCAAGCGCACCCAGACAGTACCCACAGTGGTCCCGGTCAATTCCGCCACCTGTTCGCTGGTGAGGTCTTCAATCTCGTACAGGACCAGCGTGGTGCGATAGCGGTCGGGGAGGCAATCCAAGGCTCGGTAAAGGCGCGCGTGTCTTTCCCGGCGTTCCATCTCTTGCAGAGGGCTGTCGGGCGACGGCGGCACCAGGACTTCCCGGTGGCGACCGAGCAAGAATTCCCGCAGCCGGCGTCGCCGTCGCTTGCCCCGAACCACGTGGTGGGTGATGTGGAACAGCCAGGTCTCGACGGAGGCCTCGCCGCGACCGTGGAATCCCTTCTTTAGCGCAATGAGGAAGATGTCGTGGACCAAATCCTCCAAGTCGGCGGTCGGGCCAGCCAGCCGGCGCGCCCACCGTTTCACCTGGGTCGCATGCTGGTCGTAGAGCGAGAAAATCGGATCAGCCACCGGTGCTTCGCTACCGGCGGGCTTGCTTGCTATGGCCATGCGACGCCTCATGTGCGGATCCGCTTGCATGCTTGATGCCCCAAACCTGCGAATCCTTACACCCACCTGCGAGACAGTGGCTAGCAGGCTGGGAAACGCGTCAACCTGCGCAAGGGCGCGCGAGCGTCGCGAAGCGGCGAGGTTCTCTACGCCGCGCGGTCGGCGATCGCCTTCGCAATACCGCGCAGCAAGTAGCGTTTCCTTGTCGTTGTGCGCCCCGTGTTTACTAGGGACCTATGCGACTCGACAAGCTCACCATCAAGGCGCAGGAGGCGCTGGCCGCTGCCCGCGACCTGGCCGACCAGCGCGCCAACCAAGAGGTGACACCGGAGCACCTGCTGCGGTGCCTGCTGACCCAGGAGGACGGTGTGGTGGTGGCGGTTCTGCGCAAGCTCGGCGCCGACGTCGAGGCCATCTCGCGCAAGGTCGACGAGGCGCTGGCCAAGCAGCCCCAGGTGCACGGCGCTGCAGCCGAGGGCTTCGTGGGTCGCAGGCTCAAGGACTTGCTCGACGAGGCGGCTCGTCAGTCGGAAGTGTTCAAGGACGAGTACGTTTCAAGCGAGCACCTGTTCCTGGCCATGCTGGCCAAGGACGTGGGCGACGCCAGCGCTATCTTGCGCGAGGCGGGGGTGCGGCGCGACGACCTACTCAAGGCGCTCGCCGACGTACGCGGCAACCAGCGCGTGACCGATCCCGAGGCAGAGCAGCGCTACCAGGCGATGGCCAAGTACACGCGCGACCTCACCGACCTGGCCCGCAAGGGCAAGCTGGATCCGGTGATCGGCCGCGACGAGGAAGTGCGCCGGGCCATGCAGGTGCTGTCGAGGCGAACCAAGAACAACCCGGTCCTGATCGGCGAGCCCGGCGTGGGCAAGACCGCCATCGTCGAGGGCATCGCGCAGCGGATCGCCTCGGGCGACGTGCCAGAATCGCTCAAGGACAAGCGCATCCAGGCGCTTGATCTGGGCGCGCTGATCGCGGGCACCAAGTATCGCGGCGAATTCGAGGATCGCTTGAAGGCGGTCTTGAAAGAGATCGCCGCGGCCGACGGGAAGATCATCCTGTTCATCGACGAGCTGCACACGCTGGTAGGCGCGGGCGGCGCCGAGGGCGCGGTGGATGCGGCCAACATGCTCAAGCCGGCTCTCGCACGCGGCGATCTGCGCTGCATCGGCGCGACCACATTGGACGAATACCGCAAGTACGTGGAAAAGGACAAGGCGCTGGAACGCAGGTTTCAGCCGGTGGTGGTGGGCGAGCCGTCGCTTCCCGATACCATCGCGATTCTGCGCGGCCTGAAGGAGCGCTACGAGGTTCACCACGGGATCCGAATTCGCGACGCCGCGCTGGTGGCGGCCACCCGGCTTTCCCACCGCTACATCTCGGGCCGGCAACTGCCCGACAAAGCCATCGACCTGGTCGACGAGGCGGCCAGCCGCCTGAAGATGGAAATCGAATCGCTGCCCGAGCCTATCGATCAGCTCGAACGCGCGCTGACCGGGCTACTGATGGAACAGTCCGCGCTGTCCAAGGAAAAGGACGAGGCCTCGCGCAAGCGGCTGGCCGAGGTGGAAGCGGAAATCGCCGAGACGCGCGAGCGGGCGTCCACCATGAAGCTGGTCTGGCAGCGCGAGAAGCGGGTCATCGTCGAGATCCAGAAACTTCAGGGCGACATCGAGGGCGCGAAGACAGAATCGCAGCTCGCGCAGCGCAAGGGCGATCTCAACCGCGCCGCCGAGCTGCGTTTCGGCCGCCTGCCCGAGCTGGAAAAGCAGCTCGCCGCCAAGAACGACGAGCTGAAGGCTGCGCAGAAGTCGGGATCGTTTTTGCGTGAAGAGGTCACCGAAGAAGACATCGCTGCGGTCGTGTCCAAGTGGACCGGCATTCCTGTGGAGAAGATGCTGGAGGGCGAGCAAACCAGGCTCGGGAACATGGAGGAACGTCTGCACCACCGCGTGGTGGGGCAGAACCCCGCCGTGGAAGCGGTGGCCAACGCCGTCCGCCGGGCCCGCGCGGGCCTACAGGATCCCAATCGCCCCATCGGCTCGTTCATCTTCCTCGGCCCGACCGGCGTGGGAAAAACCGAGCTGGCGCGTGCCCTGGCCGAATTCCTGTTCGACGACGAGACCCACATGATCCGCATCGACATGTCCGAATACATGGAAAAACATTCGGTCTCGCGCCTGATCGGCGCCCCGCCCGGTTACGTCGGCTACGACGAGGGCGGACAGCTGACCGAGGCGGTACGGCGTCGGCCGTATTCGGTGGTGCTGTTCGACGAGATCGAAAAAGCCCACAGCGACGTGTTCAATGTTCTGTTACAGCTCCTCGACGACGGCCGCCTCACCGACGGCCAGGGTCGCACCGTCGACTTCAAGAACACGGTCATCCTGATG
>CAZBIU010000335.1:0-7695 GCA_964491625.1 uncultured Myxococcales bacterium
GGCTTGGTGCAGACCTTGGTGGAGGCCGCCACGCTGACGAAGTATCCGCGGCCCGGCAGATAGAGACCCGTGCTGGACGCGACCTGGGCCGCAGCCTTGGGCGATTTTGCCTTGTCGGTCACCCATACCTTGCCGACCTTCTTGAAGCTCATGAACGGATCGGTGGGCTTGTCGAGCACTTCCTTGGCCACCGGCGAGTACACCTGAACGAAGGTGTCTTCCGAGTTTTCCCCGGCGATCTTGAAGTGGTATTTGCAGGTGTCCCTCGACGCGGCCTCGCCCAGGTAGGTTGCCTCGGACTGGCCGCATGCGGAGAAGACGGCTTCCTTGCCAAGGTGCATGGTGACGTCCGGGCTGCAGCACTTGCCGGCGCCGAAGGTCTTGCAGTTGCCCGCCGGCGCGGCGGCCGGTGCCGGCGCGGCCTGGGTCGCCCGTTGCTGCACCAGCACGGGGACGGCAAGGGTTGCAGCGAACAGCGACGTGGCCAAAACGATGCGGGTGGTCTTCATGGCCGGCTATCCTAGCACTCTCGCCAGCGGGCGGAAGATGGCTTGCGACCTGCTAGGATTGGACCCCGCATGGACGACCTGCGTGACATTCTGGCGGCCAAGGCCAAGGCCGTGATTCCAGGCGAGTCCTACAATGCCTTTCGTCTGGAGCATCAGCACGACGCCGGCTGGCAGGTCCTGCACTTCGAGGACGTGCTGCCGGCCGAAGCGCCGCATCGATCGCTGGTCGAACGCATCGTTCCGTCGCTGGTGCGGTTCCTTGAACGCAAGAAGCAAGACCCGGAGCATCCGCACAACGTCGAGGTCGCGCTCTTCCTCGGCGATTCGTGCTTTGTTCTGCCCGCCGAAGCCGTGCTGGGATTGTTTTGCGAGCTGGAAGGCCAGAGCCCGCAAGCGTTCCATTTTCGCGTGCAAGGTTGGCTTGCGTGATCTTGCCAGCGAAGACGGTTCCTTCCTACGGCCAAGGTCGTCCACGGTAATGATGACGGCTCAGCTATCCGGCGTGGCGCGGAATCCGAACCGGCGAGCCTACCCGCCGTACAGCTTTTCCAGGAAGGCGTGCATTTGTTCGAGGCGCGCGCCCTGAAAGACGCGGCCGACTTGCGCGGCCAGCCTGGCGAGCGGCGGGCCACCAAGCGCGATCTTTTCCAGAAGCGCTTTGGCCTCCTTGGCCTTTGCGCTCGGTTTCCCGCCGTCCTTCTTGGCGTCGGCCACTTGACTGGCCTGCTCGACCAATCCCTCCAACGCCACCATGCGCCGTACGCTGTCGGCCTCGGACGATTCGAGGATGTGCGCGATTTCAGCGGGCGATCGCTCAGCCGCCCAGACCGCGCCGAGGCCTCGAATCGCGGCCGCTCGGACGTCGTGCGCGGGATCGGACAAGGCGCGTTCCAAGAGCGGCGTGGCCGCCTTCGGGTCGCGCTGGGCGATGCGCGCAGCGGCCTCGGCGGCGGCGCTGCGCACCGATTCGCCTCGTTGCCGGAGCACCGAGGCAAGCAACGCCGTCGTAGTTTCGGCGGACCCGCTAACCTCGCCGAGCGCGATGGCGCCCGCGCGGCGGGTGGCAGGATCGCCAGCGCGTAACATGGCTTCGAACACCGGCAGCACCTTGGCCGCGCCGGCGCCCGACGTGGTCGACAGGGCACGCACGGCTTCCGAGCGAACGAAGGCATCGCGGTCTTCGGCGCCAGCCTGCAAGATGTCGAGCACGGGAGGCTCCATGGCCGCCGCCGCCTTCATCGCTTCGAGGCGCATGCTCTCATCGGAATCGCGCGCAGCCTGGCGCAGGATCGCCGGCACGCCCAGTCGTCCAGCCACGCGCAAGGCGGTCTGGCGCTCATCCAGGTCGCCTTGCCCGAAGTAGGCCGACAGCTTCTTTTCCAGATCCGGGCCGAGCCTGCCAAAGGGCACGCGCGCCTTTCCGACCGCGATCAGTGCCTCGGCAGCGGCCGCGCGCACCGACCGCTCTGGATCCTCAAGCAGCCCCAAGAGCGGCCCGATGACGATATCGCGTGCCTCCCCAGCCAGCGCGCCCAATGAGGTCGCCACCGCGGCGCGCACCGCCGGCTCTTCCGACGACGCCAACTGCACCGCCATGCGCGCGGCACCCTTGGGATCGCCCTCGGTCAGGCTGCCCAGGCACGCGGCGGCCTCGGTGCGGACCTCGCGGTTGTCGTCGCGCGAGGCGATGCGCAGGTAGGGCGACGCGGCCACCGGCGCCTTCTTGGCGATTTCACAGAACGCGTGTGCGGCGGCGGTGCGGGTCGGGGCCTCGTTTTGCTTAAGCGCCTTTGCCAGGGGCGGCAACGCGGCGCCAGGCCGGGTCTGCCCGATCTGGCCCAAGGCCTCGACGATGAACTTGCGCAGCGCCGGCCGGACCTTGACCAGCAGGTGCCCGAGATCTTCCGCGACCAGCGCCGCCTGCGTGCTGGCCAAGCGCACCGACGACTCGATGGCAGCGCGAGCGACGTCGGGGCTGGGGTCCAGGATCGCCTTGCGCACCAGCTCGGGACCGTCCTTCTTGAGGTATCCATAGGCGCGTGCGGCCTCGGCGCGCACCTCGGGCGATTGGTCGTAGATGAAAGACTTGAGGGGCTTTTGGGCGGCATCCGGCTGCTTGATCGCGACCACGCCCCACAACGCCGCAGCGGTCACGCGCGAGCTGGGTGGCCCCTTGCCCGCCGACGCCGCCAAGCCCTGGACCTCTTCCGGGTCGATGAGGCGGGCGTAGATGGGCAGGGCGGCCGCGCGCAGCCGCGGCGGTGCCTCGGGGGCGACCGCCTTTTCCAGGGCCGGACGCAGCGAGGCCGGGATCTCGGGGTTCCTGCGCAGGAACGACAGGGCGCTGATGCGGGCTTCTTCCGGCGCGCTTTCGTCGGCGGCGATTTGCGACAGTGCCGACATGGCCTCGCTGGGAACCGTGGCTGCAATTTGATCGAGCAAGGCCAGCGCGGTTCGGCGCGACTGACTGTCGCTTGACGAGAGCCCTTGGCGGACGGCGTTGGTGGCGGCCTTGGGCGATCGCCGCGAAAGCTCCATCACGCCCTTTTCGGCCAGCCTGCGGAACGAGGGATCCTTATCGGCCAGGGCGATGGACAGGATGCTCGCGGCGGTGGCCGCATCGAGGGTCTGCGCCTCGTGCAGGACCGCGCTGCGGACCGCGAATGACGAATCGGCCAGGGCGCTGCGCAGAATGGTTGCGTGGGTGCTCATCGCCTGTCGCCGGTCGATGGCGGCCGCGACCTCGACGCCGCGGCGGCGTACGTCGGCCGACTGATCGTTAAGAGCCGCCGCGAGGATCTCGTCTTCGCCTGCACCGCCGGTGCCCACCACCGCCAGCACTTCCAGCGCCTCGCGCCGGGTGGTGGGATCGACGAACGCCTGCTTGAGCGACACGATGCCGGCCGGATCGCCGAGCAAGACCAGCGATACGCCCCGTGGTACCGGCCCCAGCCCGTCGAGCACGGTGCGCAGCCAAATCGGGATGGGCGTGCTCCGATTCTTGTCCAGGGTTCCCGAGGCACGGCCGGCACCGATGCGCTTGACCAATTCGTCAGCCACGCTGGTGGACGCGAATCCGGTATCGGCAACCACCGAGCCGAAACGCGGATGGGCGGGAAGGAAATTGAGGAACGACAGGCTGCTGCGGCCGCGGCGCACGACCACCCGGCTGGACGGCGAGTCCATGGCGGGCTCGAAGGCCAGCGTGTACGAGCTGCGCAGCTCGAACACCAGTCCCGCGAAAATGGCGACAAGCATGATCACGGCCAGGCCGGCCACCAGCACGATCCGCCGGATGCTTCGCCGTAAGGCCGTGGCTTCCTCGGCGGAAAGCTGACCGGCGGCGTGGGCGCGAACCCTGCGAATTTCGAGCAGGTTGAGCGAGGTGCCGGTCAAGATGCGCCGGCGCAAAATGCGGCGGGCTTGCTGGACCTGCGCGGTCATGACCGCGGCGTGCTCCCGGACTCGCGGCGCGAGGTAAGGATGGGCCAGGGTCAACCGGCCGTCGGTCTGGCCGGTGAACTCGCGCAGGATTCCCTGCGCTGCCAGCACAGACGCTGCCTTTTCCACCGCATGGGCCGGCAATCCGGTTCGTTCGGCGAATTCCGCCGGGGTAGGGCGCTGTCGATCCGCGCAGGTGAGCAGAATGCGCATGGCCACGCTTTCACCGGCGTCGGTGAGGGCGCGCTGCAGGTGGCTGTAGAGAATCATGCGGGCACCGCCGGCACGTTCGTAGCGGCGCAAGGTGGTCAGCCGCTGGTCGACGGCGGCGCCGGCCACGATCTGCAGTTCGGCAGGGAGGCAGGGCCCGGCCTGGCACAGATCCTTGGCCATCACCGAAGACAGATCCGCCTCGAAGAAGGTTCCCGTGTTGAGCGCGGTCTGTTCGAGTATTTCGGCGACCTGCTTTTCGCGTAGGCGCCCGAGTTCCATCCAGCCTCCCGCCGCGGGCGAGATTCCTGCTAGCTCTTGCAAGCGATCCAGCCGGTGAAACAGGGCCGAGTCGATCACCAGCAGAACGCGCAGGCGACTACCGGCGCCGGCGCTGGCGACCTTGAGGAACGAGGTCAGGGCCTCCAGGGAGGAGGCTGCGTCCACGCCTGGGGCGTCGCCCAAAACTTCCTCCAGATGGTCAAGCACGAAAAGCGTCCCGGTGGGCGACGATCGCGCTACGCTGATAAGGTAGTCGGATGCGCCTTCGCCCGGCGTGGGCGGTTCGGCGCGGACCTTGCCCAGCGCCTGCCACAATTCCTGGTCGAAGTTGGCGTAGCTGCCGAGGTACACCGCCGCAACGTCGTGCTTGGCCAAGAGCGGGAACAGCCCCGCGCGCACGACCGAGGTCTTGCCAACCCCCGATTCGCCACACAGAGCGGAGACTCGCACGCCGGTTCTTGTGATGAGTTGGTAGAGGGCAGACGTCTCTTCATCGCGGCCGTAGAAGAGTGCCGCGCTGCTCTCGTCGTAAGGTGTGAGGCCCCGAAAAGGGCCCAGCGCAGGGTTTCCAGCCGAAGACATTGACAGCAGGATAGCCGTCCTTGGCCGCGGCGGGGCAGGAAAGTTACGCCTCGGCCGCGAAGTCGGATTCGACCACCGCAGGGTCTTGGTCGTAATCGGAGATCACGACTTCACGCATGGTGGCGTCGGTGGACGAGGGGGGGAAGAAGCCGTCCACCATGTCCGCGATCTCCTCGTGCGAGGTGCCTCGTTTTACCGTGGCCAGGGCGTACACCACGTTCCCGTCGTCCACCACCGAGAGAAAGCCGACCCGGCGGCCGTCCTCCACCGCCCACAGATCCCAGACCTCGGATGACTTCGTGCGTGTGGTTCGCGTGGCGTAGAAGGTGCGTGGCTCGTGGCGCGTGATGGGCGTAATCTTGGGGTCGCGGGGCATGGGGCGGAACGTAGCACGGATTGGGCCGCGCTACCGCCAGGGCGCGGGCAGGATGGGCGGGCGTTCCAGGGCGCGGCGGGTGCGCTGCAGCTCGATCTCGCTGATGAGCAGGGCCGGCGCCACGGTGGAAACCGGGATGTAGCCCGACTCGGCTCCACAGTAGCCGTTGAACACCGCCACCTTGTCGTCGGCGGCCACGATACGGTTGAGCGAACCGATGGGCGTGCCGACGAACTCGACCCCGCGCACGAGCGTCTCCTCGCCGGTCTTGCCGTCGACCCGATACACGATGCGGGGCATGCCCTTGAAGGCCTGGAAGTCGTAGGTTGTGGTGTTGGTCTGGCCGCCGCTGATGTCGGCGATGATGAGGCCGAAGGCCTTCTTTTGCTTGCGGATCTCTTCCAGCAGCATCTGCTTGAGCTGCGCGTAGGGAACCACCTTGTCCGATTTCACGATGGTGCTGGCCATGCGGCCGATGGGATCCAGGGTGCCCTCGGCGCGGCCGTGGCCGTTCGATTCAAGCGACCCCTTCACGGGCGTGCGGCTTTTCAGGTAGTTCTTCAAAATGCCGTGGTCGACCAGGGTCACTGGCCGCGCGGCCACGCCCTCGTCGTCGAAGGCATAGCGGCCGTTGAGCGAAACGTCGCCCACCTTGGCCAGGGTGGGATCGTCGAGCACGCTGATGAAGGCGGGCAACACCGGCTTGCCGATCTGCCCTTTGAAGGTGGCGCCTTCTTTGTTGTCGTTCTGACGCTCGCCTTCCAGCCGGTGCCCGAGCGCCTCGTGGAAGAACACGCCCGCGGCCTCGGGCAACAGGATGGCAGGCCCGTTGAACGGGTCCATCATGGGCGCCTCGCGCAGGCGCTTGACTTCGTCGGCCAGTTGGCTCGCCGTGCGTTCCAGCTCTCGGTCGTCGGGCAAGTCGGACTCCCGCGCGCCGTAGAAGGCTTTGAAGTGGTTGATGAGCAGTCCGTCTTTGGCTCGCGCTGAAGCGGTGAGCTGGAGCGAATAGATGAGGCGTTCGTTCACCAGCTCGGTGCCTTCGCTGGTGACGATGAAACGCGTCTGGTGGTCCGCCGACAGCTTGACCTGCGCGTCGAAGATTTCGGGATACTTCTTGAACAGCGCCGAAATCCGCCTCAGCCGGTCGTCCCACTTCGCCCGATCCATGCGTAGCTCAATCGGTGCGTCCACCGCGTGCGAAGGCTTCTCGCGTGAAAAGCTCGGCATCTTCTCGTCTTCGACCATCTTGGTCACGCGCGCGCCACGCTTCTTGTGCAACGTCGCCAGCGCCTGCTTGTAGCGCACGTCGGTCTGCAGCCACATCGTCGCGCGCAGCCCGTCGATGTCGTTGTCCACCGGCACGTAGACGGGCGGCTGGTAGTGGTCGAAGTCGTCGAGGTCGAAGGTCTTTTCCGTCGAGTCGTCGGCGGTGTTGTCGAACTGGTAGCTGCCCGCGCGAACCTCGACCGCGCCCTGCCGCACGTGCTGGTAGTTGTCCTCGACCAGAGCGCCGAAACGCGCGCTGAGATCATAGTCGTCGTAGTCGCGCACGAGGTAGCGCAAAAAGTACGGCCCGTCTTCGCCCGGCAAACGCAGCTTCTGCTTCGAGCGGTCGAGCTCTTCCTTCAGCGCCTTGAGCACCACCAAGCGAGGGTCTTTGTTGCCTGAGGGGGAAGACGGCTGGGCCGCGGCACCCGGGCCGTGAACAAAAAGCAAGACGAGGGGAAGCAGGACCTTGAGGTGATGAGACATGATTTTCAAGCAGTCTGACCGTTTATCGTCGGCAAAGAAAGCGCTATGGTTGGGTCGATGGCAACCATCAATACCAACTACCAGAAACTTCAAGCCGGCTATTTGTTCCCGGAAATCGGCAAGCGGGTGCGGGCGTTTGCGGCGGCGAATCCGGCTGCCCGCATCATCCGCCTCGGCATCGGCGACGTGGTTCTGCCACTGCCGCCGCCCGTCGTGGAGGCGATGAAGGCCGCGGCCGACGAGATGGGACGCAAGGAAACCTTCCAGGGCTACGGCCCCGAGCAGGGCTACGGTTTCTTGCTGGAAGCCATCGCCGCCCACTTCCGCAGCCAGGGCGCCGAGGTAGATCCCGACGAGGTCTTTGTCTCGGACGGATCCAAGTGCGACACCGCCAACATTCAAGAAATCTTCGACATCGACAACATCGTCGCGGTGACCGACCCAGTGTACCCGGTCTACGTGGACACCAACGTGATGGCAGGACGCACCGGGCCGGCCGGCAAAGACGGCCGCTACGGCAAGCTCGTGTACCTGCCGACC
>CAZBIU010000336.1:0-7680 GCA_964491625.1 uncultured Myxococcales bacterium
AGCGTGGCAAGCCCGGTCGCAAGCCAGAGAATGGCGTCACCGGTCCGGGGCCGCCGAGACGCCTGCAAGGTTGGCCGCTTCATTGTGAAACCCCCATGCGGCGTTTCATACGACTGATGGTCTGGTCGCCGATGAAGTTGATGCCGAAGGTCACCACAAAGAGCAATACGGCAAGCGTGAACAACACCGTGTAGTGGGGCCCGCCAAACACGACTTCCGCCAACTCCGCGGCGATGGTGGCAGAGAGGGTGCGGACCGATTCGGCGGGGTTGGCTGAGAGGATGGCGGCGTTTCCAGAGGCCATGAGGACGATCATGGTTTCTCCGAAGGCGCGGCCCAAACCCAGGGCAATGCCCGCGGCGACTCCAGGTGCAGCCGCCGGCAATACCACCTTGGAGATGGTCTGCCAGCGTGCGGCCCCGAGCGCCACCGACGCCTCGACGTAGCTGCGCGGCACAGCGCCCAGGGCTTCTTCGCAGACCGTGAAGATCACGGGAATGACCGCGAAGGAAAGCGCAATGCCCGCGACGATCGAATTGAGGCGAGAATCGAAGTCGAAGATGGACTGCAGCCAAGAGGCCATGACGATGAGCGCGAAGAATCCGAGCACGACCGAGGGGATACCGGCGAGAAACTCAATCGCGGGCTTGGCAACCTCGCGGACGCGCCGGCTCGCGTACTGAGAGATGAAGACAGCAGCACCCACCGCCAGCGGGACGGCAACGATCATCGAAATGAACGTGACCTTGATGGTACCGACTACCAAGGGCCACGCTCCATATTTCGGTACCTCGGACACGGGCTGCCACACGTGTTCGGGCGCATCGTAGCCCGGCCATTGCTGGGCAAACCACATCTTGGCCAGGGTGACCTCTTTGTGAATCGCCGAGCTGGTGAGGATCGGCCAGGCCTCCTTGGCGATGAAGACCAGAATGAGAATCATCGCTGCCACCGCCGAAAAGGCCAGCCCATGAATGACAAGCTCGGTCACCCGCTCGCCGATGGATGGCCGCTTCAAGACCAAGCGAGGCCGGCGCGGTCTGGCATTGGGAGCCGTGTGAGAGGTCAAGACCGGGGCCGGCGCGCCACGTAAGACACGCGCCGACGGGTCATCTGGCGGCAGCGGCAAGTTCGTCAGGTTAGATCCCTCCCGCTCCACTTCGTTGCCATTCATACAGACGGAAGAGTGGCAATAAAAGATGGCACTTCCACCTCGCGCCTGTGACGTTCGTGTGACAAAGTTCAAGTTCTTTTCAGTCCTAGTACGGCCAGTGTTTGCTTAGGGACTGTTTCCGAATCGTGTCGCAGCCCAGGGGTTTGATCACCTAGGTTGATTGGGATGAAGGTGAGGCCATAGGAGGAAACCGATGAGCAATCCATTTGCGCGGGATGAGCAGTCTGTGAGGGTGTCGAAAGCGCTGGTTGGGCCACCGGCGGTCTACGACGACGACGACGAAGCCGACGAAGACTCGGACTTCGAGGAGGGTGACGAACCATCGGTTCGCCACTACGATCGCTGGGTCACTCGCCCGGGCTTCGGTTCGCCCGAGTGGTGGTCCGGGACCTAGCTGTACGTCGCACCTCGGACGATAATCCAATGGGGATAGGTGATGTACCCGGCCCCATTGGTTGCCGATGCTTCCGCTACTTGACCGGAAAGTAGCCGACCTTGGTCACGATCTCCTGACCTTCCTTCGACAGAACCCAGTCGACGAGGGCCTTGATCTCGCCAGCCGGCTTGTCGCGCAGGTAGAAGAACAGCGGTCGCGAAAGCGGGTAGCTGCCGTCCTGCACGTGCGCAAGATCCGGGGTGACGGCTGGGCTGCTGTCGTCCTTCTTGACCAGGAGGACATGGATGCCCTTGGCATAGGCGGCGCCGCCATAGCCGATGGCGTTCTTGTCCTTGGCGACCGCGTTCACGACGGCCGCGGTGCCGGGCATGCTCTGCGCCCGCGGCGTGTAGTCTGCATTCTTCAGCACGTGCTCCTTGAAGAAGACGTAGGTCCCCGAGCTGTTCTCGCGCGAGTACACGATGATCTTTGCGTCCTTGCCGCCCACTTCCTTCCAGTTTGTGATCTTGCCGGTGAAAATGAGCCGCAGCTCGTCCATGTTGAGTTGCTTGACTGGATTGGTTGCGTTCACGTACACCGAGAGACCGTCCCGCGCGACGGGGATCTCCTGACCGGTGGTCTTGTACTTTTCCTTCAGGCTGTTCTTCTCCTCCGCCTTCATTTCACGCGAGGCCTGGCAGATGTCGGTGGTTCCGTTGATGAGCGCGCTGATGCCGGTGCCGGAGCCGCCGCCGGTGACCTGAATCGTGGTGCCGCTGTGCTTGGCCATGTAGTCTTCGGCCCAGCGCTGACCGAGAAGAACCATGGTGTCGGAGCCCTTGATGGTGATGCTGCCCGCGGTTGCCACCGAGGGAATCGCCAGAGACGAGGTCAGTGCAATAAGTCCTACCAGTGTTGATGTGTGCTTTGTCATGGAAGCGAGAGTAAGAAAGGCGCGTGACAGTCTTGTGACGATGGCGAAACTTCCTCGCGGCGGTTGGCCGTGAGGTTAAGCCACGGGCAGGGTGAGCGCGAAGGTTGCCCCGCGGCCGGACCCGCTATCGACGCTAATCTGCCCATGCATCGCCTCGACCAGGTGCTTGACGATGGAAAGGCCGAGGCCGGTGCCACCCATGTCTCGACTGCGCCCGGGATCCACGCGGTAGAACCGCTCGAACAGGCGCGGTAGGTGTCGCGCCTCGATGCCTGGCCCGTTGTCCGAGACGGCTATCCGCACGTTGTCGCCTGCGGATGTCGCCACGATCTCGACGTTGGTACCGTCGGGGCAGTATTTGAGGGCGTTGTCGATCAGGTTGGTGAGGACGCGATCGACCGCGATTCGGTCGCCAGCGGGCTTCGGACAGGTCTCGGCGACGGTCACCCGGATCTGGAACCTTCGCGTCGCGGAACGTTCGGCGAAGGAAGCAATGGTCTTCTGGGCAAGCTCGGCGATATCCAGCGGTTCGAGATTCAGCCGGAATTCGCGGGCCTCCAATCGCGACAGGTCGAGCAGATCGGCAATCAGCTCGCCTAGCCTTTGGCCGTTGCGCTCGATGATGTCGAGGAATTGCTCGGCCGCCTTGGGGTCGTGTCCCATCGCCATGCGCAGGGTTTCCGCGGCCGATCGGATCGATGCGACCGGCGTGCGCAGCTCGTGGGACACGTTGGCGACGAAGTCGCGCCGGATGGTCTCGAGTCGGCGCATTTCGGTGACGTCGAAGAGGACCAGCAGCAGGGCGCGAGGCTCGCCGGTGAGGCGGGCCGCGTGAACCAAGAGCCGCCTTGGCTTGAGCCCGCCGATTTCGATTTCGCCCGCCACCGGGTCGCCGGACGCCAGTGCCTTGTCCACGATGGTCTGCAGCTCGGCGTTGCGCACGACCTCGATGGTGGACCGACCGACCACGTCGGAATCGAGCAGGAGCATTTCGCGCAGGCAGGGGTTGGCCAGAAGAATCCGGTGCTCTACGTCCATGACCAGCACCCCTTCACGCATCGATTCCAGAATGCGCCCGAGCAGGTCGCGATCGCCGCGCAGCTCGCCCAAGGATCGCGAGAGGTTGTCGGCCAAGTGATCCAGGGTTCGGCCAAGCTCGCCGATCTCGTCGGTCGACTCCAGGCGGTTGCGGGCGTCGAGCTCGCCTTTCGCCATACGCCTCGCAACCGTGGTCAGGTTTCGCAACCTGCGCGACATCAGATCGGCGGCGGCGACGGAAAACACCAAGGCGACCAGGAGTCCGATCATTGCTCCGCCAAACACGAGCGATCGCACGCGCGACTTGGCGTCGTCCACACCTGCCAAGGGCAGGCTCAGCCTCGCCACGATATCGGTATGGCCTGGCACGACGCGAGCCGCGTACAGCATGCGTCTTTGGATAGTCGCCGAGAAACGAATGCTGTCAGACGCGCTGCCAGAGAAGGCCGAGGCGACTTCCGGGCGCTGGCGGTGATTCTCCAGTTTGGACAGTTCCTGCCGCGCGACTTCGGAATCGCCAAGCACGACGCCATCCGATCCGATGAAGGTCACGCGAGCTTCGGCCACGCGACCGAGCTTGTCGGCAAGGTCATCCCAGTCTGTCGCGGTGCTGTCCGACGTCGCGTAGGTGGCGGCGCGTTCTGCCACCAGCGCCAGTCGGACGTGAAGATCCTGCTCGATCCGGTTGGTGAGATCGCGATCAACCGCGGGCAGGAGGTAGATCTCGGACGCTGCCACGGATAGGACCAGCAGCAGGAAGGAAACGAGAAACAGTTTTCCGCGGGCGCCCAGTCGCATGGCATGCCTTGACGGCTAGGATTCGGCTTCGGTGTCCGAGAAACGGTAGCCGATCCCGCGCACGGTTTCCACATAGGCTCCAGCAGGTCCCAGCTTCTCCCGCAGCCGCTTGATGTGCGTGTCGACGGTTCGCGTGTTGTTTTCCGGGCTGGCCGCCCACACCTCATCAAGCAGCGTGCCGCGCGTTTGCACCCGGCCCCGCCGTTCATAGAGCGTCCAGAGGAGCTTCATTTCGAGCGGGGTCAGCGCGATCTCCTCACCGTCAACCCATGCGCGGTGCGCATTTCGGTCGACGCGCAATCGGCCGAACACAAGCTCCTCACCGCTCGAAGCCGGATCAGTGGGGCTTGATCGGCGGAGCACGGCCTTGATGCGCAGGGAAAGCTCACGCACGCTGAAGGGCTTGACCACGTAGTCGTCCGCGCCGAGCTCGAAGCCGACCACGCGGTCGATTTCTTCGCTGCGCGCGGTCAGCATGATGACCGGGATATCCCGCCTAGTTGGGTCGCTCTTCATGGTGCGGCAAACGTCGAGACCCGAGATGTCTGGGAGCATTAGGTCAAGTAGAACAAGCTCCGGCGGTTTTTCTAGGGTTGCGCTCAGCGCCTCTTGGCCGGTGTTGGCCACGACGACGTCGTAACCTTCCTGCGCAAGGTTGTAGGCGAGCACTTGGCAAATGTCTTTTTCGTCCTCGACGATAAGGATGCGTGCCATGCGGGCTAGAATCCCTTCGGCGCATAGAATGTGGTGCGCGCGGTCGACTGTCTACTGGGAAAAAATTCCCAGGGCGTGTTTGCCGAAGGTCGCCCTGGCAAACTGGGCTACGGCGTAAGAATCTCGGCGGGGACGGCGCTGCCGGCCGAGGATAGCTTCGACGCAAGCGCCGAACGGGCACCGGTGACGGTGAAGCTGCCGGCGCTGTCTTCGTCCGGAATCCATGTCAGGAGGGCGTGCGACGTCACCTGACCGTCCAGACTCGCCTTCGGCTCGGCAATTTCGACCACCTTGAGCGAGCCGTCGGCAAGCACGGACGCCTGGACCACCACATCCACGCTGCTGAGTACGAGATCGCCGTTGCTCGTACCCGAGGTTCCGCTGGGCGCACCCAGGAGCTGGACGCGATGAAGCGCCTCGTTGGTGGAACGGGCAACCATCGACAGGATAACACCCTCAAGTCCCAAGCTGCACTCGGCGAGGACGTCGCTCGAATGCACCAGGTGGTTGGCGTCGACCACGAGGTATTCGGGTTGCATGGCCACTGCCGCTGCCACGAGATCGGGGGCCTTCGATTCGGTCTGGAGCTTGATCCAGGCGGTTGCGCTGGCGGGCGGGGTGATCGAGTCGGACAGCAGCACCACGCGCGCAACCCGATCCACCGACCACAGAATGGCGCGCAGCAGGCTGTCACAAGCGCCGCGATCGCCGGACACCAGGATGTTCTGCCGAGTGCCCACGCACGCCTCCAGCACCTGTTGCATTTCGGCCGAGATCACCTTCTCGGAAACCAAATCGTCGATGGTCTTGCCGCTGGCAATCGGCTTGCGGACCGCAACGCACAGGCGGTCTGCGACCGGCGGGAAGATGGCGGAGATGTGCATGCCGTCGGGCAAGGTCGTGTTGACGACCGGCGCGTCCGGGGCCGGCCTGGGCGATCCCTTGCCTGCAAGCTTGCGTACCACAGCATTGAGGGTGGCCAGATCCGAGGACGCGACCGACACGGATTCGCGGCGGCCGTTGCGAAGCACTTCCGCTGTGCCGCTGAAGAACGCCGCCGAAACGCCCTCGCCCTCGATGAGCCGGGCAAGCCAATCCGGCACGTCGCGATCCAGCGCACGTGAGACGGCCTTGGCCGCGGGTTGCGGCGGGGACTTGCCCTTCGGCATCTCGTGGGCCTTGGCCGGCTCGGGAGCATGCTCAGGCACAGAGCGGCGCGCCGGGGAGGGCTTCTCTGTCGCGACCGGTGGAAACAAATCCGCGGCACGGGCGGACGCCTCGGCGGCCTGGTCGTCTTCGCCGGCATAGTCGCCCGTCGGCGGCGGCGGGGCCAGGTCGTCCGAAGGCTCGCCAGATTCGTCGTCGCCATCACCGTGCGGCGTCTCAACGTCAATCAACGAGCCTGCGGGCTGCACGGCGGGCCGGAGCGGGGGAACCGCGATGTGCGGGCGGGGCGTTCCGAGCCCGTCGTCTTCGTCATCGAGGTCGATGTCCGAAGGGCCAGATGGAGGCGGGAAGGGATCCGACAGGGCGGGAATCACCGCACTTTCGCGTCTTGCAGCAGGGGGCGGAGGTGGTGGCGGGACCGGCAGGGGCGCGTGCGCCCCGCCCAAGGCTTTGCCAGGCGCACCGAGTGGAATATCCATGGCCGCGGTGGAACGGGCCGCGGGCGGTGGCGGCGGCGGCCGTCGGGGAATCGCAGAGCTGAGCGAGCCGGCCTCGGGCGGGCCAGGCAGATGACCGGGGCGCATCGACTCCATCGAGGCCGACAGCATGTTCAGCCTGATGATGAAGTCGCCAACGAAGATTTTGTCGGTTGTGGTTACCGTGGTCGGTTCGGCGATTTTGCGCCCATTGACGTAGGTGCCGTTGGTGCTGTGCAGGTCTTCGACGATCACCTCGTCGCCCTGGATCAGCAGCCTGCAGTGATGCTTCGATACGTTGCCCTTGGGCAGGACAATGTCGTTCCCGCGAACCCGGCCGACAGTGACTTCATCCTTGTCGAAACTCAGTTCGTTGGTGGATCCACCCTTCTCGGTCAGCGACAGGTTCACCATGGCAGGACGCTAAGCAAAAAAGGGCGCCTTGTCTACTTTGCACCTAGACGAACATGGACCCGGCGGACGATTGGCGGGTCCAGGCTTTCCATGGCGGGACATCCGTGCTGGAATGCAGCCTGACCGGATCCCGAACCCCCAATGACCACCGACAAGGAGACACTGATGTTCACTATGCGAACCTCCGCAGTCGTCGTGCTGTCCATCCTGCTGCTTGCGCCGCTTGCGCGTGCCGAAGGGACGGGCGAAAAATCAAAGTATTACTTCAAGATTTCCAACATACAGTCCGAAGACAAAAAGCTAATTCCGCTTGCCACCGAGCTGCTCAAGGCCGAGGTGGCGAGCCGCCCAGAGCTTACCAGCGACGTCGGTACGGCCGAGAGCGAGGATGCCCAGATTGCCGAGATCCGGAAGCAGGGCATGCAGGGCTACCAGGTGTCCATGCGCATCGAGACCTTCAAGAAGGAAATCAAGCCGCCGGAGCCGGGCAAGCGCGACCAGCAGATGGCCATCACCGCGAAGCTCACGATCTTTGGACACACCATCCCAGGCGGTAAGCTGATGTTCACCGGCGATGGCGACGCATCGC
>CAZBIU010000337.1:0-7679 GCA_964491625.1 uncultured Myxococcales bacterium
ATTGTCAAGTCGGGCTCCCGGACAACGGCGGTGGGCCTTCGCCGCAGCAACCCGAGAACCTTGTCCGTACTATGGGAGGACGGACAGCAAGGTCACTTCGACGTCAGAGATCTCCGCCTCGCCTGCCCGTGCGCCCTTTGCGTGGAGGAGATGAGCGGCAGGGCGCTTTTGGATCCAAGTAAGGTAAGGCCCGACGTCGCCCCGGTCACGCTCACGAGCGTAGGCAGCTACGGAATCACCATCAAGTGGAACGACGGTCATAGCACGGGGATTTACGCCTTCGAGACCCTGCGTGAGCAGGCCGAACGTGGCACCGGCGAGGCTGCGGAAGATGTCTGACGCCCACCCGGTACCCCTGATTACGATTCGAGCAGAAATCCTGCTGGCCGACCCCGACACCTGCAAATTCACGGTCAGCCAAACTGTTCACAAAGGGGGGCCGTACTTCTTCGACCGACCCGAACGCGCCGCCGGTTCGCCACTGCCGGAGCTCCTGTTCGGCCTGGCGGGCGTTGCCCACGTACTCATCGCCGAGAATGTCGTCACCGTGGGGAAGGCGCCAGAAATCGCATGGGCCCAACTGAAAGGCGCCATCGGTGCGAAAATTCGCATGCAGATGCTCACGGGCGTGCCCGCGATCCTCGAGGCCGCTTCCCATCCGATACCGTGGGGTCGCTCCGACGCCGAGGTCCGTTCCGCCATCCAGAAGCTTCTCGACGAAGAGCTCAACCGAGGCATCGCCGGACACGGTGGAATGATCTCGCTCGTCGACTATCAGGCCGGAAAGCTTTCCATCGCCATGAGCGGGGGATGCCAGGGGTGTGCTTCCTCGCAGGTGACTTTGCGACAAGGTGTGGAGGTGATGGTGCGCCGGATCGCGCCGGAGGTCGTCGAAATCGTGGACACGACCGATCACGCCGCTGGCAAAACGCCGTTCTACCACCCTGCGGGATAGCCCCGTCATCCTGCGATACCGGAGCCGTACCTGGAGATGATCACACCGCCACGAAGGAGCGGCGAGCTGATCGCGCTGCCCGTGCTTGGCGGAGTACAGCACGACTACCGCCTGGCGGCGTAGACGACCCAGCTAAGCCGCGCATGATGGGCGCGCCTGCTGGGCGGACAAGTCCGCGCGACGTGCCGAAGCGTCTTGATCCATTCCGGCCAGAGCGCAACCGGGGCCATCGGCATCGCCCTGGTCGGCGAAGTCACCATTGCTCGTCTGCCCGTTTCGCGCGCGGCATCGGGTTTTCGCGGAGTACGAAGTGGCTCCACTTCGTCGCCGACCACCGCCCGAGCTCGAAGCCGAGCTGGTGAAGCTGCGGGGGTGATCAAGGGGTGGAGACAGACAATCGAGTATCAATGCCCCGCCGTCCTGGTTAGAATCATCGGCTCCTCGCCGGACTCGCCCCGCTGCGGTAGGAGAGCCCCGCCAATGCTCAACAAAACGCGATTGCTGAAGAGAGTCGCCGGCCTCGTGGCCGCCTCGCCCCTGCTGACCCGAGCGCGGCGTCTTCACGATCTCAACGTTCAGAAATTCTATCTCCCGCTGTCGAAAGTGGACAAGATTCTGGTGGGCGGGTACATGGTTCTGCGGGACTATTCCCTGGACACGTTTCCCCCGACGTTCGAGGATCAGAGCAAGGCGCACCAGGCGGAAATCGACCTCAGCCAGTCATTGGCCGGCGCCACGGTTGCCCAGGTCCAGGAAGGCGACACGCGCAAGCCTTTCTGGGACGCGGCGAGCTTCCACCGATACTCGAGCGATTTCTGGAGGCTCTTGCGGACGCTGGATCGCCTTGACCTCAAACCCGGAGCCCGACTCCTCGAGCTTGGATGTGGCGGCGGGTGGACCGCCGAGTTCCTGGCGCTGGCAGGGTATTCGATCACGGGAACGACGATTGGAACGAGCGAGCTTGCCGTTGCGGAGACGAGAGCGGCAGCCTTCCGGCTGCGCGGCTTGGGCAACGAACTGTGCTTCTGCTTGGGCGCCATGGAGTCCGTCGATGCCACCGTCGCGGGCCTTCCGAGGTTCGATGGCGTGTTCGTGTTCGAAGCGCTCCATCACGCATTCGATTGGCGCAAGGCTATCCAGGCTTCCTATCGCTGCTTGTCGCCCAACGGTTGGCTGATACTGGCGAATGAGCCCAACCTCTTCCACACATTGAAGAGCTATCGGGTTGGCAAACTGTCCGGCACTCACGAGATTGGAATGTCGCGCGGGAGGCTGCTGGAGGAGATGACACGAGCAGGGTTCAAGGAGGTCCTCGTGCTGGCGCCGAGGTTCAACAACTTTTTCAGTGAGCACTGGCTCGCAGCCAGAAAGTGACCCGCCATCCGCTGGCGGCAAGGTAGTCACCTCTGAGGGGCTTTGCCCAACAATTGGCGCCTGCTCAACATTTCCTGCGACCATCGTATGCGGTCATCGCGTTAACTCGGAATTGCTGGGCAAAGCCCTGAGGAGGTGGCGGTGGCGAAGAGCCAGGCTCGGGCAGCGCGTCTGGCCGCCAACCGCGCCACATCCTGCGAGCGCCGTCTCGGCCAGCAACCCAGCCTACCGACACAGCACTTTCTTCAGTGATTTCCTCGGCGACGATGTTGCGAACAAGAAGTTCAAAATGTCTGCGTTCACAGCAGGGGTACGAACGCGACGCCGCGGATGACCTCTCCCACTTTCGAGGTCTGCAAGGTGCTGAAAATCTCCAGGTCATCGTCGGCATCGACTGCCGGTGCGGACATGGCCGAGAGCCGATCGCGGATGGTGACCAGCCTGGTCGGATCCGGCTCACCGCCGGACATGGAGCTGAACTGGGATGTGACTGCGTAGATGGTCACCGTGCCATCGTCGTTCACTTTGCCGGTCATGTTGCGCAGGCCCGTCGCGTACGTCGCAACCGAATAGTCGGGGACGATCTTCGGTTGGTAGAGATCGAGCCCGGCGGTGAGCGTGTAGTCGAGCTGCCAGGTTCCACCCACCAAACTCCACTTTTCAAGGCCGGCCAAGGCATCGGGAATGAGGCTGCCGCTTGCATCCACGTTGGCATAGCCCTCGTCCGCGACATACAGCGTGGTCGCATTGGCGAACCAGAAGCCGAACGGCGTGTAGGGCGACGGTGCTCCGCTGACCGGATCGGTCGCCGGCGCGCTGAACAACGGCACGATGGTGTTGCCGGTACCGAGGGGCAGGCCATTGCCCGTGCCGTTCCGCACTTGGAAGACGCCGTCGTCGCCGTTGCCACCGCTTCCCTTGGCGACATACAAGTTGCCGCCAAAGATGCCGACGGCTCGGAAATTGCTGTCCTTGACGTGCTGCTTGGCCGACTCATCGGGTCGGTCGGTGGCAAAGTAGACCCCAAGCTCGATGGAAACTGGGGATCCGGGCGTGCCGTAGCGAGCGCCAATGGTGGTTCCAGGTCCGGTGCCGTCCTTGGCAATGGTCGAATCGGAGTTGCCGGCCATGTAGAACTGCGTCCCATCGGCCGAGACGACCGCGCGCGGATTGTCCCCGCTATAGGCATTGGATTCGACGGTCAGCGACACCGACCCATCGGCGGCGATGAGCGCGACCTCGCGATCGAAGAGCGGGTTGGTGTTGCCCGCCAGGTTCGCAGCGGTGTCGTATGAATTGGAAACCCCGCCCGCGCCGACCGGGCCGGCATAGCCCATATAAGTCAGAAAACGCCGATCTTGCGAAAGCATCAGCGCGCCTTCCGATTTGGAGCTGAAGCTGGTCGTGATGCCGGTCAACGAGAGCGTGCGCAGAGGCGAGGCGTCCGGGCTGGCGGGAACGACGTCGACGAAGATGCTGCCCTGGATGCCAGTTACCGTCGGATCGCTGAAGATGAAAGGATAGTCTTGCGTGTTGCCGAAGGTGTTGCCGTCGTAGCGCACGCGGCTCAGTGCCAGGACGTCCTGCGCGCGCCGTACGGGGCTGGCATCGTCGGGATCGAAGAGCCCCAGCATCAACTGTGTGTCGTCGAACCCGCAGGTGGCGCCCAGGCAGTCGAGCCCCCACAGCCGTTGGATCGTGCCGAGCAACGAGTAGTGGTTGAAGGCCGTATCCACGCTCTGGTGGCGCGCCTTGCGCGAAGTAATGACCAGCGCGGGCGCGTGGCCGCCGCCAAGAACATCGCCGCCCACACCGAGCGGGGCCGAACAGCAACCTTGCGTACCGGTGTAGTCGTTCTCGTCGAAGGCGATGACGATGGCCGAATTCTCGCGCCACGCGCGCGAGTGCATGATGGCGTCGACCGTCGTCTTCACGAAGGCATCACCGAGCGCGATGACCTTGTGATCCAGCCCGGAATCGGGCGAGGCGCAATCCGGAATCCCAACCGCGGCGGCGTTGTCCGCGGAGACGCCGTGCATGTCGTGGCATTGATCGGGACTGATCCACACGAAGTTCGGGACCTCGTCCCTGGCGAGGTCGCGGGCGAAGCCGTCGAACGGGACGATCCGTTGCATCCTATGTGGGTTGTTGCGGATGTCGGAAAAGTACATGAAGGGATCGTGCTTCTGCGCGTACAGCTTGCGCGGCGTGGAAACGCCCGCGACCACGTCGACCGGCGCGTATTCCACCGTCGAGCCGACGCTCGGGATGGACTGCATGTACGCCTTCCATGTCAGCCGTTTCGCTTCGAGCTGGTCCACCAGGTTCGCTCCGTCGAAGAGGTGCGGTTTGGCGCTGCTGCTGGCGATCTCAGCCGCTGTCAGCAGAACAGTGGAAGTGGCGTCGCCCGAATCGGGGACGAATTCCTCGGGAGCGCAGGTGACGTCAGCGCCCGCTTTGCAGTCGTCCCAAATGCCCTGAAAGTCGCCCGAAACCGCCGCCAGGTAATTGGGCAGGCTGGGGTGGGTCACGCCAAAGTAGTTGGTCGCCAGGCCGTATTGGCTGGCCAATCTGTTGATGGCCGGTGCATCGGCGGTGTTGCCGATGATCTGATTCGTGCCGTGGTTTTCCATCATGATATAGAAGATGTGATCGAGGCGTTCGTGCATCTCCTCGGAAGCGCGCGATCCTGGATCTTGTTCAAGCAAAGCTTTGGCTGCGGGCTGTGGCGTCTCGGGCGGCGCGCTTTCCGTGCATCCGCAGACGAGCGCAAAGGGGAGGAGGAGCAGGTTCGAAAGGAGAACGGTGGTTTTCATGAAGACCTCCGGTAGTAGATGAATGTTCGGAGTTCTTCCTGGATCCGCCCGGTTGACCGCGCCGTCACAACTTGGTGACGGTTAGGGCGTTTGGCATCCCGGCCGCCTGGCGCGGCCACGGGAACCTCTCATCTGCGCAAACTATCGGCCCACGCCAGAAAGCTCGAAATGAAGACTTTGATTTCCTGTTCGCGATCCATCGCGGTCAGCCTCTCATACGGTCCGAGGGTCATTGGCCCTGGTTAGGGCGTCATGCGCAGGCTCCCGGCTCATTGGGCCATGATCATGCTTGCCGATGTGAAATCGACCCTTCCACTGCCGCCCAACGCTTCCGTGCCAAGCATGATTTCCGTAATTGCCCCAAGCGCCAGGCCCACCTTTCTCCACGCATTGAAGTGATCGGTAATCGATATTTGCCCGCATTGGCGGGCCGTCTTTCGGACACTGTAAAGCTCCGTCCAGTTCGAAATGCCGGAGCACAATGAGGGCCCGGTTCCGGTCATGACGCTCGCGTATATGATGTAGTCACCCCCATCAATTGTGGCTGTGCCCACACTGGAAACAGCGCCCGGATTGATTGGCATGGTATTGAACGAGTCTTCGACAATGTACCATTCGACACATGGGCTTTGCGAAATCCCGCGGACCCCTACGTAGGAGTAGCCGCCGTCTGTGCCGGTTCTTGTCTCCGCAAATTGCGCAGTAATCGTCCCGAGCTGGTCGTAGGCCTTGCCCTCGTTCCATGTCCAGCCGACACGGGCCAGGAGGTCCCCGGAGTTGTTCCATGTGGCGCTGAACGCGGCATCGCCACGGTCGTAGGTGATGAGGCATCCTCCACTGCCGTTCTCCCAGAACAGCCATTGGTAGCTGCCGTAGGTGCCCGAAGCATTCCCATCGCAGTGCGAGGTGCCGTTGCTCAGCGCGGGCCCCGTGGGGCAAGCGGAGAGCGTGCCACCCGTCCCGCCCGTTGCGGTCGTACCGCCAGCGCCGAGCGTACCGTCAACGCCGGTCGCAACATCAGCGCCGGTCGTGCCGCCAAGGCCGACCGTGCCCCCAGCTCCGAGCCCGCCGCCGTTGCCAGGCGCATCGGGCACAGCAGCGTCCAGGCCGAGAGACTCGGCCGTGCCACCAACTTCCCCGCCGGCGCCATCCGACCCAGCCGAGCCGCCAGCGCCCGTGCTGGCCGGAGTAGTGCCGGTCGCGTGCCCTGCAACAGGGCCATCGTGGCCGCCCAGCGTGGCCAAGCCGCCAGCTCCGACCAGGCCGCCCGAGCCTACCACCACGTCCGTGCCGACCACTCCGCCCGACGAAATCGCGACATCGGGCGGCGCTCCGGCTTCTCTGCCCGAAGCACCGGCGGATCTTCCGCAGCCGTCTCCGGCGATTCCTGCCCCGCCAGCGAGAAGCACGACGCGCGCAATGCCGACCAAGGTCCGCATGGACCGAGGATAATCCCAATGTCCGGGCGAACGCTACAATCTCGGGTGGCGAGGGCTCCACCGCAGGAACCGTCGTGGCTCTCTCGACACGGCCACGGGCGCACTCTTGTGGCGCGGAACGCAGGCGGCCACCGCGACCCGCGAGCTCGGCGGCAACATCTACTTCGCCGGTGTGTCCTTACCACGCCGCTGATCGTTGACGGCCACTTCCACACGTACGAGGGACCGACGGTGTACGCCTGGAGCGGAACCCCGTGATGTCCGCTAAACCATCGCTGGCGGTCATGCGGCCTGACGACAGTAGAAATTCAACATGCCGCCCAGCCGAGACCGGCAGACGACCTTGCCACGCGCCCCATTATCGCACGTCGATCCGGCCTTCCTGTCGATCAACTGTCCACCCAACCCCTGATGAAACCGTTCACCATGGGAGTAGGCCATGAATTCCTCTATGACGTAGCGGAGATGTCGCTCGCCGAAAAGGAAGAGGTGATTCAAGCACTCGTATTTGATGGCTTCGACAAACCGCTCCGCATGCGGGTTGCAGTTCGGGCTCCGCGCCGGAATCCGCACGCATGTCACCCCTCGCTGTCGCAGAATTGCCTCGAACGCCTCCGTGAACAGCGGATCCCGGTCGTGGATCAGGTAGGTCGCGGTTCGAAGAAAGCCGTCCACCGAGTCCGTCAGGTTGCGCGCCATCTGCTGCATCCATCTCCCGTCCGGATTGGCGGCGATGCTAGCGATTTCTACCGGGCGCGTCCCGACCACGATGACGAAGAACACCATGTAGCGAAGCGTTCCGGTACCTTCGGATTCTGAAGGTGCTGATGGCCGACGCGGTGGCGCAGTACCGGCTGATGTCGGATCCCACGGCCAGGATCAGGGCTATTCCTGAGCGAGGACGTGCGGATCTCGAGAGCGACGATCCGGTGAGGGGCCAAGACCGGCACATCGACCGGCACATGCCCTTCCGAAACCGGCACATCTGGCGGTCCTGCGGTTCCACAAAAGAAAAACCCCCGGAATTTCCAGGGGTTCTGTTGAGCGGGCGAAGGGACTTGAACCCTCGACGTTCACCTTGGCAAGGTGACACTC
>CAZBIU010000338.1:0-7675 GCA_964491625.1 uncultured Myxococcales bacterium
GACAGAGCCCAAGGGCTGTCCGATCTACGCCAGCTTCTCGGCTACGAGCCCGTTCCCCCTGACTATGACGTTGCAGGCGGGTTCGACTACCTGCCGCTCTCTGCAACATTTGAGGGGCTCCTGACGATAGCGGAGCAGAACCGTCCGGATCTGCGGGCCGCCGTGCAGTCGGTCACCGCTGCCAAGAGCCAGCTTGCCCTGGCAAAGTCGAACGGGGTGCAAGATCTCACGGTGTCCGCGGGCTACAATCGAGCGCCGCTCGGCGGCGACAAGACGGCGAACACAGCGTCGATCGGGATCAGCATTCCGCTTGCCGTGTTCAACTATAACCAGGGCGAGATCGCCCGTACCCGTGTGGCGGTGACCCAAGCGGAGCTCCAGGAGTCGGAGGTGCGCAGCCAGGTGAAGACCGACGTGCGCGACGCGTACGAGGGCCTCCAGCGCAACGATCGCATCGCTCAGTACTATCGTTCCGGCTACCTCGATGTGTCGCGCAAGAGTCGCGACATCAGCGAATACGCGTACAAGCGCGGAGCCTCCAGCCTGTTCGATTTCCTCGACGCCGAACGTAGCTACCGGGCGACCGAGATCGGCTACCGTCAAGCCCTCGCAGCCTACCTTACCGCCGTGGAACAGGTCCGCCAGGCTGTGGGCACCAGGGGCTTGCCGTGAGCGCGCGATTGCGAACACTCGTCGGTTTTTTGCTCCTCCCGTTTCTTCCCGCGACCGCGTTCGCGTATCCATCGTCCATCGTGTTCAGTCCGAACGGGGAGGCCAAGCCTTTGGGTACGGTCGGGCTTCTCGCCTACGGCGCGATCAACTTCTCGCCCCGAGTCACGCCGGGCTCATCGTGGTTCGGTATCGAGGGCGGACTGCTGCCGCAGTGGAAGTATGGCGAGTCGGGCGTTTCGTTCGGAGGGCTTGAGGTTGGGGTCGACATCATCACGCCCTTCGATACGTCGACTGGCGCCATCGTGAAGCCCGTGCTGAACCTGAAGCTCGGGGCGGTCACCGAGGGCGTCTACACCCCGAGCGTCGCCGTCGGACTGATGGAGCTCGCGCCCTCCCATGACAGCATGGATTTCACGTTCATCGCAGCGACCAAGACGCTGCGGGCATCACCCGAGGCCACCTCCTACGGCCGCCTGACGCTGGGGTATGGCTTCACCGCCGGCAATAGAAAACAGTTCAACGGGACG
The DNA here is from genome assembly GCA_964491625.1 of uncultured Myxococcales bacterium. Classification (GTDB taxonomy): domain Bacteria; phylum Myxococcota_A; class Polyangia; order Fen-1088; family Fen-1088; genus Fen-1118. The sequence goes on from CAZBIU010000338.1 coordinate 1,200, forward strand.
TTTCCCTTTCATAACACACGGAGTGCACTGATGGCGGCGTACGAGAGCCCGCTGATCGCCGGACGTCTAGGCTTCATGATCGACTACCTTGGGGGAGTGAGCGAGATCAGCGATACCTACGTCGGCGCTATTCTCAACGTCACGAACACGACCACTCTGGGAGCGGGCGCCTTCATTGCCAACGACCGGTCGGGCTCCCCGAACGATGGCGCGTTTTTCGACTTACAGGAGACCTTCGACGTCGCGAAGCTAGCCGAAAAGCTGTGAGACGATTCTGCCGCGCTAGTATTGACCCATGCTCACCTCAACCGATCCATCGCGCGGGTTGCTTCCCAGGGCGCTCGGGGTTCTTGCACTCGCATCCGCCGCGGCCCTTATGGCTTGGGATGTGGTTCCTTCGCTGTTTCGCGCGCGCGTCCACGATATGCTGGGCGTCCTTGCGCTTGCGCTTATTGCCTTCGCCTACCTCGTGCATCAGGTAATCCTTCGTCCTGGGCACAAGGATCTGCTGAAGGCCATCCTGCTCGCCATGGCGTTTCTGTTCTGGGCCGCCAACCAGCTTTGGCCGGACTCGCCCCGCGCCACTCTCTTCAACGATCTCGCAATCGCGCTCTTTGTGCTCGACCTGTTTCTAAGCATGATCGGCTGGCCGGCGGAGAGGCCAGAGGGCGATGTCGAAGGCGAGGCCCGAGAGATCTGAGGCTTTGGGCTAAACCTGGGGACTTCCTGAGACGGGAGGGAATGCACGGGACGAGGGCCAGGGACATCCGGGCCAGTGCGCGGTCTCAGGTCAGGCGCTATTCGCAGTATCCGGTCTGACAGCGCTTGCCACCGTTGCAGTTGGCGTCCGAAGTACATGCAGTGCAGGCCGCCGGTGCGGAAGAGGCCTGCGTGACCGCCTTCTCGAAGAAGCAATTGCACGAGGTCGCGGGCACGAAGGACGAGAACCTACCGCCGTCCTTGTCGAGCTGCACCTTCATGGCGCACTGAGGGACGTCGCCCAACGAAGCAACGGTGGTGATGTAGGCGGTATTGTTCACGTCGCTCGGGTCTATGGGTTGGGTGCCCGTCAACCAATCGATCATCTGTTTCGCCGTCGCGGTCGGTTGGCCCCCAATCAATGCGGTCATGAAGTGCATCGGGCCCTGAAGCCCGTAGTGTCCGTTGCGGACGCTCCTTTTGTTCACGGAAACTGAGTCGGAGTCGGCGTAGTATGCTTTGGCTTGCCCGAACGTTCGAAATGCCACCGCGTTGAGCGAGCTTCGCAAGGTGGCGTAGGCGTCTGCCCCTATGAAGCCAATCGCCGTCTGTGGATCAGCCACCGCAAGCAACGACGTCACGAGGCTAGTCGCCGAAGCATTCGACTTCCCCTTGAAGGCGCTCTCGGGCACTCCGGTGTTTCTCGCGATGATGACTTGCGCCCCGGAGGTGGGGCTGCGCTGTTGAATCGCGGTCTCATCGATGAAGGGAACCTGATTCCCCTTTGCGCCGCAACCCCAGATTGCGGCCGCCTGCTCGGCGGAGATCGCGGTTGTCGTCACGTTTGCCTCGGGCACGACGATGACGAAGGCCTGTACGTGGCCGTGCCAGTCTCCAATGGTCGCCGGCAATGAAGCCGCCGTGCACGTGTCATAGCCGACATCGGAGACCCCAATGAGAGGCTTGGTGTTACTCGCGAGGGTGCATGATTTGGTTATCGCATTCGAAGAACGTGAATCCTGAATATAGTAGTGTGCTGTGCCAGTCAGGACTTGGGTATTGTCGGCGATGTCATTCACCGCACTGCAACTACTTATGGGAGAGTAAACCACCGTGATGCCGTGGTTGGCCGCGATCCGCAACGCAAGCTGGGACAGGATCGGCTCGAAGGCGCTGCTGCCAGCCAGATAGATTGGGTTGGGAAGCACGCTGGTATCGCTGCAGGCTACCGACGTGGTTTGCGCGGCCACGGCGATCGGCCAGAGCCCGGCGGCACAAAACGCTACGGCGGCCAGGAGCTTCGTCAGCTTCTTCACCGAAGATCGATCGCTTTGCATTGGCCGGACCCGGGTGCAGGTTGTTCGACTGTGCACCGTGCTTGGAATGAAGGATTGGATCATGGCCGGCTCCAGTAGGATTCTGGCTAAGGTGCGCTACAGACGAGGTAGCTCGGCGGGTTGGTCGAAGAAACGTCCTGAGCTACCTCGTCACTCTCAGACGGCGAATTGCGAATCGCCAGATCACACTCTGCCGCTGTCAGTCCGGTGCAGATATCCAGAGCTCCGGATGCGCCCCCGCTGTCGGGCGCGCCCCCGCTGCCCGTACCCCCGCCAGCGCCAGAGGCTCCGCCAGTCGAAGGACTCCCGCCAGCGCCTGAGGCATCGAGACCGCCACTCGTGCTTCCGCCGCTCCCCGTGCTTCCGCCGCGGCCAGAGGCTCCGTCGGTCGCGGGACTTCCGTCAGCGCCCGAGGCGTCGGGACCACTGTTGCCTCCGGAAATTTCGGGCCGGTTCACTGATGCGTCGGGGCCACTCCCTGTACGCCCGCCGGTGCCCGAGACTCCGCCAGTCGAAGGACTTCCGTCAGTGCCTGAGGCGTCGAGGCCGCTGCTCGTGTCCTCGATACCGCCAGCTCCGGAAGGACCATCATTGCCTGAGTTTCCCGCATTGCCGGAGACTCCTCCGCTGCCGAGGTCGAGCGGCCTGTCCGCGCGGGAATCCGGGGCGCCCAGGCCACCTCCCGAGCCCATAGCAAGGTCCTGCCCAGCGTCCGTCACAACGAGGCGACTGTCCGGATAGCCGAGAGGGACCGCGTCTGCTGATGGAGCGGCATCTGCCCGCTCGGCCGGCGTGTTTCCGTCGAACGGGGTAAGGTCGGCGGACGTGAAGGCTTTGCTCCGGCAAATGCCTCCAGTGGTGCAGGTCGTAGCTGGGTCGGTGCAGGGATCACCACGACACTCGGCCGCAAGAAACAGCTTGAGCAGCATCGACTTGTCCTCGATGAAGCTGAGATCTGCAGTTTCATTGACAATGGGGACACCATTCAGGTAGCCGGTGGTGACGATCTCCACGCTGTTTGTGCCACCCCCTTCGACGACCCCGACAAGGAGCGGCAGCTTGTAGTCGCTGACCAAGGAGTAAGGCGTGTGCTGGGTCTTCCCGTTTGCGGTAATGGCCAACTCTACCTTGTCGAGCTCGCTCGATATTGCCAGGTTGCTGCCCACCTCGACGACGAGCTGAGTCCGCTGCTTGCTTTGACAGGCACCAAGTGTCGTCAGCCCAGCAAGAACGAACAGGATTGGCCGTCCCATGACTCTCAGTTCCCCACCACAACGCAGCCATTGAGTCCCGGCGAACAGGTACCATCCCGCCCTGAGCTTCGGGTCGATAGCGCGACCGCGGTCACGATTCCGCCGACAACCACGGCGCCAACGCCGGTCCACAGCCACCAGCGACTGCTGGATTCTGTCACCGCGGCGGGTCCTTCGCTGCTTGGCTTCGGACTGAAATCCAGAGCCACCTCACCGACGGTCGAAGCATTGCCGCCCCCGGCCTGATGAACTGTGGGAGAAGGCGTGGCTTCCGGGCCAGCGGGTTGCGCGATCGCCAGCGCGATGGCGCTGAGATCCGGCCTCGCTTCGCGCGCACCGGTCGCCAGTGCCAGGCTGCCATCGCCGACCACCTCGGGGGTCTGTATGCGATCCTTGACCAGGGACCACAGCACACTCTGGGTGAACTTGGCCACCTCTGCGCCGGTGACGATGCCGTCGGCGTTCTCATCAGCCCATCCGCGCAAGCCGCCGAGGACCAGGTAGCTGAAGGCAGGACGGGCCTGACCGGGCAGGGGCCCCGCGAACTGGTCCGTCCCGGCCGCAAGCAGCAGCACCGCGTTGCCGAGGGCAGGCGCCATCTGGGCCAGCAGGATTGGCTGGAGCCCAGCCACCAGCGGCCCACCATCCGGCCTCTTGCCGCTAAAGCACGCGTCCACCACCATGACGGTTCGGGCTTGGGTGCCCTTGCCCAGAATCTCGGCCAGGCTCTTTTGCGGCAGGCTGCGTACATACAGGCTGGCGGCGGTTTGCTTGGCATCCCAGCCGATCAGCAAGCCATCGTCCCCATTCTTCGCGGGCGCGCCATGTCCTATGAACACGAACCAGAGGGTCCCGCCTGGTTTCACTTTCGCGGCCACGTCCTCGGCGGCTTGCTTGATGTCGTCCAGAGTCGCTTGATCGTTCAGCAGCACCTTGTAGCTGCCGAAGGGCAGGTTGCGGGTCTGGGCGAAATAGTTGGCCCAGTCCTTCGCGTTCCGGACCGCGCCCGGAACCGCCTGAAGGGCAGCGTAGCTCTCGATACCCACGACCAACGCGGCATCGTTCTCGCCGCCACCCTTGCCAGCCGCGGGCAGCGAAAGGTCCGGCCAGCCGGCGGCGGACGCGGGTGGCGGCGCTGCTGCGGTCAGGAGTAGCAGGCCAACGAGGGTTGCTATGACTCTTTTCGTTCCGGATCCGTGTGGTTGCCCTCGTGGCTCAGGTGCGGTCGGGCAGCAAACTCGCATTGGGGACATGACCGGGCGGGACTTTAGAGGCGGCTGCGACTCCCGATTGCAACGTATTTGCAATGAATTTGCAACACAGCTTCTCTACCGCGGCGACCAACGATGCGGTGACCGGGCCGGCCCCGGGCTTCTGCCAGGCACGCCCGCTATGCGCGCAGCTTGGCACCGATCTTGGTGGCGTGCTCGCCTTGGAAGCGGGCCCCTGCCAATTCGTTTTCGCTCGGCATGCGTTCACCCTTGCCGCCGGTGATGGTGCTCGCTCCGTAGGGCGAACAGCCCGTGACCTCGTCGATGCGCATTTGCCCGGTGAAGCTGTAGGGCAGGCCCACCACGACCATGCCCTGATGGAGCAGGGTCGTGTGGAAGCTGAGGATGGTGGATTCCTGGCCGCCGTGGGGCGTGGCCGAGCTGGTGAACACGCTGCCCACCTTGCCGATCAATTTGCCGGTGGCCCAGAGCTGGCCGGTGGCATCCAGGAAGGTGCGCATCTGCGCCGCCATGTTGCCGAAGCGGGTGGGCACCCCGAAGATGACCACGTCGGCGCTCGCCAGGTCGTCGACGCTGGCTACCGGGACGTGGGCGAACGCGCCTTGCGCGGCCTTGGCGCCCATAATTTCCAGCACGTCGTCGGACAGGGTTTCGGGAACCCGCTTCACGACCACGTTGGCGCCGGCCACCGCGCGCGCGCCTTCGGCCACCGCCTCGGCCATTTTGTAGATGTGACCGTAGGTCGAATAGAACAGGACCAGGACATTGGTTTTGTTGTCAGTCATGGGATCTCCGTGAGGGTTGGGTTTGCGTGCCAAGCATGCGGCACAGCCGGCGCAGGGTCTCCTGCTCGGCGGGCGAGAGAATCTGAAACTGGTCAACGATGGTCGCCATGTGTCGCGGAAAGGCCGCCGTGATGAGCTTGCGACCGGCCGAGGTCAGCGCCACCGTCACCAAGCGTCGATCGGCGGTGCTGCGTTCCCGGGTCACCAGGGCGCGTTTTTCCAGGTTGTCCACCACCAGGGTCACGTTGCCGCCCGAAACCAGGAGCTTTCGCGCCAGCTCCTTTTGACAAAGCGGACCCAGGTGCAGCAGGGTTTCCAGGATTCCGAACTGACTTGCCGTCAAATCGTGCTCGGCGAGGCCCGCGCCCAGCTTCGCGCCGAGCGAGCCCGCCGCGCGCATCAACGTGATGAAGGCGTTGAGCGCCCTCTTCTCCTGCTCGCTTCCCTGGTGTTGTGTGGCCATCGTTTCGACCTAATTGATTTAACCTTGAATGATTTGATGATGAACGAATGCGAAGGTTACAGAACGACTCACAGGCGGCCGCACACCGAGAGAGTCGCTACGTTGCCTGCGGCCATGGTAGATGGTGAGGTGCGGTAGAGGCGATTCGTGAACCGCGGCCGAAATTAGCGCCGGTCCCGCGAGGGTGTTTGAATCAAGTTCGCCCGAGGAGTCTGAACGATGAAGGAAAATGTGCGTCGCCTTGTCAGGTTTTGCTGGTTGGGCGCGTTGCTAGCGTCAGTGCCGGCGTGGGCGCAGGTTCGGGACGCTCCTTCCCATGGCGGCACGCGCATCACCCTCCGTTTCCCGAGGGGACTGCGCATGCCGGACGTCGCTCTGCTCGCAGACGGTTCGCTCCGGCTTGGGCGCGACGTGGCGGTGAATCCTGGCAAGGAAGGGCGGGGCATGGTGGCGAACCTTGGCAAGGGTGCGACGGCGATCGAGAAAGGCTCCAAGGCCGGTGGCGTGGTCAGCATGGGGCCCGTGCGCGTGGCGGCGGGCGCGCAGATCACGGGCGATGTGCGCGGGGCCGGCACCGTCGGCGTGGCGGCCCGCGCGAAGGTCACCGGCGAAACGCGCGGGGATGCCTTGCTGCTCCCGTTTGCCGAAAGCTCGTGGACCGTCCATCCGCCCGGGAAAGCAGAAAGCGACGTCGTTGTCGCGAAAGA
>CAZBIU010000339.1:0-7614 GCA_964491625.1 uncultured Myxococcales bacterium
GTACCGGCGTGCTCGCGAGCGCGGGTTTTTCCGCCGGTCTTTGCGCCTGGGAGCTCGCGGCGGGCCCTGTGCTGGCGGAGTTTGTCGAGGGCAACGGTCCCGAGCGCGCGCCGGGATTCGCCGCCCTTCGCTTGGGCCTCGTCGGCGCTGTGATCGTTCTCCTGGCGACCTTCGCGGCCTTGGCGGTTCGTCGAACGCTTTCGGGAGACTCTATCTGGCGCCTGGCCCGACGGCTGTCCCCCGCCGTGCTGCTCGGTCTTCTGCCCATCATGCTGCATTGGCGCCTGTGGCAGGGAAACCGAGAGGTGGTCTTCCTGCTGCTCGGCCTTCTGCTGGTGTTTGGCGCGCAGAAGTTGCTTGAGGTCGCGCTGTCCACTCGGCCGGTGTTTTCCCGGCCCGCGCCGATCACGCGGTGGCTGGCGGATGGTGCGGCGGTTCGGCGCTGGTGCACGCGCTTTGCGCCGTTTCTACTGGTGGTGCTCGCGTCCGCGGTGTACTCGGTCTATTTCTCGTACTACACGGTGGTGCACCACCGGAACGTGCTCTCGAGCAGCCTCGATTTGGGTCTGGAAGAGAACGTGATCTGGAACGCGCTCCACAGCGGCGCGCTCTTCCGTACCACGCCATACGGTGGCCCGACCGGCAATCTGCTCGGGGAGCACGCCGCCTACCTGAGCTACGTGATCGCGCCCATCTACGGGATTCACCAAAGCGCCGAAACCATCCTGATTCTCCAGTCGGTGCTGATCGGTACGGCGGCGATTCCCTTGTACCTGGTCGCGCGCCAGTACCTTGGACCGTGGCTGTCGTGCCTGGTCGGGGTCCTGTACGTCTTCTATCCGCCGCTGCACGGATCGAACCTGTACGACTTTCACTACCCGCCGCTGGCGCCGTTCTTCCTTTGGTTCACCCTGTACTTCGTGCTGACCAGACGCACGGTCGCGACGGTAATCTTCGCCATCTTGAGCCTGTCCGTGCGCGAGGATGTCTCGTTCGGCATGATGGTCCTGGGGAGCTTCCTCGTCATCACCAACCGGCGGGCGCGCGCCGGGGTTTACCTGGCGGCGGCCGGCGTCATCTACTTCGTGGCCATGAAGCTCGTGATCATGCCGCTCCAGCGCGGCGGTCAGGAGGCGTTCATTCACCAGTACGCCGGTCTGGTTGGCGAAGGGACGCGCGGCTTTTCCGGGGTGATGAAGACCGTGCTCGGCAACCCAGTTTTCACCTTGGGCGTGCTGCTTGAAAAGGACAAGCTGATCTATCTTCTCGAAATCTTCCTGCCGCTGGCCTTCTTTCCGCTGCGGCGTCCGATTGGTCTGCTCTGTTGCGTGCCCGGCTTCCTCTTCACGTTGCTCTCGACGGGCTATCGGCCGCTTTACCAGATTTCATTCCAATACACGGCGCACTGGACGGCGTACCTGTTCGTCGCGCTCATCGCCAACCTCGCCTGGCTGGGCCGAGAGGCGAGCAAGCGCGGGCTGGTGGGAAGCGCCTGGAAACGCGCATGGATCGCCGCGATCACCTTGGCCATGCTGGTGACGTCGTACCAACTGGGCGGGCTGATTCAACACAATGCTACGCGCGGTGGGTTCGGCATCTATCACTTCGGCACCAATTCCGAGGATTGGGAGCGCCGCCGAACCCTGCGCGAGCTTCTGGCCATGGTCCCGCGCAAGGCCAAAATTGTCTCGTCGGAAAACATCGTTCCCCAGGTATCCAACCGCGCCTTTGCCTACACCCTGCGCCTGGGTATCGCCGACGCGGACTATCTGCTCTTCAGCCTTCCGTTGGGCGGCGACGAACGAAACAAGGTGATGGAGGTTCTGCCCACGGGCACCTTCGGTGTGGTTGCCGAGCGCGGTCAATACGTGCTCGCCAAGCGCGGACACCCAACCGACATGAACAAGGGTGTGCTCGCCCGCATCGGAAATTGACCATGAAGGCCAATTACACAAGCGACTATCGAGCGCGACTGTCCACGTCCCTGCGGGCACTGGCCTTGCTTGGCGCTGCTGGCCTTTCGCTCGGGTTCGCGCTCGCGGTGACGTTGACGCCGCTCGGGTCGCGCAGTTACTTCGACGAGAACCGTCTTCCGGTGGAGGTACGGCATCGCGTGCTGGGGATCATGATGGGCGGGTGCGGGGCGGCGATATTTGCGGGCGTCGTGTATCTCTTGACCAATCTCTCCGAGCGCGGCGTGGCGGCTCGGTTGCTTCACTTCACACGACGGCTAGCGCCACTGTGTCTGGCCGGTTTCGTTCCGATCCTGTTTCGGGTGGAGATCTGGCGCGGACGCGACCTGCCGTTTTTGGCCATGGTGCTGGTCTTCGGCTGGTGCGTGTGGATGGCGGTCACCGCGTCCCTGCGGTCTGGGCCGTTTTCGTGGGAAGACCGCCTGTGGCGGCCTTTCCTGCTCGCGCGCGACAACGCTCTCTTGGCCGCGCCGAGGTTCATCCGTGCGCTGCCATTCGTGCTGGTGGCGCTGGGCGCGCTGGCTTACGCCTGCTACTTCGGCTACTACACCTACTGCTTCTACTATTCCCTGCGTTCCGGCTACGACCTCGGCATCTACGACAGCCTCTTGTGGAACATGCTGCACGGCGGGTCGTTCTTCAAGACGCCGCCGTGGGTGGGGCCAGGCCGTTCGCATTTCGGCAACCACGCCGAGTTCTTCGCCTATGCGCTCTTGCCGTTTTACGCCATCAAGCAAAACGGCGGCACGCTGCTGATCATTCAGGCTGTGTTCCTGGGCACGGCCGCAATTCCACTTTACCTGGTGGCGCGCAGGCACATCGATCGCTGGCCGGCCTGCATTCTTGCTCTCAGCTATCTGCTCTATCCCGCGCTTCACGGCGAGAACCTGTTCGAGTTCCATTTCTTGCCGCTCGGTCCGTTCCTGCTGTGGTGGGCCTGGTATTTCCTCGAGGTCAGGCGCGACCGCTGGGCGGCGGTGTTCGTGCTTTTGACCCTAAGCTGTCGCGAGGACGTCTCGTCGTGGGTGGCGGTGCTGGGCGCCTATTTCCTGGTGACCGGGCGGCGGCGCAAGGTCGGGCTTGCCCTCGCCATCATCGGTGCAGCCTGGTGCTTTACCTTGAAGTTCGTCGCCATGCCCCGGGTGGGCGGCGGCGAAAGCTTCACCGACATCTACAAGGACCTGCTTCCGCCCCACGCCAAGAGCTTCGGCGCCGTGGTGCAGACCGTCCTCGCCAATCCGGGATACACCATGTGGACGATGGCGGAGAATTCGAAGCTCATCTACCTGCTTCAGATCCTGATGCCGCTGGCGTTCATTCCCTTCCGTCGGCCAATCTGGCTGATCCTGTGCATTCCCGGGTTCTTCTTCACCATTCTTTCGACCCAGTACGGGCCGCTTATCAGCATCAATTTCCAATACAGCGCGCACTGGATCGCATTCTTCTTCCCCGGGGTCGCGCTGGGACTGGAATGGATGGGCAGACGCGACCTGCAGGGCGGCATTCCGGGACTCGCGACCGTGCGTCGGCGCGCTGCCTTGATTGCCATGGTCGCGATGGCGCTGCCGACGAGCTATCAGTTCGGCGCAATTTTTCAAAAGACCAATTCCTGGGGCGGCCCCATCAAGTACGAGTTCGGTGTCGACAGCGACGGCCGGCGCCGCCACCAGGCCGCCGAGAGGCTGGTGAAGCATTTGCCGCCACGGGCGAAGGTTTCCGCATCGGGCTTCACTACGCCCTACATCTCCAACCGGCCCGATGCCTACAACATGACCCTGGGCATCTTCGACGCCCAATACATCTTCTTCCCCAGCGAGGCGAGTGACTTCATCGTCGAGGAACGCGCCACCGTCACGCGGCTACTCGACAGCGGCGAATTCGGCGTCGTCGCGGTCGAGCCGCCCTTCGCGCTGGCCAGGCGTGGGTATTCGACGGCGCTCAACGCGGATCTGGTCCGGCGCTGGTAGCGATTGAGTCCTAGTGAACCTAGTCGTTGTTCACTCCGGCAACCCGCCTACCACTGCCGTAACAGCGACAGGAACGCGTCACCATACGCGGCCAGCTTGCGCGGACCGACGCCGGGAATCGCCATCAGCTCGGCCACGGTCTTCGGCACTCGCTCGGCCATCGCAATCAGCGAAGCATCGCTGAAGACGATGTACGCGGGCATCTTGCGGGCGTCGGCAATGCGGCGGCGCAGGGCCTTAAGCTCGAGGAACAGTGCCTCTTCGTGCTCGCTTGCGGCCGGTCGCTCGGGGAGCTTGGCCGCGGGCACCGCACCGACCGTCGTCGGCTTCGAGCGCTTGCCGGGTTTCGGAATTGGGCGGCTGTCCTCGACGATGTCCCAGCCCGCGCAATTGCAACACGATGTCTTGCACGGGTCGATCGCCTCGCCGAAGTACTCGGCCAGCGCTTGGTGACGGCAACCCATGTCCTCTGCCGTGCGGAACATCGCGCGCACCCGGTCGCGGTGGCGGGCGATCTGTTCGCTCGGCCATTCGTCATTCGACTCGAACAACCGATCGTAGCCCATCACGTCCGCCCACGAGTAGAACAGCACACAGTCGCTGGCGACGCCGTCGCGGCCAGCGCGACCGATCTCTTGGTAGTAGCCTTCGATGGAACGGGGCATGTCGCGGTGGATGACGTAGCGAACGTTGGACTTGTCGATGCCCATGCCGAACGCAACCGTGGCGACTACCACGTCGATGTCGTCACAGCGAAAGGCGTCCTGCACGCGCGTGCGCTGAGCGGCGTCCATGCCGGCGTGGTAGGCGCGGGCAGCGACGCCGTGCTCGCACAAGTAGTCGGCGGTCTGCTCGGTGGACTTGCGCGACAAACAATAGATGATCCCGCTTTGCCCGCGCCGTGCGCGCACCAGGCGCAGGATACGCTCGCGCACGCTGGGGCCATCCTCGCCCTTGCGGTAGGCGTGCAGGTGAAGGTTGGGGCGAAAGAAGCTGCCCCGGAAGCACAAGGGCCCGCGCATGGCCAATTGCTGGACGATGTCGCGCGTGACTTCTTCGGTCGCGGTCGCCGTCAGGGCCAGCACTGGCGGATCGCCGAAGCGTGCCTTCAGCCCTTGCAGGTTGCGATAGGCAGGGCGGAAGTCGTGCCCCCACTGGCTGATACAATGGGCTTCGTCTACCGCCACCAGGCGAGGCCTGATGTGGCCGAACAGTGGCCCGAGCGAGGCCTCGATGCCCTCGGGCGCGGCGTAGACCAGCTCGAGCTCGCCGCGCAGAACTCGCTGCACGCGTTCGCGCTTCTCCTCGGGCGCCAGGCTGGAATTCAGGAATGTTGCGCGCAGACCGGCGTCGTTCACCGCGTCCACCTGGTCCTTCATTAAAGATATGAGTGGCGATATCACCAAGGTAGTGCCGCCCAGGAGGCGAGCCGGGATCTGGTAGGTCAGCGATTTGCCTGCGCCTGTCGGCATGACCCCGACGCAGTCGCGTCCGGCCAAAATGGTCGCGATGATGTGCTCCTGACCCGGCCGAAACGCGCGATACCCGAATATTTCTGTGAGAACGGCGTGCGCTTTGCCAAGGTGATCGGCGCGACTCGACGCCTGCCTGAGGGCGAGCGCAAGCTCGCGCAGAACCGCAACCATGTCGGGCGAAAACAGCTCGGGTTGCTGGCGCCAGCGTGTGCGAAGCTCGGCCAACCTCGCCTCGGATTCATCCCGCCGGCTGGCGCCCGCTCCCACTGACCGACGTAGATCGGCGATAGCTTCGCTGAGCGTTTGTGATGGGAACCCTGAGAGGGTTCCCAAACCCTCCCGCGACGCTTCGCTGCCGGCACGGCCGGCAGGCTCCGCACCCGACGGTGATGGGTCCGGTCGGACTTCGGAAGTTGCTTCAGTCACTCTGCTTTGGGATTGAGGTACCGGTCCGGCTCCTGGGCATGGGCGTGCTCGAGCTGCGCCTTCTCGATGCCTCGCACCACCTGCTGGGCAGGCCCCGGGTCTGTGGTCATGAAGGGGCAATTGTCTGCGGTCCGCATATCGAGCCTGTGCTTCTCGATGGTGCCACCCTTTTCCAGGCGCAATCCGATACAGGCCAGGCGACCGTCCCTGCCGAACCTTCCCGTTGCCCACAGCTCGACGCAGCTCCAAATCTCGCGCAGGGGGCAGGCGCGTGCCTCATACCGTTCGTGGATAAGGCCATCGCGGCCGGTCTTGAAGCTGATTCGCTGCCCGTGCGCTTCGAAGCTGCGACCGCCCAGCACCGGCGAATCCCAGGGCGAGCTGCCGGGCAAGGGGCCGAAGGTCATAAAACGCGGGCTGACCTGCAGGTCGAGGCCGGTCTTGGCCGCGGGGATGAGGCTCTCCAAGTTGGCCTCGATGTCATCAAGGGATGTCTGCTCGCTGCCTCCGAAAAGCTTCCGGCATCCCGCCGACGGCAGCGCCGCCAGCAGTAGGACTGACGAAGCAAGCCGCGGGCTTATGACGCGCGGTCGAGGAGATGGCATCGCCCGGAGCTTCTTCCCGAACCGCCCGCAACGCAAGACCTGAGAGCTAGACGCGGATTTCGCAGGGCCGGTGGAAAAACGCTTGCCCCAGCGATGATGATTCGGTGTGCCTTACAAGGCTTGGATATCGCCCGTGAGTTTATTTTGACGAAGCCAGCCGGCCCCAAGCACTCACTGGCAAACGGCTCGCACCTGGCGCGCTGCCCGCGATGGGCATGCCACTCGGGCGCGAGTGCTGGAAAAACGGGTTCGGATTCTCTCTTTCAAAAAGCGGGGGCAGACAATGAAGACAAGGTATCTGACAACAATTTGCGTCACTGGTGCGCTGATCGCAACCTTGGGGGCGACTGGTTGCTCGTCGAGCAATAACGGGCTGCCCGCTGGCTCGGGCGGTGCCAAGGGTGGCGCCGGTGGAACGGCCGGAACGGGTGGAGTGAAGAGCTCGGGTGGCACTGTCAGCGCAGGCGGCATCGTGAGCGCGGGCGGCACCGTGGGCACGGGCGGCACCCCGAGCGTGGGCGGAACCGTGGGCCGAGATGCAGGGACTCAGGGCAGCGACGGTCCGGCGGCTTGCGGGGCAACCGGCCAGGCTTGCTGTGCAACCGCTCCTCGATGCACCACCGCTGGCAATACTTGCCAGGGCGCAGGCGCCGCGGCCACTTGTCAGCCCGCGGCCACAACTGATGCGCCCGTCACCAACAGGGATGGCGCAGCAGCTTGCGGGGCCACGGGCGAGGCTTGCTGTGCAACCGCTCCACGCTGCAGCACCGCTGGCGATACCTGCCAGGGCGGTGGCGGCAATGCGACTTGTCAGCCGGCAGCCACGACCGACGCGCCGATTACCAACAGGGATGGAGCGACGGCTTGCGGAGCTACCGGCGAGGCATGCTGTGCAACTGCTCCGCGCTGCACCACCACTGGCGACACGTGCACGGGTGGCGTTTGCCGCGCCGGCGCTATCGATGGCGGCGCCTGCGGGGCCACGGGCGAGGCGTGCTGTGCGGCCAACCCAGGTCCGCGCTGTACGGCCACTGGTGACACCTGTCAGGGCGGTGGCGGAGGAGGCGGCGGCACCTGTCGGCCCGCTCCCGATGCGGGTGCTTTCTTCGCCACTGGCGCGTCCTGCTGTTCAACTGCTCCGCGCTGCACGGTTACTGGTGACACCTGC
>CAZBIU010000340.1:0-7599 GCA_964491625.1 uncultured Myxococcales bacterium
CGGCGTAGCCGTTGCCGTGCAGGTTTCCGCTTTCGTTGATGGGCACGCCGCCCACGGTGAACTCGATGTCCTGCCCCTCGCGGGCGTCGAACCCGCGCATGAATACCTGCTCGGCGTGGCCTTCTCCGCCTTCATTGGTCAGCAGGATCCCGGGTGCCAGCTTGAGGAGCTCGGAGGCATTGGCGCGCGGCACTTCGGCAAGTTGATCGACGCGAAGCTGGAAATCGGAAGCACCTCGACTGACCGGAGGTCGGCGACCGAGCACGGTAACGTCGAGAGCAGCGGGAGCGGCTGGCGACGACCCCACGACTGGTGTTTCAGCTGGCGGCGCTGGGGATGGAATGGAAGGACGTCCCGCGGGCGGGGGTGGTGTTGGATTTGTGGCTAGCGCAGGTGCGGGCGTTGGTGCTGGCACCGGCGGCTCGAAGTGGAAGAGGAGCTGCACCCGGCTCGCTACCGCGACACCGCCACGGAGGGCGGGCCGAAAGCGCCAGTGGCTGGCCGCCTCGATCGCGGCGCGGTCGAGGAATGGCGCGCTCCCATGCACGAGCCCTACGCCCGTGACGTTTCCTTCACTGTCGATCTCGACGTTCACTGCGACATCGCCGCGCGCGGCGACGGCAGCAGCTGCTTGCGGGTACGAAGGCTGCTGCTGCTCCACTACCCGCGGTGGCTCGACTGTGGGTGGTCCGGTCTCCTGAGCATGGACGACGGGCTCCGTCGCAACCAAGGCGCAGAACCCGAACAGAAAGAAGGGAATGCGGAATGGGAACACGAGATCTCCTCGACAAACCAGAAGACGGGAACACCCAGATAAACAACGCGCGTACCCCTGAAGTCCGCTCCGCGCGCGCCGAATCCCAATACGGGAACCGACGCTCAATTCGAGCGGATCGTACTCGACATCAACCCGGGCGCAGACAGCACAACGCTGGCGTTAGGATTGGAATGGAAACACTGAGCCAGTTTACGAACCCGCGGCCGCTACCCGCCACCTGCTCGCTTGGCTCGGCTTGGCGCGACGGTGCGCAGACCAGCACGCTCTCAGCAAAGCCGGCCGGCCGCCATGCGACTAGGCTGATGGTGGTGAAGTCTTTGGCGCGCTGGCGAGGACGTACGCGCGTCCTGGTCGCGGTGCGGGTTCGCTGGCCGGCCGCACGACAACCGGCGGCGGCTCCGAGCGCGTGGCCAGCCTTACTAGCTGCGCTCGCGCGCTCGCTCGGAATGCGAACACAACGCAGCAGTGATCGTGCGACGTGGTCCCGGCGGTGCCGGCCCCGTCGATCCCGGTACCGGTCGTCTGATTGAGAGAGAGAGAGAGCTCCAAGCTCGATACGATTCCGACATCGACCGCCTCGCCGTGCTCTGCGCACTGCACGTGCCGGACGCTGGCCTCGTGCCACGAGGTGGAGAGCTGCGCGAATCCGACTGCAGCGATCAGCGAGACTGCGAACAGTCGAGCCGCCACGACGCCCCTGAGGGGCATGAAGGGCCTCTTCTTGTTCACATGTGCGAGCACTCTGTGTCCAACTGTGAAATACGCTTCGACCGCGAGCAAGGCAATTGTTCGGACTACCGATGCCTCAATGAAGATATGGGGTCGGTCAGCGCTACGTCGTTGTCGCCCAGATGGATAACTTGGTGCGACCTTGATTTGGAACGCACCGTTGGCCAGGCTATCGGGGCTTGGCCGGTCGACCGTAGGTCACACCCGCGATTGGTTCATCGAGGACGGCTTGCTTCAGCCCACTTAGGGCGTCAAGGCACACGAGCATTGCCTTGCGCTTCTGGTTGAGCGACAGGGCCAGTGAGCGGACGTTGGTGTTCTCGCGCGACAGCGCCAGAATGCGCGTCTTGATCTCGCGGTAGTGAACGAAGCGCGACGAGGCCGTCGTCACGTCGGAGGCCACCTCGGTTTTGGTCAGGGCCGCGAGAGCGTCAAGATCCTCTTGCACCTGCAGTTCCTCCTTGCGCATCGAGGCCTCCATCTGATCCATCTTCTCGTCGCTTTCCTCGGCGATATGGGGCGCAAGCTGGGTCTGAATGCGCAGGACGCCGATCCGAGCGCCGAAAGCTGAGTTCATGACCCGCTTCGCGTCCGGGGAGTCGGCGCGCTTCGCCAAGACCCGGGAGAGGGCGGCGTCCATCTCCGCCAACGTGTCCGCGGCCGCGCCAAACAACAGTCCGTAGGCCTTGAGGTTGGTGTTCCTCACCGCGAGGCCAAGCACTTCTTCGTCGATGCGCTGGAGTTTACCGAAGGCCTCGGAGAACTGGGCCAGCAGTTCCTTCTCGCGCTGGGAGCCACCCGTCGCAAGCAGAGATTCGAGTTCCTTGCGCTCCCGCTCGACATCCACACTCGCTGCACGGGCCTGCTCGGCGAACCGCTGGGAGTCCAGGTCGGTGATAGCGAGGACAGCGCTCTTCTCGGCTTCCGATGCGGAGGCGAGGGCGAGTTGCATTTGTCCCACCAGATCGACGCGGCTGGCCTTGAGGGCAAGTTGACGGGTCGGGCCGGCATCCTGGCGAAAATGCCACACCACAATGAAAAGCGAGACCAGGCACACTACCCCCATAACCAGCCAACGAACGTATGCGGTGTCGGACTTAGTCCTCATGTTGAGTCTCCAAGGTCTTGAAGTGGCGGACACAGTGACTATGCAGCAGGCGTTAGACAAGGGGTATTCAATTCGCTACGCAGTCGATCATGGCGGCGAGCTTCGACACGAATCCTCCTCGCCAGAAATGGGCGCCGGCAACTTCCGACAGCGGATTGCCGACAACACCTGGATGTGGAGGCAACTGGCCGCTTCCAAGCGCAACCGGCTGGCCTAACCTATCCAGCAGGCGGAAGGCGGTCGCTGCCGTCAGCGCCCCGGGAGTGCGATCGATGCCGTGGCTGCGACCACGCGTTCGACCTGCATAATCACCCGGCCACCAGCTACGGTCTGGCCACTGAAGACGGCCCCGTCGGGCGCGCGAGCGATCAACCTCACCTGGTGCTCCAGCCGGTCCCCAGGCGTGGCGTCTCCCAAGAATCGCAAGCTGGCGAGCTTCGCCACCGCGGGGACCTTGTTTTCGCCGCGATGACCGGACGAATCTCCGGTGGCCGCGCGCAGCAGTCCACAGGATTGGCAGAACGACTCGAGGACCAGGGATCGCGGATAGCTCAGGGTGGACGGCGATTCGATGCCGAGAAAGCACGGTTCGGCGGCTGTGATGGTCTTGTGGGCCCGCAACTCGAGCCGCGTTCCGGGTCGGTCGAGCACGAGGGCATGCTCGACCAGCAGGGCCGGCGGCCGATGGGGCAGCACGCGCTCGATGAAGGCGGCGTCGAGCGCGCGGGTGCTACCCGCCATCGCCTCAGTCGGCGGCTCACCATCGAGGCAGTCTGGATTCGCGTCGCGGTCCGACGCAACCCGCAGGGTTAGCTCAACGGCCGGGGCGCGGCCCTGCGCGGTGACCTCCACCAGCGCCTGGCCTCTGCCCGCATCCTTCACGGAAAAGTGTGCCGAGAGCTGGTCCCCCGGCAGGAGCGGCGAGCGAAAGCGGCAGGCGACGATCTGCTCGAGACGAACCCCGTGGCGAAATGCCGTGCTCGCCGCTTGAAACAGCGCCTCGACCAGAAAGCTGCCGGGAAAGATGGGCACGCCGGGGTAGTGTCCGGCAAAGACGGCCGCATCGTCGAGCACCATCTGGCCATCGAATGCTCCCCCAACCTGCGGCCCCAGGTGCCAGCGCGCAAGGAAGGGCGCCGGCCTCATGAGGACACAAGGATGGCGCTGTGATAGCCGGCGCTGCTCAGGTGGTAGAGCAGCACCCACTCGGCCGGGCTCGGCTCGCCCATGACCACGCGCACCTCGCTCGGGACGGCTCGGCTTGCCACCGCACGGACCGCAAGCTCGAAACCGAGCGCGCTCGCAGTTGCGAAATCGCCGGTCAGATGGCGGTAGACGCCAACCGTGGGTCCGCCCGGACTGGCGCGCAGCCACTCGGCCACTTCGGCATAGACGGCGTCGAGCCCGGCGTCGCCGTTGGCACCCATCAGCACGAGCCCGGTCGCATCGCGATTGGCTCCAGCCTCGCTCATCGCCTGCTCCAGGAAGGCAACCTCGTCCCGCCCAGCGAGGGTGGGACCTCGCTGCACAGGTCCGCGCGCCTTCACGTACGAAAGTCGCGCGAGCCTTGAGGTCGTGGTGCCCGGCGCGCAAAGGATGAACGCCGCGGCACCTTCGCCCGGAATCGTCCCGCACTGTTGCGTCGTCAGGGGCGCAAGGGGTGCCGGGTCGGTCCTATACCAATCGAACAGATGCCCCTGGATCTCTTGGAATTCGACCAGTGCCTCGACGCCGCAGACCACCGCGTGCCGCGAGCGACCGGCGCGCAGCAGGGTGGCGCCCTGCCAGAGCGCCGATTCGAAGGACAGCGCATCGTGCGCGAAGGTCTGGTTTTCACCACGAAAACCGAAGCAGAGCGCCAGTTGAGACGCCAGCGCGTTCTTGACCGAGTTGACGAAGAAGGCAGGCTTGGCGCCCTTTTCGCCCAGCTTGATCATGTTTTCGAGGAAGACGATTTCGTCGCCCTCTTCCGCCCAGGCCGTTCCAACCGAGACCGCCGTCGATTCGTCGGGCGCGGGTAAAGTGGCGCCCGCCGGGCAAGCAGCGAGGGCGCGCCGGACGGCGCCAATCGCCATCGCCTGACCACGGCCCATGCGCTTGATGCGGTCGGGAGGCACCAGGCCCTCTTCGGTTGCAGCGTCGAGCCGGTAGGCAGGCCATGACGCGTGCGCGACCCCGGCGGGGGCGGGACGCGCGACTGGGATCGGACCGGGCCGCACGGCAGCGGCAGCCACAATGTCGGCGGACCCAACCGCCATCGCAGGCATCAGCGTCATGGCGTCTCTTCCCAGGTGCCGGGCCGTCGAAACAGCACCGCGCTGTTGTTGCCGCCAAAACCGAGCGAGGTGCTCATAGCCACGTCGAGCTTGGCCGGACGGTACTCGGCAACCGGCACAAGGGGAATCCTCGGGTCCACCGTGCGCAGGCCGAGATTCGGTGGAATGGCCTGCCGCTCGAGCGCCAGCACGGTCACGATGGCCTCGATGGCGCCGGCCGCAGCCAAGGTGTGCCCGAAAAAGCGCTTGGTCGACGAGACGGCAGGCGGGGCGTCTCCAAAGACCGCGCGGATCGCCTTGGCCTCTGCCGGGTCGTTGTCGGCCGTGCCGGTCCCGTGGGCATTGATGTAGTCGACTTTTCCGGGCGCAAGCCCCGCATCGTCGAGCGCTCTGTGCATCGCCCGGCCCAGCCCTCTGCCTTCAGGCTGGGGCGCCGAGACGTGGTGGGCATCGCAGGTGTTGCCGCGTCCAGCGAGCCACGCGCGCACCGAAGCCCCGCGCGCCGTCGCGCGCGCCTCAGACTCGAGAACCAACACGCCAGCGCCTTCGCCGACCGACATTCCCTTGCGTTCGGCATCGAACGGCCGACAGCCGTCCGGCGAAACCAGCATGAGCGAATTGAAACCGTTGAGCACGACCCGATTGAGCGAGTCGACGCCGCCGGCGAGCACCACGTCCGCCTCCCCGGCCTCGATGAGGTCGCAGCCGAGGCCGAGGGCGGAGCCGCCCGAGGCGCACGCGTTGCTGACCGTGGTGCGAAAACCGGCCAGCCCACAGTCCTCCGCGACGCGGTCGGCGGCGTTGCAACAGGCGCGGTCGGCAAGATTGGCGAAATCGGCAGGACGCGATGGATCGATGCGGTTTTCGCGGTGAAGACGCGAAAGAAACTCCTCGGTGAACAGCATGCCGCCGGTGAGCGCGCCGAGCACCACCGCGCCACGGTCGGCAAGGAAGTCCCCGGTACCCAGGCCCGCATCGCGAAAGGCCTGCTTCGCCGCCCACACAGCCAAATGATCGCTACGCGAACCGCCGGCAAGACCGCTGCGAGCAGAGGGATCGCCGGGTACCTCGCCGACCGGAAGCCTGCCACAGCGCTGGGATTCGAAGAGAGAAAGGGTACGCAGGCCGCTGCGGCCTTGCTCGATAGCCTCCCAGGTCTCGGCGAGGGTCCAGCCAACCGCGGACACGATGCCCATGCCCGTGACGACGACCCTCGGCCTTGTGCTCATGCTTTCTCAGCCTGGCACTCGCGCACGAACTTGGCCAGCGCGCGTACGTTCGCGAGGATCTCTCGGTAGCGACTGCTGTCCTGCTCGGTGATCTCGGCGTCAAAATGTGCCGAAAGCATCGCCGAGATCTCCAAGGCATCGACCGAGTCGAGGCCGAGGCCGTTGACGAACAGGGGCATATCGTCGTCGATCGCCTCGGGGGCGATCTTGAGCCCGAGACTCGCGACGAGCTTCTCCTTGATCTGTTGTTCGAGGGTAGCCATGGCACCAGGGTAACACGAGTGCTAGCCGACCGTCATGTCGGGACGGGCCGATTCGGATCCTGCGGATTGCGACGCAAGAACTCGCCGAAGTGCTGCCACTGTTCGGGGTGCGCCTTGATGATGTCGTGCAGCCGCCCCAGATAGTCCATCGCCGCCTGCTGCATGACTCTTGGCCGGTCGGCCGGGCACTGCGCGGTCAGCACGACCGGAGGGTCGCAGGAAAAGCGGTATCGCCAAGGTCCGGTCTTGACCGCAAAGACCACCAACAGCGGCGCGCCGCTCGACAACGCCAGCGCGAACGGCGCCGCTCCGATTCGAACCGTGTGGCCAAGAAAAGGCAGCTCGAGCATACGGGCCTGGCCGATGGCGCGATCGGCAGCGAGCGAGACCACGCCTCCCTTGCGCAGGATCTGAGATATACGCAGGACATTGAAGTCGGATTCGCGTCCTCTACGAACCGTCACCACACCGAGGCCCGCCCCACGCAAGTCTTGGTCGACGCCCGCTCGGGCGCCGTCGGGGGCTTCGCCACCCATCAGCAAGACGAGGTCGCTTTCCTGCTTGGCCAAAAGGCGCGCACCGATTTCCCACCGAC
The DNA here is from genome assembly GCA_964491625.1 of uncultured Myxococcales bacterium. Lineage (GTDB taxonomy): Bacteria > Myxococcota_A > Polyangia > Fen-1088 > Fen-1088 > Fen-1118. Next base: position 6,979 of record CAZBIU010000340.1, read on the forward strand.
CGACGTGGGACATCAGCAAGATGGCCCCCCGCCCGGCCGACTTGGCCTCCGTCACGTGGTGCGTACCCTCGCTCTCGAAGTGCACATCGCTCCGCCGATCGATCTCCTGCCGCTCCCAGTACACCGCCGCGAAGTCCTGGTACTGGCGAAAGGCAAGCGCCAGCGCGAAAAGCCACGAACGGTCGGGATAGAGAGCACGGTACAAGCGCACGCTGTGGCCGAGTCGACGCGGCAACAGGACGAAGTATCCAGTCGCGACAATCGCAACCACGGTTCGCAGAAGCCACGACCCCACGCTGCGGGACAGGCGCGACGTCAACCTGTAGAGCCATTCAGTCAAGCCTCCTGTATAGCAGCTTCGTCGACTCCGCACGCGCGTGGTCTTCTCTACGCCGACCGAATGCTGGCCTCAACCAAGGGCCGTGGCATGATCGTGCTTGAGGAGTTGAACCCATGCATCTGTTTGCCACCGGCTGGGCCTGGTACATATCCGGACCTCTCATCTTCGTTACCATGGCGTTGCTCGTCCTGCTCGGGCGGCGCTTTGGCGTAAGCTCGAACCTGGAATCCATCTGTACTATCGCGGGCGCGGGGCGCCTAGCGCCGCACTTTCGGGTCAAC
>CAZBIU010000341.1:0-7551 GCA_964491625.1 uncultured Myxococcales bacterium
TGGTCGACATCCCGATTTCCAACTGCATCAACTCGGACCTACGCAACATCTACGTGCTGACGCAATTCCAGTCGGCGTCCATGCACAAGCACATTTCCGGGTCCTACAAGTTCGACCCCTTCACCGGCGGCTTCGTCGAGATCCTGGCCGCGCAGCAGACCTATTCCGACGCATCCTGGTGGCAGGGTACGGCGGACGCCGTTCGCAAGAACATGATGCACTTTTTGACCCACGCGCCGGAGTACATCCTGATTCTAAGCGGCGACCAGCTTTACCGTATGGACTTCCGCCACATCCTGGAGCAACACCACAAGACCGGCGCCGAGATCACCATCGCGACAATTCCTGTCATTCGGCGCGATCTCGGCGGGCTCGGCATCATGCAGATGAATGCAGACGGCCGCATCCATCGCTTCGTGGAAAAGCCCAAAGATCCAGCCCTGCAGGACGAGCTGCGCCTGCCGCGCGATCTCTACGGCAAGCTCGGCATCAGCGGGAGCGACGATCTCTTCCTTGCGTCGATGGGTATTTACCTTTTCAATCGCGACGTGCTCATCCAGTTGCTGGACAACGACCAGACCGATTTCGGCAAGCACATCATCCCCAGCGCCATCAAGTCTCGCAGCGTGTACTCGTATGTCTTCCAGGGCTACTGGGAGGATATCGGAACCATCCGAGCGTTCTTCGAGGCGCACCTGGATTTGGCGGCCGAGCTGCCACGCTTCAGCTTCTTCGACATGACCGCGCCTATCTTCAGCCGCCCACGCTGGTTGCCGGGGTCGAAGGTCAACGGCGGCACTTTGGACCACGCCGTGCTGTGCGATGGCTGCATCGTGAACGGCGCCCACATCGAAAACTCAGTCATTGGCATCCGCAGCATCATCGCCACCGGCAGCAAAATCTCCCGCACCATATCGATGGGATGCGACTACTACGAATCGATGGAGTCCATCCAAGCACACGAAGCGCGCGGGCTACCCCGCATCGGCATCGGCAAAAACGCGCGCATCGAAAACGCCATCATCGACAAGAACGCGCGCATTGGCGACGACGTGGTGATCTCGCCCGCGGGCAAGGCCGACACCGTCGACCATCCGCTGTACTACATCCGCGACGGCATCGTGATCATCCCCAAGAATGCCGTAATTCCGTCGGGAACGGTTATTTAGCGCGCGCCTTCGCCTCGCGCTCGATCGACGCAAACATGGCGGGCAGCGAAAGAGAAACCAGGCCGTCGGTGATCTTGCGCAGGATGAATCCGGGCACCGGCGCGGCGATTTCCATGGCCACGCGATAGTCGACCCGCGTGCCGTCGCCCTCGGCGGCGAAGCGCCAACCGCCCTCGGAGCTCTTCACCACCTCCCCCTCCACGTAACGCCAATCGACGCTGAGCGCCGCCTCGTCGCAGTCCAGGTCGAGCACGTAGCGGAACGGTACCACCATGTTGCCGCGAAACTCGGCACGCACGCGTCTGCCATCGCGCGACAACACCTCGGCGGCCTTGATTTCCGGGAACAGGCGTGGGTAGGCGGCGAAATCCACCACCACCGCGTAGATGGCCTGCGGCGCCACGGCGCGCAGGACGACACTCTTTCGAACAGGGACGATTGGGTCCGGCACGTGGCGACCTTAACCCACCGCCGCGCGGAAGCAACGCCTCACTTACTCCCTTCGGCGTGACGGTTCGACTATAGTCGTAGGCTCCAAATTCCCATGACCGCACGGCGCACCTTCATCGGTATCGCATGGCTCTTGCTACTGGCGGTGGCAGGTTGCTCCGGTCACGGCGCCACCCCTTGCACCTCGTGCGATGCCGCGGCCGCCGATCGCGCGGCGGACCGATCGATCGCCTCGCCGACGGCAGACGCGGCTTCGAACACGGCCGACTCGCGGCGAAGGCAGCCCATCGACGCAACCGAGGTCGACGGCGACGACGATGTCCGCGACGCGCTGGCGGGCGAGGTGCCATCGCCAGCCACGGTTCCCGACGGCGGCTATCTGTTCATGGACCATTTTGGCAATGGCAAGGCCGACGGCTGGCAGATCCTGCACTGGATCGATGCGGGCGTGCCCGCCCCGGACTGGACGGTCATCGACGGCGATGTGGGCACCGTGTACAGCCAACGTTCGCTCGACGTGGCCGACTGGCACATCAGCTATTGGACCGGCGCCAGCATCGGCGATCAGATCGTCGAGGCGCAAATCCGCGTGGTCGACTTCTACGCGCAAGCCCCGTCGTACGTGGCCGCGGTCTTCGGCCGGTATGACCCGCTGGCCGACAGTGGGTATTTGCTCGCCTTGCGCGGGGACGGTTCGCTCATCATCCGCAAGCGCGACCACGGCACCACCGCGTCCTTCGCCAGCGGCATCGACGTGGGGGTCAAACCTGGGGTCTGGTACACGGTTCGTCTGGAAATCTTGGGCGACACGATCAGCGCGTACCTCGACGGCGGTTTCGTCAGCGCGGTGACCGACAGCGACCCACTTGCCGAGGGCGGCATTGCGCTCGGCAGCTTCGGCGCGACCATGGAGGTGGACAGCATCTTTCTGGCGGCGCCGTAAGACTGCGCCCACGACTACGAAGGCTTCTTGCGGATGCCGAGCAGTTGATTGAGCGAGCCCGACGAGAACCCCGCCAGATCCAGAGTCACGAAGGCGAAGCCCAGCTCGCGGCCGAGGCGAACGATCGCTGCGCGGATCTCGGGCTCGGTTGCGCGTGCGAGCGCATCGACGTCGACCTCCAGGCGCACGATCTCGCCGTGCCAGCGCGCACGCACCTGACGAAACCCGAGGGCGCGCATGCCGTCCTCCATCTTGTCCACCTGGTCAAGACGCTCGGGCGTGATTTCGGTACCGTAGGGGAAGCGCGACGAAAGACACGCAAGCTGAGGCTTGTCCCAGGTTGCCAGACCAAGCTCGCGCGAAAGCTCACGCACCTCCGCCTTCGACAGGGTGGCGTCCACCAGCGGCTGGCGCGCGCCGTGATCCTTGGCGGCCTGCAGCCCCGGCCGGTAGTCGCCCAGATCGTCGGTATTGGTTCCGAGCAGGACTTCGCTGAGCCCGAGCCGCTTGGCCAAGGGGGCCGCCAGGTCGAGCAGCTCGTCCTTGCAGAAGTAGCAGCGGTCCTTCGGATTCATGCGGAATTCTGGCCGCGACAGCTCGTGAGATTCCGTGGTCTCGATGCGCGCGCCGATTTCCGCCGCCAATGCCAGGGCGGCCGTGCGCTCGCTCGCCGCCATGGTCGGCGACAGCGCCACCATGGCCACGCAGCGCTCGCCGAGCACGCCGTGCGCGACCTTGAGCAGCAGCGTCGAATCCACACCGCCCGAAAAGCACACCAGCGCGGAGCCGCAGTCCGCGATCAAACCGCGCAATCGCGCATGCTTCTCAGCCAGGGTCATCACCCCTATATAGCGCATCTCCGCGTCGGAGCTACCCAGGCTGACTGGCTGCCGAGGCAATGCCCTACGCGCCGGCAGGCGCCTGCTCGGCCGGAAGCTCCTTGGGCTCGTCCTTCATGCTGTGCACGAAGGGCGCGAACCACGCGGCCAGAAGGCCGGGAATGGCGCAGAAGAGCGCCACGGTGAAGAAGGTCTGGTAGCCGAGCGCCTCTTCGACCTTGCCGCTCACGAAGCCGGTGAGGAAATTGCAAAGACCCATGGTCCCGGTGGCGAAGGCGTAGTGCGCGGTCTGGTAGTCGCCCGGCGCGATCTGCTTCATCATGTAGTACATGTGCGCGACGGCACCGAAGCCGTACGCGAACATGGCGATGCAGTAGATGAAGGCAATCGCCCAGAAGTTGCTCGTGTCGGGCTGCGAGCTGGCGAGGTAGAGGAAGGTCAGGTTCGGAATGACCAGCACGCCCACGAACATCATCAGCGTCTTGCGCGACAGCCCGACCTTGGCCAGCACCAACCCGCCTACCACACTGGCCGCCAGGAACGAAGCCGCGCCCCAGCCACCGCTGATGGCCGCCGCCGCTTGGTTGTCGAGGCCGAGACCACCTTTGGCGCGTTCCGCGACCAGGAAGATGTTGTTCACCTTCTCCATCAGGTACCAGCCGAAGCGATAGAAGAAGGCCAGGGCCAGCATGCGCCAGATGAGCTTCTTCTGGAAGAACGTCTTGTACGCATGACCGAATCCGGCCATCGCTTCGCCCATACTCTTGGGGGCGTCTTTGGACTTGCTGCCGGGAGGCATGAAGGTGCCGTGCCACGCCGCCAAACCAGCCAGCACCACGCCAGCCGAGAGGAAGACGTACATCCAGGCGATCTTCCAGGTGTAGCCGTAGTCTTTGTGAAGCTTGCCCGCCAGCCACACCAGCGCGCCCTGGGCCAGAAGCTGCCCCCCAGTCCACGCCATGCTCTGAATGCCCGCCCAGCGGGCCTTCTGCTTGTCATCGAGGGTGGTGACGTAGACGCCGTCGGTGCCGATGTCGATGGTGGCGCCCATGAACGAGCACAGCATCATCGCCCCGAACGAGATGGCCAGCCACGCCTGCAACTGCAGCGCCAGGCCGGCCAGCACCATGCACGCGGCGGCGCCCAGTTGCATGAGCACCACGAAGAACTTCTTCGTCCGATACAGCTCCAGAAGCGGCGCCCACAGAAACTTGAAAACGTAGGGCAGCGTCAGGACAGCGGCCAACATGGTGATGGTGCCGTTGGGCAGCTCCAGATTCTTGAACACATAAGTGTTGCTGAGAGTCAGTGAGCACAGGACAAATCCCATCGCCAAGTACGACGACGGAACCCACAGAACGGCCGGCGCGATCTTCTTGGTCGAAGTATCCATAGCGGGTGGCAATATCACGAATCGCGGACCAGGAATAGAGCCCGCCGCCCGTACCCACGATAGCCGCAGAAGGTCGTAACCGGATACGTGGCCGTGGTCGTGCCCCAGCGACGGTGTGCGCCTGCACACGCGGTAATCGCCCAAGCGCGCACAGGACAGACGATCGCACGGGAATCCCAGACACCAGGGTGGTAACCTGACCCTGGTATTCCAGGCCCCTTTTGGATAGCATGCGCCCGGTCCGTCTGTCCCTATTGACGAGGTTGCCCATGAAGATTTCATTCCGTGGTCTTTCGCCTTTGCTAGGTGGACTTGCGCTGGTTGCATTCGCCTGCTTCACCAACCCGAGCTGCTCGGCGACCGGTGGCTTCCTGCAGGACAACGGCAGTGGCGGAGCCAGTGGAAACGGCGACGGCGGCAGCGGCGACGGCGGCAAGGGCGGAAACAGCAACGCCAACGGTGGAACCAGCGGCGGTTCGGGCGGCTCGACCACCAGCGCCGGCGGAAACAACAACGGGGGAAGCAACAACTCCGGCGGAGCGAGCGCAAGCGGCGGAAAGGCGGGCAGCGGCGGCGCCACAGGTTCCGGTGGAAAGACCAACGCCGGCGGCAGCGGTAGCGGCGGCAAAGGTGGCGGCGGCTCCGCCAGCGGCGGGACCACCAGCGCCGGCGGGAGCAGCAGCGCGGGCGGCACCACCACCAGTGCCGGCGGGACCGTGGGCGCAGGCGGAGCCAGCACGTCGACAGCAGCGGGCGGCAGCACCAGCACGGGTACGGCAGCCACTTGCACCACGGATCTGATGACCCTGCGAAACGGAGCGGACAACAACTGGATTCCGAGCACGCCGCAAAGCTGCGGCGTTCAAGGCTCGGTCTACGCGTATAGCGACGGTTCCACTTGTACGTCGCCCTCGCCCATCACGGCCAGCGCGTGCACCTCGGGAGCGACGGGAGGATGCTGCATCTCGGGCACGACGGTCATCGACAGCACGAGCGCCAAGTGGGGCTGCGGGCTCGGGCTGGATTTGAATTCCAGCGCCGGCGCCACGCCGGTCAAGAGTGCCTATGCGGGTGCCGCGAAGGGCTTCAAGATCACCATCACCGGAACCGTGGCCACGGGACAAGTGATCCGCATTATGTACGGCAGCGCCGCCACCGATCCCACCGGCGGGACTGCGCCTTACAAGGAAGTAGCGGGCGTGGGCACGTACTCAGTCCTGTTTAGCGATGCAACCTGCCCGACCTGGGCGACCGGCACCAAGTGCGCGGTGGTGTCGGGCAGCGCGGCCTACTCCCTCAAAGTCCAGATCCCGGGTGGCTCGGCGACGACCGACAAGGTCGGCGCCTTCAGCAACGTCTGCATCACCAGCATCACGCCAATCTAGTAAGTGTGGAAACCCTGGGAGGGTTTCCATGCCTTCCCGCGTTCCGGCTCCGCCGGGCAAAGCCCGGCTTCGCCATCGCGCTGACCTACAGCGGTTCCAGGCGCGCGAGCACCGAGGCAAGATTCGTGCGCCAGTCGGGCATGGGGCCGAGCAGCGCCTCGGTCTTGCTGAGGTCGAGCACGCTGTAAGCGGGGCGCGGGGCTGGACGCGGAAACTCGGCGGTGGTGCAGGGGTCGATCCTGCAGGTGCGCCCCAGGCCTTGCGCGATGGCCAGGGTGAAATCGTACCAGGAGCACTCGCCACCGTCGGTGACATTGAAGATACCGCTGGCGGTACGGTCGAGCAGAGCGAGAGCGCTGGCGGCCAGGTGCTCGGCGCTGGTGGGCCGGCCGCGCTGATCGCTTACGACCTTGAGCGACGGCTTGTCGCGCGTGAGCTTGGCCATGGTCCGAACGAAGTTGTTGGCCCATGGGGCGTAGAGCCAGCTCGTACGTAGGATGAGGTACTTGGCGCCGCTGGCTCGGATCGCGTCCTCGCCGGCGGCCTTGCTGCGGCCGTAGGCGCCCAGCGGCTGCATCGGCGCATCCACCGGATAGGGTGACGTCGCCTGCCCGGAAAACACGTAGTCCGTGCTGAAGTGAAGCAAGGGAATTCCGGCGCGGGCACAAGCTTCGGCAAGAAGCTTGGGCGCCGTCGCGTTGCCGCGCAGGGCCGCCGCCTCGTTGCTCTCGGCGCCGTCCACGTTGGTGAAGGCCGCGCAATTGATCACCGCACTCCACGGCTTGGCGAAGAGGTCGGCCACTTGTCGCGGCTCGGCGGCGTCGAAGTCCGGCAGGTCGAAGCCCTGGTACGCCCGCCCCTGCCGGCCAAGAAGCTCGCGAAAGGCACGTCCGAGCATGCCGCGATCGCCGACGATCAGAATCGGCGCGCTCATCCCTTGGCCCCGTAGCACGGCAGTCGCGCAGGATCGATGTCCAAGAGTCTCGGCAAAGTCGCGTCCTTGCCGGATAGCTTCGGCTCGGCCACCGGCCAGGGGATCGAAAGGCCGGGATCGTTCCAAAGCACGCCCAGCTCGTCAGCCGCCGAATAGGCTACCGTGCACTTGTAGGCGAAAAGAGCCGTGTCGCTGGTCACGCAGAAGCCGTGGGCGAAACCGGGCGGAATCCAGAGCTGGCGGTGATCGTCGGCCGACAGCGCCGCCCCGGTCCACTTGCCGAAGTCGGGCGATCCAACCCGCACGTCCACCGCCACGTCGAAGACTTCGCCCTCGAGCACGTACACCAGCTTGCCCTGTTGGTTCGGGTGTTGCAGGTGCAGCCCGCGCAAGATGCCACGGGTCGAACGCGACAGATTGTCCTGCACAAAGCGCGAG
>CAZBIU010000342.1:0-7521 GCA_964491625.1 uncultured Myxococcales bacterium
CCTCTGGCATCACACAGACGATCACGGTGGCGAAGGACGGCAGCGGTCAGTTCACCACGGTCCAGGCGGCCGTCAATTCGATCACCAGCGGCAGCTCGACCCACATACGCATCGACATCAAGGCCGGCACGTACACCGAGAAGCTCACCATCGCCAGCCGTACCAATCTGTGCCTGGTCGGCGCAGGCAACACCAGCACGATTCTGAGCTACGGCGACAGCAATGCCTCAGTGGGCAGCACCAGCGGCAGCGCCAGCGTGCTCATCAGCGCCAACGACTTTTCCGCGGCCAATCTGGCCATCCAAAACACCTATGGCTCGGGCTCGCAGGCGGTGGCTTTGCGAACTACGGGACAACGTCAGCAGTTCCTCGACTGTCGCTTCGTGGGTTACCAAGACACCCTCTACACGCACAGCGGAATGCAGTACTTCAGAAACTGTTACGTCCAGGGCAACACCGACTATGTGTTCGGCGGCGCCACGGCGGTCTTCCAAGATTGCGAGGCCCGCAACGTCGAGGGCGGCAGCGCCGTCACCGCGCCTAACACGGACATCGGCACGGCCTACGGAATCGTGTTCTTCGGCGGGCAATTCACTGCTGTCTCGTCAGTAAAATCGGGTTCCGTCGCGCTCGGCCGGCCTTGGGGCGCCGACGGCTTCGCCGCGTTCCTGAACGTGAATCTGGCGGCGCACATCAATCCGGCGGGATTCGTCGACATGTCGGGGAACCAGCCGCAGAACGCCCGTTTCCACGAGTACAAGAGCACGGGCGCAGGCGCCAGTGCCTCGTCGAGGTCGTCGTATCAACTGGGCGACAGCGACGCCGCGAAATACACGCTGGCGAACATCCTGGCCGGTTGGACTCCGAGCTACAGCCAGTAGATTGGACATCGTGCGGCCGGGCCGTGACCGGCGTCCGGTCAGCGGCCCGGTTGCAGCTTGACCACCAAGCCGCGGTCACCGTCGACAAGAGCCAGGTCGCCTTCGCGAAGCAGGGCGCCGGCGCCCGAGGCGCCAATCACGGCGGGGATGCCACGCTCACGGGCTTGCGCCGCCACGTGATCCAAGGGGCCGCCGGTCTCCGTCACGATGGCGGCCGCCGACACCAGGGGAAGCTCGGTGGGCAAGAGAGTCTGCGCAAACAGGACTGCATCACTCGGAATTGCACGACCTACACCCGATGCGTGCACGACGATTCTTCCCATGGCGTGGCCGCCGGTACCATAGCCGCGCACGACATGGTCGTCGTTTACGATGGCGGCAGGAGGGGGACTTCTGCGCGCAAACTCCCAAGCCGCGCGGCCTGCCGTCGCGAGGGCGGCGAGATCGCCGGATTCGTGCCCGCGATTCCGCAGCAGCGCAAGGGGCACGAAGAACACATCGCTCGCGTCGGTCAAACGCGCGGCCGATTGCAACCCTTGACCGATGCGAAGCAGCGCTCGCCGTACCGCCGCCTGCGCGCGGGCGTAGAGCCAGTCGTCCGCTTCCGAGAGGGAAATCGCCTCACGCGCGAGGGAAAGCTGCGTGCGCCAGGCGTCGCGCTGGGATTGGGAAAGCCGTGCTTCCACCGCGGCGCTGGCGCCTTGCCAGTCGGTGCCCGCACGTTGCTCGGGGTCCGCGCCGGATCCAGCGGACAGCGCGGCCGGATCCTCGGCGTAGGTTGGCGCCACCACATCCCAGACCGACGCTTCGTCGCCAAACCTGGTGAGATAGGCTGCGCGCGCCTCTGCCCGCTGGTCGTCTTGCTTGGCTTGTCGGATCGTGCGAGCCAATCGGCGACGTTCTTCCGCCACCGACGGGACGCCCGCGCAAAGCGCAGGCAAGAGGGCGAGCTGCTCTGGCGCGTGCGTGCGCAGGAATTCCTGCAACCTCTGCCGCGGTCGCTTGAGCGCGGGTTGAAGCACGCCAAAGATGCGCTGATAGACATCGGCAAAGAGTAGGAGCGTGTCCTCGAGCTCGGCCTTCGATCCAAGCGCCGTGAGGCATGCCTCAAACTTGCGATGCAGAGCCTCGAAGTAGTCGGCTGCGGCTTGGTCCTCGATGGCGGCGGGCAAGGGGCGTGCGTCGGGGACGTAGAAAAGGTACCCGCCGAGCACACGCTGTCTGATTCCGATCCGACAGCGCTCGTCGACGAAGTCCACCAGCCCGGCCTGGGCGGGCGAGAGCGGCAGCGGATTGTGGGCCGCGTCCCAGCGCCAGGTGTCGCGTGAACCGGCCTCCTCCGGCAAGTCCCTCCATCCTTCCCACGGGGCGGGCGCGGGTTTGGGCTGGTAGGGTCGTGCTTGCAGGTACACCACGCGCTCGCTCGACACGACCCATTCGATCTCCACCGGACCCTGCGCGCCCGCCAGTTGCGCGAGGACAGCTCGCAATTCGGCCCGCGCCTGGTCGGACAGCAAGCCCTCGCGGATCATCAGCACCGGCTCGGGCACCACGTCCGGGGCGAAGGCAGCGCTTCCCGCGGCTTGGGCCGCGATGTACGCGTGAACCAAGACCGCGACTGGCGGAGCCGCCGGCCTCGCCCCATGGACCGTGGCGTAGGCCGCCGCGCCCGGCGACACCGCCGAGCACAGCACATGGCGAATGGCAGTCTCGACCTCGCGCACGGGAACCCTCACGCGCGACTCGTAGACGCCGGCGGCCAGCGCGCCCGCCATGTCCTCGCTGGCGAATGAAGACCGCACCGAGAAGACGTCGCCGATGTCGCGCAACTTGGCGTGTAGCTCTTCCCGAAATCCATCGGGCCAGGGCGCGGTTTCGATGTCCTCGCGCATCCGCTTGAGCGCGAGCAGATCCGTGTGGTCGAAATGCCGAGATGGCTCCGCATGCGATTCGGCCGCGCCAGCGCGCGGGCAGATGGCGCGAAACAGGGCATCGGTTACCACGAATCCGTTCGGCGTTGCGAACCCCATCGTGGCAAGCTTGGCCAAGGATCGCGCCTTTCCGCCCAGGCGGAGGTCGTCGGCGTCAAGCTCTGCCAGAAAGCGCATGGCTCCAATCTAGCAGCCCGGCTACCACATTCGGGCGCATTAGCAATTGCCGGCCCAGCGCCCGGATTTTATAGTGCGCGCCATGCGCGGTCCGTTGCTTTCAGGAACCCTCGGCAGCTCGGCCACTTTGGCCCGGGTGTGTGACCTCATGCGGGCGCATGCGCCGGTGGTCGTCCTGTCCACCCTGTGGCTGGCGGAAACCCTCGCCGTCGAGCTGCCGATTCTCGCGCTCATCGAGGAGGAGAAGCGCGGGGCCGCGGTACGGGTGCGTAAGCGCGCGCGCAAGCTTGGTCTGCCGCTCACCCTCGTCATGGCCGCATCCGAGCTGCCGCTTGCGGCCGGTTCGGTCGGGGCGGTGCTGGTGGACAGCCTCATGGACATCGAAGATCCAAGCGCAGCGGCCGAGCTGTTGCTTGGCGTTTTGCCAACCCTCAGGCCCGACGGAATCGTGGTCTCGCTTGACGCGACCAAGAACCCGGATCTCGAATCGCGCGTCTCGGGGATGTTCCTGGCCGCCAGCCTGGTCGAGATATCGCAGGTGAGGCCGCGCGACGGGGCGCTTCTGACTATCGGACGTGCGCCGCATGTCGCTGTCGCCGCCGCTCGGCTGCGCGCCCTTTCTGCCTGACCGCAGATCGGATCTCGATGAAGCCCGTGCGCCGTTCTATGGTGTGGCAGATGCGCCGTTCGCTGTTGGCACTCGCGCTGTCCGTGGCCGTGCACGTCGCCGTGGTGGCGGCCGTGGTCGGCGTGAGCGCCTGGCGCCTGTATTCGATGGCGCCCAAGCTGGAGGTGCAGCCCATCGCCATCGACCTGGTGAAGGATCTGCCCCTGGGGTTGCCACCCGCCAAGGAGGTGGACAAGACGCCCGAGCCCGCCAAGCCGGTGCGCCAGCGCAGGCACCGCGTGGCAGTGGTCCATGAGGGCGTGGTGGTCCCTGCCATGCCCGACGCGGGCGCGTCCGAACCGAAGCCCGACGGGGCCATCGCGCGGAAGAACCAAGCCGTCGACGGTGGCAGCAGCGTCGACGCTGGCGGCAGTATCGACGGCGGGCGCCGACAGCCCGGCGACCTGCGCAGCAATGGCCCCGAAGGCTCGCGCGTGATTGCAATGCTGCATCTCGATCGCCTGCGCAATTCCCCCGACCACGAGAAGACCATCGCTGCCCTCGATCCTCTTCTCCTGCTGTTGCCAGACCGAAGGCGCCTGATCGACGGCACCGGCCTCGATCTCTATCGCGATTTCGACAGCCTCCTGATCGCGACGCCGAATCCCGCCGACGCGTCCGTGACCTTCCTGGCGGTACGCCATCACTTGGGCGACGCCGCGCTGAGGGCGGGCCTCGACCGCGCTGGAAAAGCTGCGAAGAAGCCCATCCGCTGGCGGACCATCGACGGGCGGCCGGTAGGAGTCCGTCAGCAGAGCAAGGTCGCCGATCCGAACCCGTTCAACTTGGACCGCGACGACCGTATTCTGGTGTTGCCCGAGGAAAATCTTGCCGTCATGGCTACGCCGGCGTACGCCGCTCAGTTGCTGGGCGTCGACCCGTCCGCGCCGTCCGGCAAGCGCACAACCGCCATCGACGGAGGCGTGGTCGACGCTGGCCCGATGCCTCCGAGCAGGACGGTCGCGCACATTCCCTGGCGCGACATCGTGGCCCGTATCGATGCCGAGGAAGAAGCGGTTCCGGAAGACGCCGCGTTCATGATGTCGGCCAGCAACCTTTTCGGTTCGGGCGCCGAATCACCGAGCCTCGTGGTTCCACCCACCCGAGGCGCAACCGACGACACGCCCGTGCGACCTGCGGCCGGTACCGGCCCGATTCCCGACGTGGTCACCCTGGTGGTCGGCGCCCAGACGCCCTACATCCGGGTCATTGCTGAATTCAAGACGGAAGACGACGCCGCGAAAGCGGAAGAGTCGGTACCGGCCTGGCAGCGCAGACTCCTCCTTAACCCCATCGTGCTGGTCAGCGGATTTGCCCCGCTGGTTCGGCGCGCCGAGGTTTCCCGCGACGGCAGCAAATTGGAAGTGCGGGTGGATGCCACGTCGGACGAGATTCAGCGCATCCTGAGCCTGGCCGTGAATCTCACCCGCAGCGCCCTGGCGCCGCGATGACCGTAATCAGTGTCGCCTGCCGCGCTTGGAGAGCTTGTGTGCCTCGCCGAAGGAGTGCTCGAAGGCGAGGGTTATCGGGAAGGTCGCGCGTAGCACGACGCTCGAATGGGCCGGTGCGTCCGGGATCCGAATCTTCCTCAGCAGCGCCACCGCACAGACCGCGGCATTGGGATCCAGCGTGGCTTGTGATGCGAATCCCACCGACCCGATGGCTCCACCCGGCTCCACGTAGGCGATCACATCGACGTCGGATCCGCTGAGGGATCCGCAATTGGCAAGATCGGAAGAGATCGACGCCAGATGCCGCGCTATCTCTTCGCCGCTCCACGGAACCACCGAGCGTTCACCGGTAGAAGAGAAGTTCATCGAGTACTCGAAGTCGGTGCCCCGGCGACCCTCCGGGGCCGGAAATACGATCTGCTTGCCTTGCAGAACCAGGCAGCTCTCGACCGGGTAGCTGCCGAGGTCGTTCTTGATGACTTGGACGTCCGACACCTCGCCGCTCGCGGCGATCACGAAGCGCATGACGACCTGGCCGGATAGGTACTTGCGAGCATCGCCGGCGCGCGCGAAGCAAGCGGCCATCGCGTGCTCGTGCGGCCTGATGGCACGGTCGACGGAGTGCTCGTCGAGATACCCGACGGACATTTCCATCCCCATGTCCTTGTCCTCGCCGCTCACCTCGCCAACGGCCCATCCCGTGGGCTTGCTGCGCTTGGCTTGCTTGCGCGGCTGTGTGTTGCGGACTTCGGGCTCGGATGCACAGCCCATTGCCAGGATGGCTGCGACACCAATCAGCGAGAAAAAACGTCGCCTCATGCTTAGTAAGGCATTATACATTTTTTCTGACATAAAACAACCGTATTAAGGCCTCCGCCGATGAGTCTGACCACTAACGATCAAGACCTCGGTAGGAGGACTTCGGCTGCCACGATTGGTGGCTTAAATTTTCTGTCAGTATTGCGGCTCGAACTTGTAGACGTACTGGATGTCACCGGGTCGGTCGAGCTTGGGGTATTCGAAGTCCTTGAGCGTCTGAACTAGACAATCCTCGACGTCTTTGTTGTTCAGCGTGCTAGCCATGACCTTGACGGCCTTCGCCGTTCCGTCGGTATTGAGGGAAAGCATAATCTTTACCGTGCCTTTAAACTCGCGCGTGTGCTTTTCATTGAGCACGTCTTGGTAACACTTGCGCGCGGAGGCGTCACGCTGCTCTAGCACCAGTTGTACATCAGCCTGCTTGTCGGGAGGAACCCCACCCGTGTTGATCGTCATCTGGTCGCTGTCGCGCACGATGACTGGGGCTGGTTCTTCGCCAGCGCCGCCGGTTGATGCGCAAGCACCGAGCGCAAGACAGGTTCCCATGGCGAACAAGATAGCGTTCATCCTCATCGCTTAGCCCTCCGTGTGAGTCGGTTCCGGGGAAACAATAGCCGTCTTAGTCCTTTAGCAGCACAGATGCAATCCCCAGTCGCAGCCTCGTTCACTCGCTGCGGTCGGGGGTTTCGCTGTCGTGACGCGTTTTCTCGTTTATGATCAGTCTCGGCCCGTTGCCGTCACCCCACGCCGATGTCCGAACCATCAACCGGCCCTGTCCACACCTTCTTCGCCGCCGCCTTCGTGGAGAACCTTCCCCTCAAGGAGCTGGCAGCCGCATACCCGGAAGCCAAGCGTTCGCCGCGCGAGCTTTGGTTCCAACCGCCGTCTGGCGGAGCCGTCTTCTTCTACCACTTCGGCGCGGTGGTTTTTTTCGACGTCGCGGCCCCGGTCCGAAACACCGAGCTCAAGCGTCTGTCTGCGGCGCGCCCCGGTCTTACCAAGGCACAAGTGCTCAACGAAGAGCTGACCGTGCGCGAGGCGCCCGCCTCGCGCACCGACATTGACAACGGTGTTCTGGTCGTCGACAGCCTGTCCTTCCAGCGCGCCAGCGTGGTGGCGCTCATCGTCGCGCAGAGCGCGGCCATGGACTACTACGAAAGCATCGTCGACCAGATGTTCGTCGAGACCGACAAGCTGGGCAGCCAGCTGGAACGGGCCGGGACCATGCCCATGCGCACGCGCCACCTGCTCAAGTTCATCGGCGCCACGGTGGGCACGCGCGCCGAGGTGCTTTCGGTTCTGCATCTGCTCGACAAGCCCGACGCCATCTGGGACGACCCGTTCGCCGAGCGCATCTACGAAATGTTGCGCGTGGAATTCGACCTGGTCGACCGTTACCAATCGTTGGAGCTGAAATTGAAGAGCGTGCAAGACACGCTGGAAGTGATCACCGACGTCGCGCGCGACCGGCGATTGCTCCTGCTGGAAGCCACGGTGGTGCTGCTGATTCTGCTCGAAATCGTGCTGAGCTTGGTAAGGCACTAGGGCCTGTCCCCAAAATCAGGCCAGCCATACTCGCACCGCAGCGAAGAGAA
>CAZBIU010000343.1:0-7478 GCA_964491625.1 uncultured Myxococcales bacterium
AAAAACTTCCACAGGTATATTATTTTCAAACAGCGAGGCTGCCAGGGAAGACGGCTTTTCTCTCTACATTCCGACCCCAGGGCTTTGCACCGACAACGCGGCCATGATCGAGCTCGCGGGGACCTGGGCCATCGAAGACGGCGAGGTGGGCGGCCTCGACCTGAGCGTCGATCCCGGGCTGCCCATGTCATGACCGAAGCGGCCGGATTCGCGAGGCTGCCGACCGCGCGCGAGCTGCTCGCGCGCCACGGGCTTTCACCCAAAAAAGGGTTGGGCCAGAATTTTCTGGTCGACCCCCGGGTGCAGGAGCGCATCGTGGCCGCAGCGCAGGTTGGGCCGGCCGACGTGGTGGTGGAGATCGGCGCGGGCCTAGGTGCGCTCACCGCGCGGCTGGGCGCAGTCGCGAGCAAAGTCATCGCCATCGACCGCGACGCCCAGCTCGTGCCGATTCTTCGTGCCGAGCTGGCCGAGCGACCCAACATCGATATTGTGCTGGGCGACGCGCTCGAATTCGACTTTCGGGGGGCCGCAGCGAGGGCCGGCCGGCCTTTGGTGGTGGTGGGCAACCTGCCCTACGTTGTTACCTCGCCGCTGCTGTTCGCCATCCTGGAAGCTGCGACCGGCGGCGGCGTGGTCGATCGAGCGGTTCTGATGGTACAGAAGGAATTCGCGCAGCGGATGCTGGCGCCGCCCGGCAGCCGCATCTACGGCCGGCTCTCGGTCATGGCCCAGCAGGCCGCCGACGCCGAGATCTTGTTCCACGTGGGCCCAGGCGCGTTCCTTCCGCCGCCGGCGGTGACTTCGACGGTGCTGCGGTTGCTGCCGCGCGCCGAGCCTCTGGCCGCGGTCGCCGATCCGGCGGTGTTTGCGCGCGTGGTGCGCGAGGCCTTCGGCACACGTCGGAAGATGCTCCGCCGCGCGCTCGAGCCGGGGTTCGGCGAGAGGGCGGCCGGGGCGCTGGCGGCGGCGGGAATCGAAGGCACGCGCAGGGCCGAGGAATTGTCAGTGGCGGATTTCGCGCGGCTGGCGAATGCTTTGACCTGACATGCCCGAGCTGCCCGAAGTCGAAACCGTGGTCCGCACCCTTCGCCCGGCCATCGTCGGAAAAAGTATCGCCTCGGTGTGGACCAGCGGGAAGCCGCTGCGGCTCGCGCGCAAGATCGATGCGCGGAAGCTGAAGGCATCGGCCGGCTCCAACATTCACGCCGTGCGCCGCAAGGGCAAGTACATCCTTATCGATTTGGATCGCGGCGGCGGGGTGCTGGTGCACCTGGGCATGACCGGCCGCTTGCGCTTGCAGCATCGAAGCGAGGAACGAGCGAAGCACACCCACGTGGTTTGGTCGCTGCCGGATGAGAGCGAGCTCCGCTTCGTCGACCCGCGCCGCTTCGGCTGGGTTGCGGTTGCGAGCGACGTGGATGCGCTTCCGGAAGTGCGAATCCTTGGGCCGGATCCGCTGAGCGAGCTCGACTTGAAGCGACTGCAGGAATTGCTGGCGGCGTCGCGGGCTCCGATGAAAGCTTTCTTGCTCGACCAGCATCGCATCGCGGGACTCGGGAATATCTACGTGTGCGAAGCGCTGTTTCGCGCGCGCATTCACCCGCGCACGCAGGCGCGCCGGGCGCGGGGAAAAGCTGAGCTGCTGTTGCGGGCGATTCGCGAAACCCTGGAAATCGGTATTGCGAACTGTGGGACCACCTTCCGCGACTTCGTCAATTCTACCGGGGAGCCGGGGCGGAACATCCAGGCGCTGCTGGTGTATGGCCGCGACGGCGAGCCCTGCGCCGCCTGTGGCGAGCAAGTTCGCCGCCAAGTCGACAGTGGGAGGTCAACGTTCTACTGTGGACGGTGTCAAGTACGCTAATAGACGCACAGGCTGGGATCATTAAGGCTCTTGCTGCCGTCCAGGCGGAAGACGTACGTCGCGACTGTATCGCTTCCCCAACAATCGGTGCCGAGGGTTGTTTGACCAGGCAGATTCGGCGTGAGATCCGCGACCAAATCCGCGCGTCCCTCGCCGGTGGGAAGCCAGCGTGACAGCATGGTTGCGGTCACCTGGAGTCCCTCGTCGGTGGTTCCCTGCCACTGAAATTGCATGCTTCCTGAATTGTCTTCCTGGCGTTCGTAGGTGTAGTTGGCTTGTTTGGTAGACTCTGTCGCCACGTTCACGATTTGCATCGCGACTTGAATCGGAAAACCAATGCGGCTGTAACTCACTGACAAGTGATCCAACTTCGCCAGTCCGGGATCGGAGGTCGCGGCGGGATAGCTCACAGCGCGAGCGTCCCCGACGTTGAAGTGAATCTCGCCGTTGCTTTCGCTGATTCCCCCTTGCGAGGTGTATTCGCCCACCAGCAATGAGACCCAGGCTGTGTCGTCCTGCCCGACCTTGCGAAGCTGAGCCCAGTAGTCGATGCGCAGGAGCCCATCAGACGTCGTCGAACGTTGCATGACGATGCGGATTTCCCAGCCAGGATTTCCTTTGTCGGGGAACGGTCCCCAGGTTCGCTGCGCCCCATTGCGCGATGTCGGAGGGTAGGCGCGCACGGCCTCGATGATGGCTGTGAGATCGACAATCAGCGTATTGAAGGTGAGCACGACGTCTCGGGTCGCCTTGTAGTATTCGGCCGAATCGACCCGGTCTACCGAAACCTGCAGCTTGGCCGCGATGTCGTCTTGCTGGGGCATGGCTTTTTGGGCCAGCTCGAAATCGACGTCGTCGTTCGAATAATTGCCGCACCCGCAAGCGCCCAAAGCGCACGCGAACGCGACGGTCTTGCGCCACTTAGAAGTCATAGGCAATCCCCGCAGAAAGTTCCCAATAGCCGAGCGAGCGGTTCTCGTCGACGTTGTAAAGCAAGTAATGGACACGGCCGCGGGCCAATAACACAAAGCTCTCGGAAAGGTGATAGCGCAAGCCCGCCACAATGCCCGGCGTGAAGGTGGCGAAGAATTGGTCGGCAATACCTGGGTTGCCGGTGCTGGAATCGAACTTGCGGCTCATCAGCACGAATGCAAGTCGGACACCTGCAAAGGCAGAAAGCCCACCCTGGCCGAATCGCCATTCGGGCGCGACCGTCGTGCCCAACGTCAGCTCGGTGAAGCGGAAGGGCAGATCGTTGCCGTAGCGATTGAGGTCGCCGTGCGCACCGCCGCTGGCCACGTCGAAGCCCCACAGCCAACCGCGCCGGAGGAAGTTGCGGATCTCGAAATCGACGCCAATCATGGCCGACGGTGGGAACATGTCATCGCGGGTCGGGCCGTCGAAAAACGACTGCATCATGGGGCCGAGTCCCAGGCTCAGCTTGACGCCGGCCTCGCGCGGGACGCCCTTGACCGGGTCGTCGGAAAATGGGGCGTCGTGCAGACGCGATTCCTCGACCGTGACCACTTGCCCGGGCGGAATCTGAAGCTCGCCGATGCGCAGACGATCGGCCAGGCGGCGCCGCACGTGATAGCGCCCGGCCGGCAGCGCAATCTGCCGGTCGTCCTCGCTGCCTTTCTGCACCTCGGCTGCGATGAGACCGTTGCCGTCGACGATGTAGTAGATCCCCGTCGGTGCGTCGGCGGGAACGTAAAGTCCCTCCCGTCGGCTCGCGATGTCGGTAAGCACCAGATCCGCGTTGCCCTTGAGGTCGTAGCTGAAGGTCGGGTGCTGCGCGCCGGCCGCACTCTCCGCGGTGTCCGCCACCGTGCGTGCGTAGGCGTACGCGTACGCTTCCGCCAAGGTCACGCGCCGGTCTCGCGACCTGTCGGCATCGCCGCGCAGGCCGCTGACCAGATAATGCGAAAAATAGCTGCCGCCGATCTCGTCCGATTCCTGCGCGTCCTCGTCGCCGCTGGCCGAGGTCAGCAGCACGAGGCCGCGGGTTTCTTGCGACCCGGCCGCTTCGATCTCGAAGGCCGGCGCGTGCCGCGCGCCCTTGGTGCGATTCACGAGGCCCGACCGGCACGAATCGATGACGCCGACTCGGATATCGGCCACACCCGACGCGAGATGCGCCTTCATGTCCTCCAGGCGAATCCGACTGTCGCCCAGGCGCAGCTCACCGTCTTTGGCGTGCCCGGAAAAATAGAAGATGAGCAGCGAACGATCGCCATGTGCCCGGGCCTCCGCGATACGCGCCTCGAGCCCGGCGAGCAACTGCCAAACCTCCCCGGCCGATTGGTTGAGAACCAGGAGGGCATCGCCCGGCGCCACGCCGCCCACTTGGGTCAGGACCGCGTGTACCTTGCGTGCGTCTTCGGCGGCATAGCGCAAGGGGCGCGTGTCCGCGCCGCCGGTGTCATTGCCCGCGATAAGGGCAAAGCGCCGCTGCCCCGCCGCAGCCGAGTCGGCGGCGAGAAGCAGCGCGAGCAGGGGTCCCGCACGCGCAACGGATTGATAAAGAGTCATGGCTTTCGAAAGAGCCAGGAAAACACGTCCTGCCCGCCTCCGAAAGTGGGGTTTGGCAAGGTGTCAAGATCGCCCTTGCTGGCCTGGAATCCCGCCAGGATCGCCTGCTTGGCGGCGTGGGAATCGAAGGGATCTCGCGCAAGGAACAAGAAGACCCGTTCGCGGCCAGCGCCCGTGAATTCGATACTGTCGGGCAGATACACGGTTTCTTGGGTCGGCGGCACCGCCAAGGCCGGGCCGGCCTCGGGATAAAGCGGCGTCACTTCACCTTGCTCGTCGATGGAAACCGCGGCCAGGAAGCGCTGGTCGGATGTTTTGTAGCCCAAACGAATGCGGTCGCCGTGCTCAAGCACCTCCTGCGAGCCGGGCGGCACGATTCTCTGCATGGCGCCGTTGCCGTCGGCGATGCGGATGGTGGCCTCCACGGCGGCGCCCTTGACGGCGTTGTGTGAACGATGAATCGGAACCCGGATGAAGAAGACCGCGATCGCGGCTGCGGCCAGAACGCCGGCGAAACCGAAGCTCCAAACGTGGCGGGTGGCTTGCCTGGGCACGCGCCGCGCTCGCTCGACGCCGCCCGCGAAGCGCTCGAAGGGAATGCCGCGTTCGAAATTCCGTTGTTCGTCTGCAAGACCGCGCAACTTGGTTCGGCAGACATTGCATGACGAAACGTGCTGCTCGACCGCGGCGGACCTCTCGGCGGAAAACTCACCCGCGCGGAAGCGGCGCAGGGTCAGCTCGCCGAGATGGTTGGGGTCGCGCGGAGGGGTCGGATTGGCTTCCAGCAGCGTCATGACGGAAACTCCTTGCCGCAAACCGCGGCAAATTCCTGCAATCGCTTGCGCACCGTCGGCACCGAGCGGCCAAGCAAGGCGGCAACCTCTTCCAGGGTCATCTCGTCTACGTGGTAGTGAATCGCCATCGCCTGCGTCTCATGGTCGACCCGCGCGAGCATCTTCGCGACTAGGTCGCGCATCTCGAAAACCTGCGGTCCGCCCTCGCCCTCCGAGCGTGTTTGGGTTTCACGCTCGAAGCGCGCGTGCCAACCGGCCCGTTCGGCGCGCAAGATGTTCAGGCAGTGGTGGGTGGCGATCTTGATAAGCCACGTAAGCGGTGAGGCCTCGGCGCGAAAGCTTCCGTAGTGAGTCAGCGCCTTGGCGAAGACGTCCTGCATGGCATCCTCGGCCTTGCTGCGGTCACGAAGCACGTAGGCACAGCGACCGAAGACGCTCGCGCCGTATCTTTCGTAAAGGTCACGCAATTCGGTGCGCGCGTCCCCAGCCGCCAGGCCTTTGTCGCCTGGAATCAGTTGGAACCTTGGGGTCTGGCGGCCGGTCATGGTCTTCGCTACTGCAGATCCGAGTACTCCGCGGTCGGGAATGCGCAGTCGGCCTGGCTGCCGTAGTTATCGTCGGGGCTCGTCGACAGGGGAGTGGATTTGTAGACACTGAGGTAGCTCGTGTCCCAGCATTCGGTCACGGTGTACGTGATGGCGAGGTTGGTCGGCACCACCCGCACGTCGGCGCGGCCCGCGCCACTCCACAGCCAGCGACTCCTGACGGTGCCAACGCCACCCGCCGAGTCCGTGGTGGCCGGGACGCTATAAACGAAGTCCATTCTTCCATCCGCCTGGGGGTTCTGGACGAAGGCGTAGTCTACATCCACCCGCTTGCCCGGTTGGCTGTCATCCTTGACCTGCATGAATTGCGCCGCGATGTTCACCACAGCGGCTGGTCCCACGTGGTCGTAGGTGTACGTTGCTGTGCCCACGTTGCCGTCGGGCTGAGGCAGCGTGGCGCGCGCGTCCCAGTCGAGCAGGAAGGTGCCGGCGCCGAAGCCCTCCATTTCTTGCCCTTCGGCATCGAGCCCGGCCGTGTGGGTCCCGGAGAGGATCGTCACGTAGGGCGCGCTCTGGTTGTGCTTGTCGCGCCCATCGAACGTGTACTGGTATTGATGCGGCGCCTGACGGACGATGGTCACTTTCCACTCGATCGGATCGAGAGGCCCCTGCCACGGTCCCCACACCGCGCTGTCGGAGGTGACGCTGCTGGGTGGATAGTCGGTGACAAGCTTCACCAACGTCCCCACTGCGATGGCGCCGGCGTTCACCGTGAAGCTGACATTGCGGGTGGTGAGATACCAATCGGCGGTCTGGCCCAAAAGCGCGTAACTGCCGCTTTCCACGGTCAGCGCCTTGCCGTCGGAGGCGGGAACCGACATGGTCACCGTGTCTGCGCGCGGGACGCCGGTGGCAAATTCGGAGCCCTCATCCTTGGGATGGCAGGCCAATAGGCTGGCGGACAAGAGCAGGGTAGGGGCGGTGTAAGCAACCAAACGTGTCATGGCAGTGTCTCCTTCCGCTCAAACAGACACAGCCCGGCCCGAAAACTGAAACCGATAGCCAGAGCGACTGGGTTAAATCGGCAAAGCTGCGGGATCCGTGAGCTCCGCCAGGGGCAAGTGCGCGAGCAGCTTGATCAGATCCGACCTCGGCACTCGCCCGTTGCCCATCCCCTCCACGTGGAAGCCGGAACGAAACTGGAGGTGGAAGTCGCACGCGGATTCTCCGCTCGCTTGCCCGCAACTGAAGAACCCATTGGCCTGCTCGGGCGGCACGGGCAGCAGGACCTGCGGATAGTCGCGTGAGCCAGCGATCCAGCTTTCGTACCCCGTGCTCCCGCGGCCCACGCGAGCCACCGTGATTTCCACCCTCTTGTCGGCGAGAGAATAGGAGCGTCGGACGAAGCCCTGGCCTGCTTGAATGGGCGCGCTTGCAGCGAAAGGCGCGGCGAGGTCGGGCAGGATGCGCGACTCCGTGCTCCGGCCCGTGGCGCCGGCTTCGAGCGGGGATCCGGGCTCCGGATGGCGAGCGCTGCAAGCGATCAAAGCAGTCCCGATCATCGCGGCCAAGACTTCGAGCCGCCGCACAACCCGCCCGGCGCACCTCAAGCGTCGGTAGCCTCCTCGCGAATGAAGCGACCGCTGCGAAGCTCGTCGAGGGTCTGCTCGATTTCCTCTCGGGTGTTCATCACAAACGGGCCGTAGCGTGCGATGGGCTCGCCAAGGGGCTGGGCCGCGGCAC
>CAZBIU010000344.1:0-7461 GCA_964491625.1 uncultured Myxococcales bacterium
GTCGGCGCGGGCGCCTTGGGCCGCGGCGGCTGCACGATGCGCGGCAGCCAGAACTTTTCGCGCGGTTTCCCGAACGACACCAGTTGGGTGACGATGAGGTCGCGCGGAACCTCGAGCGGCGGCGGCGTCTTGACGTGCCCGTAATAGATCGCCGCCGCGAGGCCAGCGTGGATGAGAATGGTCGCGAAGATTCCGCCCGCCGAGCTGCCTCGGCCGAGCGGACGGAGACGACCTTGTACCGCGGTTGCCACGTTACTCCAGGGGATCGGTGATAAGTCCCATCTTGTCGCCACCGGCCAGCTTGATGGCGGCCATCACCTTCACCACGTCGCCGTAAGAAAGGTTGGTGTCGGCGTGCAGATACACCTCACGGTCGGCTTGCAGCTTTGCGTTGGACTTCAGCTTGGTCTCCACGTCGGCGAACGGGATCTCCATGCGCCCGATAAAGACCCGCTTGTCCTTGGTCATGGTGACGATCAGCTTGCCACTCTCGTCGGGCACGGTCTGCGCCTTGGCCTCCGGCAGCGTCACGTCGACGCCAGTTTGAATCATCGGCGCAGTCACCATGAAGACGATGAGCAAGACCAGCATGACGTCGACCAGCGGCGTGACGTTGATGTCCGCCAGCGTCCCGGTTTCTCTCCCACCGCCGGTGCTCATCGCCATGGCTAGAAGAACCTCCGCCTAATGATGTTGAGGAAATCGTTGGTGAAGGTTTCCATTTCCGCCGAAATCACGCGAATCCTGCGCGACAGGTAGTTGTACCCCATGACGGCCGGGATGGCCGCCACCAAGCCGATGGCGGTGGCGACCAATGCTTCCGCGATGCCGGGCGCCACGGTAGCCAGGTTGGCCGCGCCTTTGGCGCCGATGTTACGGAACGAGTTCATGATGCCCCACACGGTGCCGAACAGGCCGATGAACGGCGCCGCGCTGGCGGTGGTGGCCAGGAAGGGAACCTTGTTCTCCATCTCGGTGATGGCCATGGTGCGGGCGCGGGACAAGGCGCGTTCGAGGCTTTCGATATCGCCCAGGCCTTCGTCGGCCTTGGCTTCCGTCTGCGCCTGGGCGCGCCGCTTGCGCAGCTTGACCAATTCGAGGTACCCGGCGCGGAAGACCTCACTCACCGGGGAGGGGGAGGAGCCATCCGCTTCTTTCCACATCTCATCGAGGCTGCTATCCCAGAACTTCTCGACAAAGCGAAGCGACCGCCGGTGGGCGCGGGCCAGGTACATCCACTTGCCGCCGATGACGTACCAGGAAATCAGGGACATCACGCCCAGCAGGCCGAGCACTGCTTTGGGCACCGCGCCGGCGTGGACGATAAGCGAGATGATATCGAGCTTGTCGCCCGCGCCGCCGGCTTGCATCAGGACGTGAATCATCGATGGTCTCCTTCTCTTTCGACCTGGTTTCCGCTGGGGGTATTCCCAGGAATGCTGGTAATCTACCCTCGATCTTATGGATCGAGTCACACTGATCGTGCTTCTTTTTTCTGCCCTGGCCTGCAAGCACGTCGACGGAGGGGCAGTGGAGGCTAGCTGGGTCGTCGTCACTCCGGACGGCCGAGGGATCACGGATTGCGCCTGTACCTGCCCGCCCATCGCGAAGATGCGCATGGAGGTGATCGGCGCGGACGGCAGCGACGCGTGTGCTGGCCGCACTGCGTGCGAATTTCCGTGCAACTCGCAAACCGGCGCCACGCAGTTTGACGTCCCGCCCGGGACTTACGACGTCCGGCTGGTTCCGGTGGGCGCAGACGGAAGCGACGTCACCGGGGGCGAGGCCGGGGCGTGCTCGGCCGAGGCACGGTCCTTTAGCAAGCTTTGCGAGGTGGTCACCGGCAGGGTTACCCAGCTCGATGCCCTGCAGATGATAGCGGGTTGCGCCCCGGAGTGCGGCGGCGCGGACAACACGAAGGTCTGCAAGAAGTAGGCGGCGCTCCACGCGGCGGCGTTTGGTGCTAGTTTTATCTGGGTATGTCTGAACGACCTTTCGGCTCTCGCCCCGCCCCAGCCTGGATGCGCCCCATCGCCGAGCGCTTCTCGCCGGCCATTCGCAATCTGATCGTCGCGCAGGCGGTGATGTTCGGCCTTTTCATCATGGCCGCCGGGTTGCGCATGCCCATCCAGCTACACCTGGCTTTGGGGCCGCTGGTCGCCGCGGGAGAGATTTGGCAGCCCATCACCTCGCTTTTCGTGCACCTCGATTGGTGGGGCTTCGTCTTCGACCTGATCGGCATTTGGTTCGTAGGTGCCACCATCGAGCAGGCGCTGGGTCGTCGTCGGTTTTTGTTGCTGTTCTTCGGCACGGGCCTGGTGGCGAACCTGGCGGTCGCCCTGGTTATGGCGGCGCTGCGCTGGGCGGGATTCTACGCCGGCTGCGGTGACGCAGTGCTGGGGCTCTTCGTCGGGCTGGGCGTGATCTACGGCCGGACCCAGGTGCGCGTGCTGGGTCCGCTGGTGTTGCAGGCGCGTGTGCTGGCCGCCCTGCTGGTGGGCCTGTCGGTGGTGGGAGCGATCTCGCAAGCCACGTGGCCCGGGCTGGTGGGCACCTTGGTCGCGGTCGCCGCCGGTTACTTCCTGTCGGGCGGCAAGTGGACCTTTATCAGCGCGACGCTGGGGCGATTCCGGCCCCGGCGCCGTAGCGTTCTAGAGGTACTGGAAGGCGGGCGCGGGAAGCGGGGAAAGAAGTACGTGAATTGACCAGGGCCTAACCGTGTGAGCTTGGATCGGCGAACCACGAGCGCGGCGCGAGCAGGTCGAATCCTAGGCGCAGGGCGAGGGTGGGGACATAGCCGTACGACTTCAGGGCGGCGTCGGTTTGCTGCGCCGCCGCTCCGAGAACAGGGTTCGTGGGCGCGCCATTCACGGCGCTGATGCTGGTCTGCGAGCTAAAGATTCTCGTAAGGCCCAGCGCGAATCCGAAGACAACACCCCATGCCTGGTATTGCGAGCCCACCTCGACGGTCCACGCGTCCGCGCTTGTGTGGGCCTGATAGCCGCCGCCAAGGCTCTCTAGGGCGGGGACGCCGCTCGATGCAAGGTCAAGTGCGCCGTCGAGGTCGATTCTGGTGTAGCCGAAATCGAGGTGCAGCCCCGCGGTGGCAAAGGGGCGTACGCCGATCGCGGTCCTGAAGGTCCGGCCTTGGTATCGGCCGTGGTTCAAGATAGCGGCAACCTGGGGGTTTCCGCTCGCAGAGCCCGCGATCTCGGTCAGAAAACCGCTGTACGTGGTGGGAACCCAGCCGTAGCCCGCCGAGACTCGCAGACGATACGGGATCTCCAGGGTGGCCTGGGCGCCGACGTCAACCGGAATCCGCGTCGCCGCTTCGACCGACAGCATCCAATCGTGGATCGCCGGCCGGGGTGCGGGCGTCGGCCGGGCACCAACCATCGGGATGTCAGTCTGCGCGCCGGCGGCGTTTGGCGGCACGATTGGGTTCGGCAGAGGCGCGTGCTCGCCATCGGACGCAGCGCCCGCCGGCACAGTAGACAGCAGGGATAGAACGTAGCAATAGATTTGCACTGGCGCATCCTCCCTATTCCTTTAGATGGCGTGACTCGGGCGAAGTGAGCGACAATTCGCAACGAAGATTCGTGCACCGAAACTCGCTGCTCGAGCGCTCTCACCAAGAGCAGACCCCACGCCCCTGCGTTCGATTGCCAGCTCAATCGGGTCGGCGGAAGGCCCGGACGAAGCGGATCGTCCAGATCACCGCGAAGCTGGCGAGGAGAATCAGCATGACCCACACCCGATTCGAAAGTCGTGGCGCGGGCAAGAGGCTGGCGCGCATGGCGTCGCCGAAGATCACCAGCAGGAACAGCAGCATGGCATCGCCGAAGCTAGTCAGAAAGCCCCGGATGACTCGCCC
Organism: uncultured Myxococcales bacterium; assembly: GCA_964491625.1. Lineage (GTDB taxonomy): Bacteria > Myxococcota_A > Polyangia > Fen-1088 > Fen-1088 > Fen-1118. Next base: position 3,875 of record CAZBIU010000344.1, read on the forward strand.
GGTATGGGCCCTGCGTTCGGGCGCCAGCCAGTAGTCCTTGTTGGGCAGATTGATCATGCCCGGCGGCAAACGGACGACGAGCATAGGAACGACCAAGAGCACGAGCGATATGAGCCCGACCACGCCCAGGTGAAGCCTCATGAACTCTTGTTTGGGCATATACGAATCGGCATGGCCGCTGACGCCAAAGTGCGATGCCACGAGTGCCGGCAGACGCGGATAGTACCAGGCGCTCTGGCCGGCCATGGCCACCAGCAAGGCCAGGAAGACCACCTGGGCGAGGTCAGGCCGGCCGCGACGGGCAGAGGCGAGTCTCGCGGTCTTCATGGTCGATCGACGAATCTTACTCCGGGGGCTGACCGCACGAAAGGCTGTCTGGCGCAATCAGGCGGATTGTGGAAATCTGCCGGGCAACCAGATGACAACCATGCGTACCTACCGTTGCGCTTTTCCGTTCGTGCTCGCGGGTATGCTTGCCTGCTCGGCCAGAAATCCCAATCCGATTTCCTCTCCTGCGCCGGACAGCGCCGTGCCCGAGGCTGGGCAGCTCGACGTGGACGCCGGACAGGCTGGTCCGGATAGCGCGCAGGCCGGCCCTGACAGCGTTGCCTCCGAACCCGACGTGAAGACCCAGCCCGACAGCGCAGCGGCTGGGCCCGACGCCCGGGAGAGTGGGCCTGAAAGCGGGCAGCCGAACCCGGACAGCGCGCAGTCAAGCCCTGACAGCGGGCAGTCGAGCCCTGACGTGGCAGGCGCGAGTCGCAATTGGCCCGACGATGACTTGCGCGCGCTCATCGGCCAGATGACCTTCGAGGAGAAGATCGCGCAGCTTGGAAACAACTCGCCCGCAATCTCCCGACTGAACATTCCCGCCTACGACTACTGGAACGAGTGCCTGCACGGCGTGGTTTCCTTCGAGGGCGGCTGGTCCACGTCGTACCCGGCCACCGCATTCCCGCAGGCCATCGCTCTCGGAAGCACCTGGGATCCGGACCTGGTGGAAGAGGTGGCTTCTGCGATTTCCGACGAAGCGCGTGCCTTTCACGTCAAATACGGCAAGGGACTGACCTACTGGGCGCCCGTGATCAATATGCTGCGCGACCCGCGCTGGGGGCGTTTCGAAGAAGCGTACAGCGAGGATCCCTGGCTGATGGGAAGGACCGCGGTGGCCTACGTGCACGGCTTGCAGGGGCGCGATCCCAACTACCTCAAGGCGGTGGCCACGCCCAAACACTACGCGGGCAACAATTCGGAATACAACCGACACAACGGCTCGTCGGAGATCGACGAACAGTTGTTGCACGAATACTACTTGCCGGCGTTCGAGGCGGCGGTACGCGAGGGCGGGGCGTTTTCGGTGATGGCGGCGTACAACGAAGTGAATGGCGTGCCGGCGTCCGCCAATCCCTTGCTTCTGAAGGACATTCTGCGCGGGGCTTGGGGCTTTAAAGGGTACGTGGTCTCGGATTGCGACGCGGTTTCGGACATCTACCAGAGTCACAGTTGGACCGATTCCATCGAGGAAGCGGCTGGCCGCGCGCTGCTGGCGGGCACCGATCTCAATTGCGGCTCCACGTATCCCAATCAATTGGGGAACGCGCGAGACAAAGGCCTCATCTCGGAATCGGACGTCGATTTGGCGCTGACCCGCGTGTTGCGCGCGCGGTTCCTCATGGGCGAATTCGGTCAGCCGAAGGACTTCCCTTGGACTTCTACCGAGACCAGCGCGATCGAGTCGCAGGCACACGCGGATTTGGCGCTCAAGGCGGCCGAGTCAGCCATCGTCTTGCTCAAGAACGAGAGTGGCATGTTGCCGCTCGATGCGAGCAAGCTGCATTCGATTGCGGTCATCGGCCCGCACGGGAACGATGTCACCCTGGGTGGCTACTCGGGCACTCCCAGTCACACCGTGAGCGTGCTCGACGCGCTCAATGCCAGGTTCGCGTCGGGCGAGGTGAGCGTGACCTTCACGCAGGGCTGTACCGTCACCGGGGATGCCGATTCGTCCGCCATGGCCGACGCCGCCGCGGCAGCCAAGGCCGCCGACGTGGCGCTGGTCCTCGTCGGCACAAGCACCGCGGTTCTGAGCGAAGGGATGGATCGCCCTGACTGGTCGCTGCCCGGTGCTCAGGGCGACCTCATCCAAGCGGTGTATGCGGCCAATCCGAAGACAGTGGTGGTCCTGGTCACCGCAGGTCCGGTGGCGGTGGATTGGGCCCAGGAAAACCTTCCCGCGCTCCTGACCGCCTTCTACGACGGTCAAGAACAAGGCACCGCCATCGCCAATGTGCTGTTCGGCGACTTCAATCCCGGTGGCAAGTTGACGACCACCTGGTACACCGGGAACACGACCCTACCGGCCATCGGCGACTACGATCTGCGCAAGGGCAGGACCTATCTCTATTACACGGACAAGCCGCTCTATCCGTTCGGGTACGGGCTTTCTTACACGACGTTCGAGTACTCCAATCTGACGCTGAGCGCGGACACCATCGATCCGACCGGAAGCATCACCGTCAGCGTGAACCTCAAGAATTCGGGCCCGATCGCTGGCGACGAGGTGGTACAGATGTACATCCACGACGACGACGCAAGCGTAGCTCGCCCGACCGAGGAGTTGCGTGGCTTCCAGCGGGTGCACCTCGTCGCGGGAGAATCGACGACCGTCACATTCCCGCTTCCTGCCCACGGCCTCGCCTACTGGGATACCGCCAGCCACGGCTGGAAGGTGGAGCCGGGAAGCTTCGAGATCCGCGTGGGCGCATCCTCGGCCGACATCCGATTGCGCGGGAAGCTGACCGTACCCGAAATCCCCGACGCCTCCGTCGCCGACAGCGCCACCGGCGACTGACCAGCGCTGGGATACCGTCCGTCTCTGCGCCCTCCGCCCGTCTCTGTGCTCTCTACTTTCGCAACTGGCCAGACGCCCGAACTTGCTCCATGATCAACCCATGGCTCATTTGCCGGAGCGCGTGAGGCTTGGTTGCACCGACCTTGCGGTCGGCCTCGAAACGCGGCCGAAACGGACGAAGCCCTGGCCGCGCTTGATGAGGGACCGCTCGCTCCCGACGAGAACGAGCGGATTCGCCGCCTCGGCAAGCACGTCTACGACCGCGCGCTTCGCAAAGGTTAGGGGATGGGCCACCTAGGTTTGCTGTTGCTGGTGGCGGTTGCGCCCGATGCCGGCGCGGTCCCCGATGCCGGCATTCCGGCGTGGGCGCCGCGCCTCAAGCCGGCGGACACGCTTGAAGGCAGCTATCCGCTCGCCAAGTGGGGCCAAGGCTACGTCTACCAAGACTCGAAATTCGAGGCGCGCGTCGCCCCGGACGGCACCGTCAGCTTCAAGGACAAGCACATCGGTGCGTCGCTGTTCACGCCGTTTTCGTGGATCGGCAAGTCGCGCGCGCAACAGCAGCAACTAGCCGATCGAGGCGCGCGGGATCCGGCAGCGTATCGCCGCACACCTTGGGTGGCACCGCCCGAGCCATCCTCAAGTCCGCGCACGATGCCGCAGGAGGAGGTCTGCCCGCCCAGCTCCTCCTGCTACTTTCCACAGAGGTCGAGTCTTCTCCAAGTGACGGGGAGCT
>CAZBIU010000345.1:0-7455 GCA_964491625.1 uncultured Myxococcales bacterium
CCAGGGGCGGTGGTGTCTTGGTCGCCGTACCAGTGATCGCCCCAGAACACGTAGGTCGTGCCTTTGCAGCCGACCACGGGCGTGACCCACGTGCTCTGGCTCAGCCAGGTCTTTTCGCCCGAGGGCGCAATCAAACCCTGATTGGTCCAGGGCCCGGTCATTGACGAAGCGGTGGAATAGACGTTGTCGTTGGCACGCCAGCCGGTCTTTTGCGAGGCGATCCAATACACGGTATTGCCGGCGCGAAAGACGGTGGGCGATTCGCCGCCGCCCGGCTTGTCCAGGCCAAGATTCGACGGAATATTTACCTCCGAGAACGACTGGTCCGTGAGCCAGCTATGGCAATCCGTGGCCAGCGTGTACACGTGGCCACTTTCCGTAATCACGTAGGCCTTGCCGTTGTCCACCACGGCGCTCATGTCACTGTGCTCGGCCTTGGTTCCGCTCGCGTTGGTCAACGGGCCCTTGTATGCATACTTGCCGTTGACCGTGCTCGACGTCGCGTAGACCACTTCCTTGTCGGTCTGGTAATCGTTGGATGCAGCATGCATGTACAGCACGAACTCGCCGCCCTGCGGGCACTTGATGATGTGGGGCCGTTCGCCCTTCCGACCCGTCGCAAGCTCGGGGCCCGCGCCCTCGTCGAGAATGATCCCTTCGTTCTTCCAGGTGGCCAGGTCCTTGGAGGAATACATCTCGACACCGTGGAAATTGTTGTCGGTGAGGCCCGGCGGGAAGTATTCGCCATGCATGTAGAAGGTGTCGCCGACCTGGATGATGCCACCGCCGTGAGCATTGACCGGCTTGCCGTCGGTGTCCTTGAAGGCGATGCCGTTGGCCAGCGCGCCCGAGAAGGTCGCAATCGGCCCCGAGCAAGAGGTTCCTGCGCTGGTGCCTCCGCTTCCTGCGCCGGCGGCGCCGCCAGGACCGGACACGCCGCCCGTCGCGCCGCCCGAGCCGGTATCACCGCCCCGACTAGAGACGCCGGCTGCGCCGGTGGCGCCACCGGGGCTGGACACGCCGCCCGAGCCGCCCGTCGCCGGCTTGCCTCCCGACCCACCTGAGGCCGCGCCACCCCCGGAGCCGCCCGAACCCGTTGCTCCGCCCGTGGCCCCGGCGGAGCCCGCGACACCGCCCGTGGCTGCGAGACCTCCGCTGCCCGTGGTCCTACCGCCGCCTGCGACAGTTGTGCCGCCGGTGCCCACCGTGCTCTTGCCCCCAACTCCCGTGCCGCCGCCGGTCGGACCGGCACCCGTGCCCGCCGCGCCACCTGAGGGCGAAGCGCCCCCGCTGCCGGTCTGCACGGTCCCACCCGACGAGTTGGGCCCCGTCGGCGCTGCCGAGGTTCCACCCGTAGCGACCACGCTCCCGCCGCTCCCGGACAGAGCCCCGCCCGATCCAGCACCGGTCGAGCCGCCAGGACCGCCCGATGACGCGTCCGACGAGCACCCCCCCGGCAGTGCTCCGAAGGCAAGCATTATTCCGCACAAGAGGTATCGTCGCATCGAGCTCCTTCTTCGTCTGGTGGCCAGGAATGGCGGCAGGCCCTCTGGAGGTTAGTGCTTCAGCAGGCGCAAACGGCTCACGCACCACAAGCCGGCGTCTGGCCGCGGCATCCGCGCCTCTTCCATTCTATCCTTTCCAGGCGTCTCGATGTCGCCCTACCGCCACAGCCCACGGGCGAGTGCAAGCGCTCTCGCCCGTAGTTGCCCCAACCTATCCCGGGCTCGACGAATCGACGCTGGCCAGCCCGTCGAGCGGCTGCCCATCTGCGGCGCCGCCATCGAGCGCGGGTTGCGGGGGCCAGCTACACATATCGGGCACGTCGTTCACCGCAGGCGGCAGCGACTTGATGTAGTTGGCAATGTCGAGGGCGTCCTGGGCCGAAAGCCCCCCGTAGGCGCCGTTCGGCCCTACCGGCATCGGCGGGCAGATGCCGGCCCCCTGATCGTCCTTGCCTTGTAGGAGAACGGTGACGATCTGGTCGGCAGTCCAGTTGCCAAGGCCGGTGGTCGGATCGGAAGTCAAGTTGGCCGACACTGGGTGAATGTTGAGCGTTCCGACGAACAGTTGGCTGAAGTCCTCGCCGCCCTGGAAGTACTTGGCGGGATCGATCGCGTTGGGGCCGCTCGCAGGATGCTGGGTGTGGCATTCGATGCACAGACCGCTTTCGGTCGCCAGGTAGCGTCCGCGAAGGGCGCTGTCACGCTGAGGATACGTGGTTGCCGGCGTTGGGATGGTGGACGGATCGAGGTAGCTCGCGGGGGTCGCGACCTCGAAGGCGGGCGAACGCGGCGGCAGCGAATTGGTCACCGCCGGAACCGACCGCAGATAGGCCACAATGGCGTCCGCGTCGCCGCTCGCCATGTTGTGGAACACATAGTACGGCATAGTCGAATTGAGCGCGGTGGTGCCCCCGTCGACGCCCGGCACGAGGCCATCCATGAACATGTGCTTGATTTGGTCGTCCGTGAACAGGCCAAGTCCGGTTGTCGGATCCGGGGTCAAGTTCTTGGACGGCAGGGCCGATCCGTCGGGCAACTGCACGAAGATCGGGTTGCCCGCGAGGTACCTGGTCATGTCCGGAGCGCCCGAAGGCAGCTTGGGCGTGTGACAATCCGAGCAGGCGATGACGTTGTCCACCAGGTATCTTCCGCGCGCCACGAGGCTGTTGCCGCCGTCTACGACCGTACTGTCGATGGCGCCGTCGATTCGCTGCGCGTCTGGCGCGCTGTCGACGATGGAGGTGTCCTTGACCGAGGAGTCTTTGGCGAGATCGGTTACCGTCGGAGCATCTGGCAAGGCGGCATCAGGGGTACGGAGATCCGCCACCGCAGCGTCGGGCTGGGCGACGTCCGGACCAGCGACGTCGGGCTGCGCGACGTCGGGACCAGCGACCGACACATCCGGCACGGCCAAGTCTGCGCCGCCTCCGGCCGCGTCGTGCGCGACAACGTCAACCCCCCCTGTGGGGCCGTCGGCCTTTCCACCTGCATCGCGATTGGAAGCCGAATTATCCGAGCATGCGCCAGTCGTCAGGGCGAGCGCAATTGCAACAGAATAAAGACCAAGCGAACGAGAAGTCAGCTTTTGCATACAGTATCCCTCCTGGATGGGATTCGATGCTGAGTCACAGCACACGATTCGGCCATTTGCCTGCCGGCAAAACACGACCGATAACGTGGGGAAGCTGACCGCTGTCCGCTCGCACTATCCAGACCGTCTTTATCGCACACGCGGACGGTCGCGCCTACTCGGTCTTCTTTTCTGGGGCAGCTTGCGGCTCTGGCAGCGCGAGCTTGCTCAGATCCGGCGCGGTCGGGCTGCCGTCAACCAAGATGCTGTGGCAGGTATCGCAGTCGTTGGGGATGGTTTCCCCAGTCTTGGCTTGCATGTTGCCATCGTGGCAGCGGAAGCATCCTGGCGACTCGTCGTGGCCGATGTTGTTCGGGTGTGTCTTTGCGTTGGTGCTCATCTCGGGAAACACGGTGCGGTCGTAGACGCCCGCAGCCTTGTCGGCGGCGCGCGCGACCAGCGCCGGCTGGGCGCTGGCGAGCTGCGGATACGTACTCGTGTAGAAAGCGGCGATCGCGGCGCGCGCGCCAGCCACGCCCTGAGCGTGCGTAGGGTACGCGGTCAACGTGGCCTTCACCACTTCGCGCTTGTAGAACGGCAAGACCTGCAGATCAGGCTCGGTCGCGAGGACAGTGTCGGCGGCCCGGGTTGGCGTCTCGAAGAGATGGGTCGGTCGGTTGTGACAGTCGATGCAGTCCATCAGACGCGCTGACCGGCTGATCTCTTCCGCCGTCGGTGCGTGCGCCGCATCTCGAACGAATTCAGTGCGCTTTCCGTCGGGCGTGGTCAGCTCGACCCAAGCGATTTCCTGTCGGCGGGCATCGCTTGCGAGGTAGCGGATGCGGTTGTCGGCATAGATGTGCCACCAGTGAATGCCACCGTGGGGTTGTCCCGCGTTCCGCGCGCCACCGCCGGTCTTGAGCAACAACGCTGTGAAGCTGGCGGTGTTCTTCTCGTCTTCGGCAAAACGGGCAATGACGCGCATCTTGTCGCCGTAATGCTTGGCTGGCCAGTGGCAACCCTCACAGGTGTCGCGCGCAGGCCGCAGCGTGTGCACCGGCGACGGAATCGGGTGAGCATAGGTGCCAGTCAAAACCTTCCACACCTGGCGCAGGCCATCGAACTTGGAACGCACCATGAACGACGCGCCCGGGCCGATATGGCACTGCACGCACTTGACCCGCGCGTGAGGCGAATCCTGGTACGCGGTGTACTCGGGCTGCATGACCTTGTGGCAAACCGTTCCGCAGAATTTCGGCGAGTCCATAAAGCTCAATGCGCCGGCGGTGCTGGTGGCCAGCAGGATCGCGTTGACCACGGTCAATGCGACCACGACCAAGGTCACGCGACGTACGTGCCGGTCGTTGAAATCGAGCCGTGGATAGGCGGGTGGCGCGTCGGTCAGGTCGCCGCGCTTGATCAGCTTGCGCCGACGCAAGAGGATCCCCACCGGCATGAGCAGCAGGCCACCCACAAAGACCGCGGGCAGCAGCGCCAGCCCGATGAGGCCCATGTACGGATTTTCCACCAAGCCGATCCCTTCGAGGATCAAGAAGACCAGCAGCGCAATGCCCGATACGGTGGTCAGCCCGAAGCCGACCGCGGTCACGGGATTGCGGGCATAGTTTGCAAGCTTAGCCAACGCGGGAGACGGGGACGATCCATTCGCCATGTTGCAGTTTCCGAGGTGTGAGGCGGCATGAGTGAAAGCCGCGGAAGTCTTGGGACAACCCTAGAAAGCGGAGTGCTCTAGTATTGTATCCGTCACGCCTCGCAAATTCACGAATTTCGGACTCAATAAGTCGGTTTGTGGCTCACGGCGCTGCGCTCCGACCGCCCCGTTGCCAGGCGGTCGCGTCGGGTCGTGGTCGGCGCTGTCCTGGCTACCCGCGCGATGCCAGCGCGACCACGGTGCGCTTGTAAATGTCTTCCGGTGACCCTTCGGCCGGGACAGAGAGCAGAAGTCCGCGCTGGCGGTAGTATTCGGCCAGGGGCGCCGTGCTCTTCTCGTAGGCCTCCATGCGGACACGGATGGCTTCGGGACGGTCGTCCTCGCGAAGGAGCAGCTTGCCGCCGCAGTGGTCGCACACGTCGGCGACCTTGGGCGGCTTGGTGCTGACGTGGTACACCGCCTTGCAGCCGCCGCATGTGCGTCGCCCGGACAGCCGCGACACGATTTGCTCGATGGGCAGGTCGTAGCTGAGCACGGCGTCGAGCTTGAGCGATTGTTCGTTGAGCATCGACGCCAGCGCCTCGGCCTGCTCCACCGTGCGGGGGAAACCGTCCAGCAGAAACCCGCCGGGGCAGCGCAAGCAGCTCGGCCGTTCCCGCACGATGCCGATCACGGTCGAGTCGGGCACCAGCTCGCCGCGCTTCATGTATTCGAGGGCGGCGTTCAGGGCCGGCGTGCGCTCGCTGGGATCCAGCGTCTTGGCGGCACGGAATACGTCGCCGGTGGAAAGCTGGCACGGTCCCAGACGCTCACTGATGAGCTCGGCCTGAGTCCCCTTGCCAACCCCGGGCGCGCCGAGCAGAACCAATCGATACGCGCGTGCGCCCGGCGCCAGGGTCACCTGGCAATTGGCAGTGCCGCCTTTGAACCATGCTGTGCGGTCGTGTTTCGCTTGAGTCATCTTGGCCGCGCAGCCTAGCATTTTCCGGCGGTCGACTAGGTGGTTTTCTGGAACTTGGCGCCCCCGAGGCCGCACACTGGGCACTTGTCGGGCGGCGCGCCGAGCTCCAGGTGACCACAGACCGGGCAGAAGTAGATCTCCATCGCCGCAAGATCCTGGCCTGACTGCAGCGCGGCCAGGGCTTGCTGGTAGAGCTGGGCGTGGACCTTCTCCACCGCCGCTGCCCACCTGAGCATCGCCTTGCCTTTGTGCCCCTCCTGCTCGGCCTGCGCGACCATGGGCGGGTACATGGTGGTGAATTCGTAGGTTTCGCCCGCCACGGCATCCTTCAGGTTTTCGAGCGTCGAGCCCACGCCACCCATGTTCTGCAGGTGCGCCAGGGCGTGGATGGTCTCGGCCTCGGCGGCGGCGCGGAACAGCTTCGCGATCTGCGGATAGCCGTCCTTTTCGGCCTTGAAGGCGTAGGCGAGGTACTTGCGGTTGGCCTGGCTTTCGCCGGCGAAAGCGGTCTTTAGATTGTCGACGGTGTTGGTCATGAGAGCTCCTGCGTGTCCGTGTGGGCGAGGGAGTCTCGTATTTTGCGGGTCGGCACGCAAGAACCACGGCGGGTCCTTCCGGGTGACCAATCCTGTCACTCGCCTGCTTGGGTGATACAATGCCGTCGTGGCCACCGATTCAGGAACCAACCGCCGGCGCAGCCCACGCATCGAGGTCTTCGTCCAAGCCCAGGTCAAAGGTCGCGATGTGCAAATCATGGAAGTCCGCAATGTCTCCGCGGGCGGGATCTACTTGGTGGGGACGCCGACGCAATACCCAGACCTCACACCGGGCCGAGACCTGGACCTCGTCATCTTCGGCTCCGAGGATGGCGTCGGCGACGATCCCGAGTTCAACATCGCTTGCCGGGCTCGCATCATCCGCGTCGACGAAGGCTATCCGGGCAAGCGTCCGCCGGGTTTTGGCGCGACCATCGACCCGGTCGACGACGACGCCCGCGAACGTCTGACCAACCTGCTCTTGCGCGCGGATCACTTCCGCGTGGGTGACCCGCGGCGTTGACCGACCCGCTGGAAAGTGGCGTGGCGTGGGAAGCGGTGGTAACACGGAATCGTGCTCAAGCTGTTGCGACTCATCTTCGTGCTCGGTGGGCTTGGCGCCATGATTTGGTTCGCCACCACGGTGAAGCTCGGCGAACGCACCCTCTTCGAGCACGTGCAGGCCATCTGGAAGACCCCCGAGTCGCGGCAACTCGTGCGCGGAACCAAGGACAAGATGGGCGATCTGGTCGACCGTGCCACCAACCGCGTGGTCAAAGGCGTCACCCACAACGCTGCCAACCAAATCACCGCCCACGGTGCCGGCGCTGACCAAGACATGAACGCCGCACCGCCGATGGAAGACGTCGAGGCCAAGGATCGCAAGGCCCTGCGCGGGCTGATTGAGCAAGGACGCACAAACTAGGTTTGGGCGCCATGATGGACGAAGGTGACTACCGCGCCCGCATCGACGAGACCCTGAAACGGATCGACACCGCATTCGAGAACGTGGATCCGGATCTGGCCGAGTCCGACTATGCGCAAGGGACCTTGGTCATCACCTTCAAGCAGGCGCACAAGCTCATCCTCTCTCCGCAGGCGCCGCTGCGGCAACTGTGGCTCGCTTTTCGCGATCGCGCCTGGCACATGAATTGGGCCGTTCAAGCTCGGCGCGAATTTCCGTCGAGTCGAGCGTTTCGTTTGGTTTTGAC
>CAZBIU010000346.1:0-1065 GCA_964491625.1 uncultured Myxococcales bacterium
ACATAGGCAACGGCTTCGTTGCCGTCGATGGTCACCGTCTTGCGAGCCATTTCTTGGGTCCTTCCGTAGTGTTTGGGTAGCCGCGTGAGCGCGGGCGGGCTCTGCCCGACTGCGCTCGTCGCGGGGGATCTAAAGGACCCTCCAGGGTCCCTTAATTATGGGAAAGAGAGCGACCTGTTCTTACGTCTCCTGCTCGTGGGGCGCAACACAAATCTAGGTCGGTTAAGCCGTCACTTCATCGCCCGAGACACACGAGATCTAGCCGTTGTCGGGGAAGTGCGGAATTGGAAGCGGGTAGTCTGGATGCGCGAAGTAAAACCCTTGAAACCAGTCCGCGCCAAGCTCGATTAGACTGTCCAACTCCGCTTGGGTTTCGACCCCTTCCGCTACCAGCGGGGTGCCCAGCTCCTGGCACAATGACGCCAATGTTTGCACCATCCTGCGCTTGGTCGGCGCGCGATCGATCCCGCGGATGAGCGACATATCGAGCTTGACCGCATCCGGCTCCAAGGCCGCAAAACTGTTAAGGCCCGAATAGCCCTCGCCCAGGTCGTCCACCGCGATTCGGTAGCCGTGCTTACGCAGGCGCTCGATCCGGCTGCGGGTGTCGGGGACCTTTTCCAGCGCCATGCGTTCGGTGATTTCGAAGTGAATGCGACTGGCGTGGGACCGCAGCGGGCTCGATTCCGAGTAAAGCTGATCGTCGAGCAGATCGAGCACGTGCAAGTTGACGAAGATGCCGGGCAATTCCGGATGCTGGCCAAGGACCTCGGCAATCATGGCGCGCGTCTTGTGCCCCACGTTGTGGACCTCGCCCAAAGTTTCTGCCACGTGAAGTATGTCGGTCGGGGAGTGAAGGTTCGGATCGGTGGTGCGTAGAAGCGCCTCGTAGGCGACGACGCTCTTCTTCGACCAGGACACGATGGGCTGGAACGCCATCCACAGCCCGGACATGGCGCGGTCGAACTGCTCGTGCAACACCTGGGTCTCGCGGGCCATTCGCTCGCTGACGTCCAGGATCTGGCGCTGGCGCCGGAGGGATTGGTAGCCCTGGATAGCGCGGTC
>CAZBIU010000346.1:1075-7419 GCA_964491625.1 uncultured Myxococcales bacterium
GTAGCCGACCGCGCCCCACTCCACCGCCAGGCGCGCGGTTTCGAGCTCTGGACCGCCGGTCATCAGGACGAAGGGCAGGTCCTTGTCGCGGCCGCGCACCGCCCGCAGGATTTCAACCCCGCTCATCCCAGGCAGGTTGATGTCGCATAGGATCACATCGAGCTGGCGCCGGCCCACGAGGCGTAACGCGTCCTCGCCGGTTGCGGCCTGCAGGACGGAGAATCCCCAGCTGCCGATCATGCGAACGCATGCCGACATGAACGACGGGTCATCGTCGACCACCAAAATGGTGGACTGGGCGGCCCTGAACACAGAGCTCGCCAGATCCATCCCTTCCTTTTCCGCACCGGTCACGTTGTGCACCGCTTCGTTGGCAGACGACCTGCACCCCACATCATCGGCAGCAATGGCAGGAGGTTGAGAGGCGCCACGCAAGCACCCCCAAATTTGAAAAGGCCCGGTGTACCATGCGCGGATGTTCGGTCTTCGGCAGATCCTCATGATTGCGCTGGCGGGCTTCGGCTCGGTTTTCACGGCCCTTTGGGGCCGGGACATCGCGCGACGGAGGAAGGCCACACGCAACGACAGAGAGCTAGGAAAGCACCGCTCCGAGCGCCCGGGATTGCCGTCCGTGGTGGAGACCGGCATCGGCTTCGTCACCAACTTCTTCGACACCTTGGGCATCGGGTCGTACGCCACGTCCACGTCGATCTTCAAGTTGTTTCGCCTGGTTCCCGACGAGCGCATCCCGGGCACGCTGCTGGTGGGCCATATGTGGCCCACCGTGGCCCAAGCGGTGATCTACATAACCATCATCGAGGTCGAGATGCCGTCGCTGGTGCTGCTCATCGCCGCCTCCATTCTCGGGTCATGGTTGGGCGCCGGCGTGGTGTCGGCCTGGCCCCGGCGCAAGATTCAGATCGGGATGGGGCTCGCGCTTCTGGGTGCGGCCGGGCTGATGCTGGCCAAGGCAGTCCATTGGCTGCCGGCGGGCGGCGATACGCTGGGGCTCGGCGGCTGGCGCATGGCCGCGGGTCTTGTCGGCAATTTCACCTTCGGCGCCCTGATGAACCTCGGCATCGGCGCCTACGCGCCAAGCCTGATCCTGTTTGGTTTCCTGGGCATGAACCTGAAGGCGATCTTCCCCGTGATGATGGGGTCGTGCGCCTTCATCATGCCGACCTCCGGGATCCGCTTCATCGAGCGCGGAAACTACGCCCCGCGCGCGGCCCTGGGGCTGGCCATCGGCGGAGTCCCGGGTGTGCTGCTGGCGGCCTACGTGGTGAAGCAGCTACCGGTCCATTACCTCTTGTGGCTAGTGATTGTCGTGGCAACGTACAGTGCGCTGGCCATGCTGGGCTCCGCGCGCAGGGAGAAAAGCAATTGAACCACAGAGGTGAAAATCCGAAAGCACATCATGGCTAACCCCCTCTTTTCGACCAAGTCGGTGGACAAGCTCCGCTCGGACGCTGAGTACAGCCATGGGCTCAAGCGCACGCTTGGCGCGTTCGACCTGATTCTGCTCGGCGTCGGCGGCATCATCGGGACGGGCATCTTCGTGCTTACCGGGCGCGCGGCGGCCGCCAACGCCGGCCCGGCGGTCGCGCTGTCCTTTACCGTTGCCGCCATCGCCTCGGCCTTCGCTGGGCTCTGCTACGCCGAGATGGCGTCCATGATCCCCATCGCGGGCAGCGCGTACACCTACGCCTACGCTACCATGGGCGAAATCGTCGCCTGGATCATCGGCTGGGACTTGATCCTCGAATACCTCGTCGGCGCCGCCACAGTCAGCGTGGGCTGGTCGGGCTACGTGTGCGCGTTCGTGAAGAACGTGACCGGGCACGAATTGTCGCGCACCTGGACCCGGGCGCCGTTCGTGTGGGACGAGGCCACGCAGCACCTGCACGCCACCGGCGCGATCATCAATCTACCCGCGGTCTTCATCGTGCTGGCAGTGACCACGATTCTCGTGCTCGGCATCAAAGAATCCGCGCGCTTCAACGGCATCATCGTGCTGGTGAAAGTCGCCGTGGTCCTGATGTTCATCGTCGCGGCGGCGCCGTTCGTGCGGCACGAGAACTGGGTTCCCTTCGTGCCCCCCAACCAGGGCACCTTTGGCCGCTTCGGAATCTCGGGGATCTTGCAGGGCGCGACCATGGTGTTCTTCGCGTACATCGGTTTCGACGCCGTTTCCACCGCCGCGCAGGAAACCAAGAATCCTCAGCGCGACCTGCCCATCGGCATCCTCGGATCGCTGGTCATTTGCACGGTTCTGTACATCGCCGTGTCGCTGATTCTCACTGGCGTAGTCCACTACACCAAGCTGTCGGTGCCCTACCCCATCGCGCTCGGCATCGCGGCCACCGGCATCAAGGCGCTGGAAACCGCGGTCGAGATCGGCGCCATCGCAGGTCTGTCATCGGTGATGTTGGTGCTGCTGCTCGGACAGCCACGGATCTTTTTCTCCATGGCGCGGGACGGGCTTTTGCCCCCAGTGGCGGCCAGGGTGCATCCCCGCTTCGGCACACCCCACATCACGACCATGATCACCGGCGTCGTGTGTGCCATCACGGGCGGCGTCTTGCCCATCGATATCCTGGGCGAGCTAACCAGCATCGGCACTTTGTTCGCGTTCATGCTTGTCAGCCTGGGCGTGATGATTCTGCGCCTGCGCCACCCCGAGATTCCGCGCTCGTTCCGGGTGCCTGGCGGCCCCTACTTAGTTCCTATCTGCGGTGCCCTGACCTCGGGTTTGCTCATGTACACCGCCACCACCCACACCATCATCCGCCTTTTCGTCTGGATGGCCATCGGGCTTGTCATCTACTTCACTTACAGTGTGAAACATTCGGTGCTTCGCACGGGCAAAGAACCGGGCGTTCCCTTCGCCGACCCCCACACCGAGACTCCGCCGCCGCGACTCGTGGGGTGAGGACCGTCGGAGTGTCAGCGATTCCCGGCTTGGCCATATTCCCCAAGGTCAATTCTCATCAAGCGGCCCCGTTTGAACAGTAGAATTCGCATGAGGTCGTAGGGACCGAAATCGTAGGTCCACCGCTCGTCGAACTGCCGATGCCTGCCGGAAATGGTGTCTCGACTGGAAGGATCGCCGCACTTCGAGCGTACCTCGCCGGCGGTGTCGCCTTCATTGATCAGACGATCCGTGCGCGGACAGCGAAATCCTTCTGCGTGCGCGGCAGTCGACACCACACACAAGACGAATCCAACCAGAGCCAGATGGCGCAACGTCATGGTCCTCCTCGCGAGTAGCCGCCGGCCGTACAGTGCCGGACGCCACCCTATTGCACGGGAGTAATTGCAAGCTGCACACCAAGGAGGAAACCAGCGCGACGGCACGGAATTGTTCGAGTCCGTCGGTGCCGGAGTGCGATGTCCGCAGTGTCAGTGACCGACTGGCTGCGATATCTGCAGCGTTTCATTGTCTTTCTAGCCATCCGGTCTAACTTACGACCTGAATGCCTTCGCGAGCGCCATCCGCATGACTGCCATCGGTGCGTCGAGGTCGGTCCACATTTTGAATCCGATCGCGCCCTGATTGACCAGCATGGGTAGACCGGTCAGAGCCTTGAGTCCGTGCGCGCGCGCAGTCTTCACGAACCGTGTGTCGGGTGGGTTGGGGATGACGTCGCACACCAGGCATGCTTGCGCGAGAGCCCCCATGCTCACGGGCGGCATCGCATCCCCGTCGGGAAAAAGGCCGATCGAGGTTGCGTTGACCAGGAGGTCGGTGTCCTTGCCCGCAGCAAAGTCGGCCTGCCAAAGGACGAAGCGCGCGGCAATTTTGAGGTTCCGCGCAAGGTGATCCGCCAGCGCAGCACCACGCTCCGGGTTGCGGTTGACGATGGTTATTCGGTCCGCGCCGGCCAGCGCGCACTCGACCGCGATCGCGCGCGCAGCACCGCCCGCGCCAAGGACAACCACGTGCGCACCCTTCGGATCCACGCCTGCCTCCTCGCGCACGCTGCGCAGGAAGCCTTTGCCATCCGTGTTCTCGCCGATGAGACGGTCGCCTTCCCGGCGCACGGTATTGACCGCTCCGATGAGCCGCGCATCGTCCGCAACGGCATCGAGCAATGGCAGGACCGCAACCTTGTGCGGGATGGTGAGATTGACACCCCGGAACCCCATCGCGCGCAGTCCTCGGATGGCTTCCGCGAGCGCGGCGGGCGTCACCTCGATGGTCAGGTAGCGCCAGTTGAGGCCCAGATGCTCGAAAGCGGCGTTCTGCATGACACAAGTCGGATTTTCCGCGACTGGGTGGCCGAAAACGCCAACGAGATCTTCTTTGTAGTTGGTGAACATGACCCGCTCTCAGTCTGACCGTCATCTTACGGCGTTTGCCCAGTGTCGACTATCGTTTCAATGAAGGCGTGTCCTGGCCATTTTCGCGGACGGCAGTACCGCCCTTGCGGCCTTTCCGCTAGAAATCAGCCATGCGAGGGTTTCTGCCCTTTCCCTATTCCTTCCTCTTGCTGCCTGCGGCGGTTGCACTTGGGTTGGCGTACCTCGCGCTGAGGCGCCCCTCACGCCGACGTGGCCCGGTGCGGGCGGGAATCCTACTCACGGTATGCGCCTTGCCGTTCGCCACCACGGGGCCCGGACAGGCGCAAGTGATCCTGGGTCTTCTGGCGGGCTACCTGGCCTTGCGCATGACCGCCTTGGCACAGCGGACGGCGCCCGCCAGTCTCGCGCGGGCCAGCCTCGCCCTTATCCATTTCGAACCCATATTCGAGCCACGGGCCACGCCATGGCCGCGACCGCGCTGGCTCGCGGTACGCGGTGTGGTGGAAATCGCGACCTGCATCGTTCTGCTTTGGCTCGGCGACGAGCTACGACTGTGGGCGCGGCCGTGGCCCATGATTTACCTCGATGACATCCTCGTCCTGCTGGAAGTGGGCGTGGGCAGCGCAGGCATTCATCATGGGGTGGTGGGCGTGGCCGGCCTTTGCGGCCGCCCCGTGCGCGGCCTGCAAGACAGTCCTCTCGCGTCCGCATCCCTGGCGGAATTCTGGGGCAGGCGCTGGAACCATCTCGTGCAAAGCCATCTGAAAGAGGGAGTCTTTAGGCCCATCCTCCGCGCTGGTCATCCACAGAAAGCCATGCTTGCTGCCTTCGCAGCATCGGGTGCGTTTCATCTGCTCGCGCTCGCCGACGGCGGGCCCCTGCCCGCCCTACTCTCCGTGGCCGCCCAAATCATGGGGTTCTTTCTGCTTCACGGCGCGCTGGTAGCGCTGGAACGCCGCATGGGCTGGCACCGCGCCCCGACCCGGCCGTGGCCGCTGCGTGTGGCCCGGGCGCGCAGCCTGATTGTCTTCGTGCTGGTATCACCACTCCTCCTCGGTCCGTACGCCCGCCTGGCCCATGTACACGGCCGCCGGGTCTCGTGCCATAGGCAGGCTTCACCCTCGACGACGCCGAACCAGGAAGACGGCCACCATGGCCGCGAAGACCAGCCAGCCGCCAAGCGAGACAACCGCGCCGGCGCGCAAGCCCGGCGTCCGGTAGCGCATTTCCACCACGTGCGGGCCCTGGGGAATGGCGAGCGCACGAAAAACCGTGTCGGCGCGCTCGATCTCGACCGCGCGCCCGTCGACGGTGGCAGCCCAGCCGTGCGTCCATTCGTCGAGCAGAACCGCATAGCCGGGCCTTTCCGCGCGACAATGGAGCAACACATGCTCGGGCGTGGGTCTTTCGATTTGGCAGGGCGACGGATTGTCGGTTCCGCTCGTCTGACTGTCGCCTTGTCCGCTTAGGCGAACCGCGCCCAGGTCCACGTCCGCGCGGTTGGGAACAAAGAGAGAGGCCAAGATCTGCTGATCCGAAGCCACGTGCTGCCAGCGATAGGCGACGAACGCACGCGGCCGGCGCTCTTGGTTTTCCAGCATCACATGCCCCGCAAGCACGCCCGGCGTGACGAGCGGCATACCCATGGCGTCGGCTTCCGCGGCCCGGATGATGAGATAGCGGATGTCAAGCAGGTCCATCACGCGCTCGAGACTGGCCCTGCCGCTGGCCTCGGCCAGGGCGTCGAAACGCGCAGTGCCGGCGATGGAATAGCCGGGCACTTGGCCGAATCCGAAACGTGTGGCCGTGTTGTCGGCGGCCAACTCATAGAGATACATCGTGCGCATTTCGTCGGACACCGTGATGGGCATCGTCTCTTGCACGCGGCGGAGGATGCGGGTCGGAACCCCGGCCGGCGACGGCTTGAGCGGCGCCAGCATCACCGGCTTGTCGCGAACGATGTCGCGCGGAATGAGCACGTGAACCGACCAATCGTGCGCGACCAGATGCCCGATCACCAGCACCGCCAAGCCTGGTCG
>CAZBIU010000347.1:0-7364 GCA_964491625.1 uncultured Myxococcales bacterium
GCTTCAGATCGCGGTGCACGACGCCCTGGGCGTTGGCGGCTGCTACGCCACGCATGGAGGGCAACAGCAAAGCTATGGTCTTTTCCAGGCTGAGGGCGCCATTCCTTGCCAGATAGTTGCCGAGGTTTTCCCCGTCGAGCAGCTCCATCACAATGCACGGCATGCCCTCGTGGTCGATGATGTCGAAGATATCGACCACGTTGGGGTGATTGACCTTGCTTGCGGACAGGGCTTCACGGCGAAATAGCTCGGCGGCTTCCCCGTTGGCAGAGATCGAGTGAAGAATTACTTTGAGTGCAACACGTTTCCCGGTGTGCTCGTTCACACCCGCCCAAACCGCCGCCATCCCACCCTTGGCGATGAGGCCGTCGACCCGATACTGCGCCGCTATGATCTGGCCTGGTCGCAGAATGGTCTCGATGTTGTATCCCCTGGGCATTTTCCAGCCTTTCCGTGGCTCCCACTCGCCAAGGCCCGCCACCAAACCGTGCACGACTGCCAGAATCCGCCCGTCACATCGTTTCAAGCCGACCCGGTCGGACTTTCTGCCCGGGCAAGTGCCTCCGTCGACCGAGAAAACTTCTCAGGCAGGATCTCAAGCCTGGGCTAGCACGGCCGCGAGACCGTCAGGGCTCCGCCCGCGCAACAACATGTGCGCCACGGTCTGCGTGGCCAGACGTGACACCTCCTGCGGATCAAGGCTGAACTGCGCGGCCTTGTCGAAGACAGTCAGTATCAGCTCGCCAAGTGGTACGGTCTTTTGAGTGTCGGTCTTCACGGCTTTCTGCCTTTCCCGGAATGGCAATCTACCTTGGTCGAAACCGCTAGCGGAGTGCCTTCCATGTTCACCTGCACCTACAGCACATTCCGCGCCACCCATACAAGGTAATGAATTCAGCGGCTTGCGCCGTGGAGGACTTCGTAATGCTGGCTGGTCCATTCAAGTTGAAGTGCCTCCCCCGTCAATTCGAAGGAGTGGGAAGCCTGATGCTTGCGGGCGATCCGGCTCATAAGGAGCTCGCTCCGGGCGCCCCAATTCGACCAGATGTTTCAGCATCTGGTCGTCAACCTCGCGCCTGAGCAAGCCGGACGCTCCTAAATCGTCGATACCGGGAAGTCGCGCGATCTCCCGCTTGGCAGACCTTTCGCACAGAAACTCGGCGAGCTCGCGGTCGGCCTCATTGACGTGGTAGTAGAGCCAATCTTCGACCAAGTAAAGGAGCGCATGTCTGATTTCCAGTGACAGGCCGTTCGTGCTTCCCCACCCCATTATTGTTGTGGCTTCGTGAAGCAGATGATCGTGAAAATCCGAGTGGACATCTCTGGCCAGATAGTGGGTTTCCGCCATAGCGACTTCTTCCGACACAAAATGATAGTCGAGGTATGCGACGAACAACTCAACGGCGCGCCGGAACAGATCCGGCGATTCCGCAAGCTTTTGCGAGAAGAGGACTTCATTCGCGATTGCAAACAGTGTACGGACCTGACCGTCGATATCCCGGTGTCCTGTCTGTGACGGCAATGTGACTTGGAGTGAGCTCATGATTTCCCCTCAGAGGTTGCAGCCCCATAGGACATATCGGTTCGTCTTCACGGCGCGCCTCCCCACCGCCAATCCCGGATTTCAGGCAGGTCTTCGCCATGCTTCTCGATGTACTGCCGGTGCTCGATGAGCTTGTCCTTGAGCTGCTGCTTTAGGTATGTGCCCTTGGTCCCGGTTTGCGGCAAGCGGTCGATGGCGTCCATAACCAGGTGAAAGCGGTCCATTTCGTTAAGCACAGTCATGTCGAAGGGCGTGGTAATCGTGCCTTCCTCCTTGTAGCCCCGCACATGGATGTTCTCGTGGTTGGTGCGGCGATAGGTGAGGCGGTGGATCAGCCACGGGTAGGCATGAAAGGCGAAGATGACAGGCTTGTCCTTGGTGAAGAGCTCGTCGAAGTCCGTGTCGGAGAGGCCGTGGGGATGCTCGGTTTGCGGCTGCAGTTTCATGAGGTCGACGACATTGACTACCCGGATTCTGAGGTCGGGCAGATGCTGGCGTAAAATGGATACGGCCGCCAGGGTTTCGAGCGTGGGCACGTCTCCACAGCACGCCATGACCACGTCGGGGGCAGCGGCCTTGTCGTTGCTGGCCCACTGCCAGATCCCAACGCCCTCGCTGCAATGCTTGACGGCAGCATCCATCGACAGCCATTGAGGTGCGGGATGTTTGCCAGCAATGACGACATTGACGTAGTGCCGGCTACGCAGGCAGTGGTCGGTCACCGACAGCAGACAATTCGCATCCGGCGGAAGGTAGACGCGCGCCACCTCGGCCTTCTTGTTTACGACGTGATCGATAAAGCCAGGATCCTGGTGCGTGAAGCCGTTGTGGTCCTGGCGCCAGACGTGCGAGGCCAGCAGATAGTTCAACGAGGCGATCTTCCGCCGCCACGGGAGGCACGACGTCACCTTCAGCCACTTGGCGTGCTGGTTGAACATTGAATCCACAATGTGGATGAACGCCTCGTAGCAGTTGAAGAGACCATGCCGGCCGGTGAGCAAGTAGCCTTCGAGCCAGCCTTCGCATTGATGTTCGCTGAGCATTTCCATCACCCGTCCGGCTGGCGCGAGAAATTCGTCGTTCGGCACAGTCGCGGCATCCCACTGGCGCTGGGTCACCTGAAAGAGGGCTTCCAAGCCATTCGAAAGCGTTTCGTCCGGGCCGAAGACCCGAAAATTCCGCTGTTCACTGTTCAGCTTGGCCACATCGCGCAGGAAAGGTCCAAGGACATGCGTGTCGCCAATACCGCGTATCCCCGGCGTGGGCACGGCCGCCGCGTAGTCACGAAAATCGGGCATCCGCAGGTCGCGGAGCAGAATGCCGCCGTTGGCGTGGGGATTCGCGCCCATGCGCCGTTCGCCCTTGGGCGCCAATTCAGCAAGCTCCGGTTTCAATCGGCCCTGGCCGTCGAAGAGTTCCTCGGGCCGGTAGCTTCGCAGCCAGTCTTCCAACAGCTTGAGATGTTCAGGATGCGTGGCCGGGTCGGAAAGCGGCACCTGGTGCGAACGGAATGTGCCTTCAACCTGCAGGCCATCAACCATCTTAGGCCCGGTCCAGCCCTTGGGTGAATTGAGGACGAGCATCGGCCAACGCGGACGCGTCAAATTGCCGTGCTCACGAGCTTCATGTTGAATTCGTTTAATCTCTTCTACCGCGATGTCGAGTGCCGCGGCCATGGCCTCATGCATCAACGCCGGTTCGTGGCCTTCGACGAAGTACGGTGTCCAGCCGTAGCCGCGGAGCAGTTGCTCCAATTCCTCGCGGGTGATGCGGGCCAGCAGGGTCGGGTTGGAAATCTTGTAGCCGTTGAGATGCAGGATCGGCAACACCGCACCGTCGGTGGCTGGATCCAGAAACTTATTGGAATGCCACGCCGTGGCCAGCGGTCCCGTTTCCGCCTCGCCATCGCCGACGACGCAGGCAACGATGAGGCAGGGATTGTCGAACACCGCCCCGAACGAATGGCTGAGCGAATAGCCCAGCTCGCCGCCCTCGTGGATCGAGCCCGGGCACTCCGGCGAGGCGTGGCTGGGAATCCCGCCGGGAAACGAAAACTGCAGAAAGAGCTTCCGCAGTCCGGCCTCATCCTGGCTGATGTCGGGATAAATCTCGCTGTAAGTGCCCTCGAGGTAGGTGTTGCCCACGACCGCCGGCCCGCCGTGCCCGGGACCAGAGACGTAGATCATGTCCAGGTCGTATTTCTTGATGACCCGGTTCAGGTGCACGTAGATGAAGTTCTGCCCGGGGGTCGTGCCCCAATGTCCGAGCAGCATGTGCTTCACGTCGGCAAGGGCCAGCGGACGCCTGAGCAACGGATTGTCGTAAAGGTAGATCTGGCCAACCGACAAATAGTTGGCTGCCCGCCAGTAGGCGTCAGTCGTTAGCAGTTGCTCTGGCGCGAGCGGGTCGGTCTCCATGGCCCATCCTCTTGTTTGGCCATCCAAGCAACGTCGGTGCCAGCCCTCGGCCCGTCGGCGCAAAGCCCGCAAGTGCTGATACTCCCCTCCAGCCCGATTGGCATTTTCGGGCTAGGGCAGGGCCAGCTCAATCAAGATGAAGCGGTCTCTCAACCAATTTGACGGAACGGAGGCGCGAAGGTCGTGCTGTCGCGCCTAAGCAGATCGCCGATGCTCTTCACGCTAATGTCTGCCGGTGGATACTTGGCAAGGATGTCGGGGGCCAGCGCGTAATGTCCCTGGCGCACGAAGACTGTCGTTGCGCGCGATTTCCAAGTCTTCTTGATGGCGGCCAGAATTGCGAGCTTGTCGTCCACGACCACGTAGTGTGCGGCGGGATACCGAGCCTCCACGTCAGCCAATTCGGCCTCCTTGTGAACGTAGATCAACGCGTGTCCCCCGACCGCTTCGTAGAGGCCAGAGCGTTCCACCTTGCGGGGCTGGAAAACCACGTCGCCGTCGGTGAGTAGCACGGCCGGTCCCCATTTCTTGACGTGGGCGATGACGTCGAGGGCCTTGGCGTAGAGCCGCTTTGCAAACGGATAGTCGACGAGAAAGCGCGACACCGTCAATAGACCCAGGTCATGAGGAAAGTCACGGCGAAACCCCTGCAAGGCGCCCAAGTAGTCGGCGTACCCAAGTTGGCGGCGCAAGTCTTCGAAGATGGTCCAGTAACACCGAGCCCGTTTGGGACCGACCTCGCGGTTGAGATGGACGTTCAGATCGGCGATGATGCGGTCGTTGTTCAGCAGCGTGTTGTCGACATCGAACAAGAAGACGACCTTCGCCCGCCTCGCTCGCATGTGCCCGCGGTCAAGAGCCATGGCTACAAGTCCGCAAAGAAATCGTTCAGCGCGGTGATCACCTCGGCCGGCGTTTCGTGCCCGCCGTCGAACGGGAACCAAGTCACTTGGATCCCGGCAGCCGCCATCTCGCTCTGCATGCGATCCGCCGCCTCGAACGACAGGATGGGATCGGCGCGGCCGTGCGCGATGAATACTTGCAGGCCTTTGCGTCGGGCGAAATTTGCCTTCCACGACGTCTCGTCGACCAGCGTGCCCGAAAGCAGCACCAGCGCACGCAGGGGCTCGTCCGACCGAAATGCCACCTGGGCCGCCACCATGGCCCCTTGTGAGAATCCGCCGAGGATGAAGGGCTGCGCGGTCCGGTTGCCCTGCCGGGCGAGGAGGGCGCGCACGGCCTCGGCCGCGTGCTCGATTCCCGGAGGCTTCTCCGCGGAGAGATCCGCACCCAGGCCTTCGTCGCGGATATCCGCTGCCAGGTCCAAGCGCCACCAAGCCCGCCCGACCGGACCGCCGTCGGTACGCTTGGCCGTCTCCGGGCCGCGCGGAAATACGAATCGAGTGCCGCGCGGCAAACGAATGGACTTGACGAACGGCACCCAATCTTTTTCCGACGAGCAATAGCCGTGCAAGAGAACGATGGTGGGCGGCCCCTTGCCACCTTTGGTGATCGCCGACAGCCTGGGAGCGCGGGGCTTCGGCGACATGGCGCTAGTGGCCAGGAGAATCCCGAGGAGCGCGGGGAGCTTCTTCCATCGTGTCATCTACTGGCCCTTGGCCAGGGTCTCTGCGGCCCACTTCTCCAGCTTGCGTGCGTCTGCGTAGAAGTGGCGGATTCCGTCGGATAGCTTCTCGACCGCCATAGGATCCTGGTTGTGCAGGAAGCGGAATGTCTTCTCGTCGAGATGAAGGGGCGAGGCGTCGCTGGCCTTGGCCGAAGCGACCGAGAGTCGGCGAGGCAATTCACCTTCGCGCTTTTCAAGGTCGGCGAGAATGTCCGGGCTGATGGTCAACAAGTCACAGCCAGCGAGCTGCATCACCTGCTCGGTCTTGCGAAAGCTGGCACCCATGACTTGCGTCTTGTAGTCGAACTTCTTGTAGTGGTTGTAGATGCGCACGACCGATTGCACCCCGGGATCCTGTTCGGGCGGAATGTCCTTCACGCCGCGCGCCTTGAGGTAGTAATCGTAGATGCGGCCGACGAACGGGGAAATGAGGGTGACCTTTGCCTCTGCCGCTGCCACGGCCTGCGCGAACGAGAAGAGCAGGGTCATGTTGCAATGGATATCTTCCTTTTCGAGGATCTCTGCGGCGCGGATCCCTTCCCAGGTCGTGGCGATCTTGACCAGGATGCGCTCCTTGCCGACGCCCGCCTTCCGATAGAGATCGATATAGTGGCGGGCCTTGGCCATCGTCCCCTCGGTATCGAACGAGAAGCTTGCGTCCACCTCGGTAGAGACGCGCCCAGGGATAATCTTCAGGATCTCGCACCCGAAATTGACCGCCAGCTTCTCTGTGAAGGCGGCCTGGCGGTTTGACTCGTCGCCTGTCTGCGCGCCAGCGAACTTGAGTGCCTCGTCGACCAGCGCCCGATACTGCGGCTGTTCCGCCGCCTTGAGCAACAGCGACGGGTTGGTTGTGGCGTCCTGCGGTTTGTGTTCGGATATGGCGTTGATGTCGCCGGTGTCGGCGACGACGACGGTCTGCTTCTTCAATGAATCAAGGAGCGTCATGGTAGTTGGATGCGGCACGCTCGCCTCAAGTGACCGAACTTGAGGCGTGACGGCGGTTCGGATCCTGCCTTGGAAGCCCGAGACTTGAGGAATGTCGTTGGCACCGCCCGACCCCTATTGAGGCGGTTGCGGCGGTTGCGGCGGTTGCCTGATGGCCCTGAAGGCACTCTCGAGGTCGTGCCAGGCGGCCTCGACGCCAACCTTGAAATTGTCCCACTTTTGGCCGTTGGCGGCCCTGAACGCCTTCAACTTGGTCTGCACGACGGCGTGCTTGTCTTTGACGTGACCAATCTGCTTGCGATATTCGATTCCGGCATCGGTCCCGACCTCCTCGGCCTGGGCCACCAGCCTATCGAGCTTCGTGCCTAGCTGTCGGAGTCGCATTTCGATTCTTCCTACTTCTTGTCCTACCGTGTCCATTGGATTTCTCCTATTCGGCCGTTCATTCAAGGTGAAATACCTCTTCCATCAATGCGAAGGCGAGGTGTCGGCGGGCGTGCAGCCAGCCTGCTGGCCCTTATGCTGCCGCCTTTTCCCTCGGCTTGAGCACTGGGAGAGCTGTCCAGCAGTAACCGCAGCGAGTGGCCCCGAGCATGCACTCATGTTTGCATTGTGGGCATTCGCGCATCACTGGCTCGGCACCCAGATCCAGCATCTCGACCAGGCGTGTCCAGGTCGTGTCGAGGGCTGTCTTGGGGCGCTGGCTTTCGGCCGTCGTGGACCCGCCTGGTGCGAGCGCAATTTCCTTTGCTACTTCGGCGACCTGGGCGCGCAACCGGGAAAGCGCTTCGCCGGAAAACGAAAGCATCAGATTGTTCATGGAGGGCCT
>CAZBIU010000348.1:0-7355 GCA_964491625.1 uncultured Myxococcales bacterium
CGAGGAGGGCGAGCTGCTTATCGGCAAGGAAGGCGTTCGTCCCGGCCGGATCAAGATTCGCAAGCTGCGCCCGAAATTCGTCTGGGATTCCGTCGACCTGCCGCTGGTGGGCAACCGGCTGGCCTACCGTGACGGAGGAATCCAGATTGATGATCTATCGCTCAGCATGGAGCTGGAAGGCACGCCCGAGGCCGGGCTCTCCCTGGCCGGCAACGTCCGACTGATCACCGGTCGTTATCTGCAGGACTTCAACATTCGCGAGATGGTGCTTTCCCCAAGGATCAACGAAGGCTACAAGCGTCCGGCCTGGGAAGGCGAGCCGCTGCTCAAGAATCTCGCGCTCAATCTGCGCGTCCGAACCGAGGGAGAGGGCTTCGTGGTGCAAAACAACCTCGCGCCCGAGATCCACGCCCTCATTGACCTGGGGATCGGTGGCACGATGTCCGCACCGGCCATCTCGGGCGAGATCCGGCCCACCGACGGACGCTTCCATATCATCGGCCTGCGCGGGTACTTCGAGCTGTCGCCCAACGTCAATCACGTCACCTTCGTGCCCACCAAGTCGCTTGCGGTCGGCGACACGCCCGAGCTGAACATTGAGGCGACCAACACCGTGGCCGACGCCAACGGGGCTTCTCATGACGTGGTCATGCGCATCAACGGCCCCATCAACATGGCCACCATCGATCTTTCCACCACCGACGGCCTGGACCGCAACCAGACCATGCTGCTCTTACTTTCCGGCCGGACCACGGACGACATCAGCGGCAACGGGGGACAGGTGTTCGGCATGAATCGGCAAAGCGGGCTCGACATGGTCGGACAGTTTTCGCGCGACACGGTCTCGAACCTGATTGAACCGTATATCGACGACACCCTGCAGATGCTCACCGGAAGCAAGCTGAACCTGCGCCCCGCCGTCGGAGCGGATGGCTACGGTCTAGATATCGTTGCGCAATCGACCCGCCAATACAACCTGACCCTATCCTACCTGCGGGGATTTCAGAACGATGAGCACTACAGTGGCCAAGCCTTGACCTGGTTTCGCGACTATCTCACGGGCAAGGTTAATGCCGAGCGCCTCACCTCGACCCAGCAGGGGCTCCCCATTCAGACCGACAGGCTTACCCTCGAGCTCACGGTCGAGTATCCAATTCGCGGACTCTTTCCCATTCTCGATGCCCTTCATTTGTAGATTCCTGTTCTCTCTCGCCTGATACTCTGAGCCACGTGTTTCGACGGACCACCAAGCTGATACGGCAGTCCCGGAAAGGTTGCCCTCGCATCGCCCGACTTCTGGCGGGGATCGCGTTCGCAGCCCTTCAGTCGGTCGCGGCTGCCGGAGAAACGCAGCCTACACCTTCGGAGGCCGTGGAGGAGCCACCGCCTGCGCCACAGGCAACCGACGTCCCGTTCGGGGAGGATGAGGATGTAGAGACTGCGCCCGCAGCAAAGGTGGCAAGCACGAAGAACGAGCTCGCGCCAACCATCCACGGCTACGCAGTGGAAGGCAGCAAGGATCCGCCAGGCCGAGTGGAAGCACTGCTCGCCACCATCGCTCCTGCCGGATCGCCTTTCGTGCCATCGGGAGATGCCGACCGCGCGGGCATTCCCATAGGGACCGTCGCCCGTATCAAGCGAGCCATGGGGACCGTCGGGTACTTGGCAGATGTGGCGTCGGAGCCCGACGGCGACGGCATTCGCCTGCAGCTTCGGCTAAGGGCGTTCGACCGGGTTCGCCGAATCTTCGTTTCGGGCAATCAGCCCAGGCCCTGGATATTCAGCGGTGTACGCCAGGACGACATCATCGGCAAGCTCAGCTTCCGGCCGGGGCAGAAGTTACCGCCCGCGGGACCCGAGCGAGATGCGTTCCTCACGGCGCAAGCCGATTACGTACGCGACTTTCTGCGGGCGCAAGGCTACTGGGAAGGTCGGGTTCATTTCGAGCTTCGCGACAACGGTAAGGTGCCCGCCGCGATTGATCTTATCATCCGCGTAGACTTGGGGCCCGCGTATCCCCTGGGTCCCATCACGATCACCGGCGCCATTGCGATCCCGGCCGACAAGATCGCCGACAGCTTCCGCCACCACTATCTCTGGATTTGGTGGGCGCAGCCCTTTCGACAAGTGGTGCTTCGCGAAGACGAAAATGCGCTGCTTGCTCGCTATCGCCGGGCTGGCTTCCCTGGCGTCCGCGTGCGCGACGACTTCGATCCCCAGAAGAGCCTTGATGCCCAAGCCAACCAGGTCCGGCTTACCCTGGCTATCCGGGAACGACGACACATCGAGGTTGCTTTCGAGGGCAATCGGTCGCGATCGTCGGGCGCGCTGATGGATGCGCTCACGTTGCTTTCCCATGGCGCCTACGACGACGTCGAGGCGGGCGAAAGTGCGACCGCGATCGAGAAGGCGTACCACGAAAGCGGCCACATGCTCGTCAAGGTGAAGTGGCGACGCGAGCGGATTTCCGAAGACTCTGATCGCCTGGTATTCGCCATCGAGGAAGGACCGGAGTTGAAGGTCCGCGAGGTCGCGTTCGTCGGCAACCGCGCGATCGCATCCAACGTCCTCGCCGACCGCATTCACACCAAGCCCTATCCCACGCTCGGTATTCTCGGCCTGGGCGAAGGTGGCTACGCAAGCCTGCGCCAACTTGAGGTCGACGTGCAAACGCTCATCGACCACTATGCGGCAGTCGGCTATCCGGGTAGCAAAGTGCGCGCAGAAATCGCGCCCGCGCCGGGTCAGTGGCGACCGCTCTCGCCCGCGCCTGAGACCGACGACCCCGCATGGATCAACGCCGAGGGCCTTTACATACGCTTCATCATCGATGAGCCGCCTCTCGTGTCGGTGGCCCCGATGAAATTCGAGTGTCGCGTCCCCGGCGAGGCTCTGCCCCACGAGGACGCTTTCTACCTGAGCTCTCTGCGCACCGTGGCAGGCGCTCCCTACCAGCCAGCCTTCGTTCGTCGCGACGAGGCTCGCATCAAGCGCGCTCTTGGCGATGAAGGGTATCGCTACGCCGAGGTCGAGGCACACCAGGTTCGCAGCGGAGACCTGATGAACATCACCTGGAAGATCCGTCTTGGCCCGCAGGTTCGGGTCGGACCGATCTTCATTCGCGGCAACTTCCTCACCACCGACGATACGATTCTGACCTGGGCCGAGCTTCGCACCGGCGACGTGCTCACCACGCGCGGGCTCGAACGCGCGCAACGAAACCTCGCCCTCATCCAGCTTTTCAACAACCCGAATCCACTGACGTTCGTGAGCGCCGGTCCCGAGGATCCGGTGCTGCCCATGCTGGTGGAAGTGGAAGAACGCCACGATCACTACGGCGTGTTCCGCGCGGGATTGGGCGGGTCCACCGACCAGGCGACCCCTGGCTCATCCATTCCCGTTGGCTTCTACGGAGCGCTTGGCTACCAGCATCGCAACCTGCTCGGTCATGGTTGGACTATCACCACGGAGGGCAGACTCGGCCAATCGCTCATGAGCGGAACCGCGAGCTTTCTCGACCCGCGCCTCTTCGGCTCGCTGTTTCGCCTGGGGATCGACGTAAGCTACCTGCAGCAGGCCACCCTTCGACTGGGCGATCTTCATTCCGGAACGGGCTCCATCGGGATTTCCCGCGAGCTCTATTCCGGTGTGGACGGCAACATCAGCTACAACCTACGCAACACGTCCCGTACCGAATTGCTCGATCGGAGCGCCGAGTCGGGTCCCTTCGAGGACCAGACCACCGTGCGCCTCGGCACCCTGGTCAGCAGCCTGAGCACCTCGGTGGAATGGCACCGACTGGACCAACTGCTGATTCCAAGGCGCGGATTCAAGGTCGCTGCCGGGCTGGAGGTCGCATTGCCGGCCTTGTCGTTCGGCGAGAGTCACGACACGTTCGCCAAGGTCTACGCCCGAGGCTTGTCCGTGGTTCCCCTGCTGCGTTGGCTGAGCCTGCGCTACAGCATCCGCTACGACCAAGGCTTGCCCTTCGGAGGCTCGGCGGTCCTGCCCAAGGTCGAACGGTACTACGCCGGCGGCGATACCACGATTCGCGGCTACCAACTCGACTGGGCGTTAACCGAAACCATTCGCTCGCCCGCCACGGACGGCGCAAGCTACGTACAATACCGGCCGGTCGGCGGCAACCTGCGCATCCTGCAGAACATCGACCTACAGTTTCCTATCTCGGCGCCGCTTTACGGCTCGATATTTCTAGACAGCGGCATGGTCGGCTACTACCTCGGCAACGTGAGCGCGACCGACTTCCGCCACGGCGTGGGATTCTCGCCCCTCATCATCAAGCTGCCGGTCGGTGATATCAGTCTGTCGTTCGCCATTCCGCTCAACCGTCACCCGGGCGACGATACCTGGCGCACCCACTTCAACGTGGGCCTGATGTTTTGACAACCGTATCGCGCACTACTTCTGCGCGACGTAGGCGATCACGTTGTGCTTCTTTTCGAAGCTCTGCTTGGCGGCCAGGGCGTCCTTGGGGGTAGCGTAGTCGCCGACGCGCACGCGGTACCAGGTACCTTTGCCGGGAATCTCGGACGCCACCAGGTACGGACGCTCGCCGTCGAACTTCTGCGCGAACGCCTCCGCCTCGCTCTTGTCCTGGAACGAGCTGAGCTGCAGGGCGAAACGGGACTTGCCCTTGCCGTCGCCGGCAGCGATGGTCGGAATCGCGACGGGCTTGGCGGCCTTGTCCTCGGCTGGCTTCGTCTTGGGGGCATTCTCCGCGGTCTTTGGCTCGGCTGCGGGCTGAGCTGCCACTTTCGCTTCGGGCTTGGCCTCGGCCTTGGCGGAGGGCAGCGTGCCTTCGGCCGACAGCGCAGAAATCGGAGCGGTCTTTGCTTGAGCGGGCTTCGCTTCGGGCACCGCCACAGCAACCGACTTGACGGGCTGCGACTTCTCTACCGGAGCAACCTCGGATGCCGGATTCGGAGCAGATGCCGCCAACAAAGGCTTCTTGCCGTGCTTGTCCGTCGCCTTGCCAACGTTGCCAAAAAGCGCCTGCGGGAACGTTACGCCGGTTTGAATGGGGCGCGGCGTGGTGGCCACCTTGTCGAGCAATGCCAGGGGGTCTTCGATTTCGGGTGAGACAGCCCGGCCGCGCGATTCCAGCCGCTTGCCGACGATCACCCCCAACACGAACAGCATGCATGCGACCAGCGCACTACCGAAGAACAGAAAGAACACCTGGCGATTGTCGAGGCGCACCTCGATCTTGTCGCGCCAACGTTCGATGTCGCGAAGGCCTCGGTCTTCCATCGCAGTTCCTGAAGTGTATCCCATGGCTTGCTCCTCGGCGAAAACGGACGATCAATTGAATCAGGCGTCTTCCCCTTCTTGCGCTTCGTCGACCGCAGGCGGACGTTTCATTTCCTGCGGAGCGGAAACCCCAACCAGCGACAGGGCAATTTCCAGCACTTGGCGGATCGCCTCGACCCAGGCCAACCGAGCCGCGGTTCGTTTCCAGTTCCAGGTCGCGTGCCAATCGCCAACCCGTTGGCTCTGCTGCGGCAGGATGCTGTCCTTATGCACCTTCTGGAGCCGCGTGTAATAGCTCTGAAACTCGCCCGCCAGCTCCTGGATGTATTGCACCAGACGATGTGGCTCGCGCGCGGCAGCAGCATCAGCAACGAAATCGGGAAAATCCGACAGCCGGCGAAGTATGCTGATCTCTTCAGGCAGGGTCAGCTCGGCCGCCAGCTCGGCGCTCAAGGGCTGTTCCGGCGCCCTCAGCTCGGAAGCGCGTCGCTTGAGCGACGCACAGCGGGCGTGGGCGTACTGGGCGTAGTACACCGGATTGTCCATCGATTGCCGCTTGGCCAGCTCGAGGTCGAATTCCAACGGTGTGTCGTGGCGGCGCATAAGGTAGAAGAAGCGAGTCGCGTCGCGCCCCACCTCATCAATCACCTCGTCCAAGGTCACGAATTCGCCCTCGCGTTTGCCCATGGCTACCGGCTTGCCGTCGCGCAGAAGGCTGACCATTTGGATCAGAATCACCGACAGTTTGTCCGGATCCGCGCCCAGCGCCTTGAGCGCCGCCTGCATGCGCGGAATGTGCCCGTGGTGGTCGGCGCCCCATATGTCGCACAACGAATCGAACCCGCGCGCGAGCTTCTTGCGGTGGTACGCGATATCGGCGAGCAAATACGTGGGCAGGCCGCCCGACTTCACCACCACGCGATCCTTGTCGTCGCCCCATAGCGCGGTGGTTCGCAGCCAAACCGCGTTGTCGCGACGATCAATGAAGCCCGCGCGGTCGAGCACGTCGAGCGTCGCCATGACTTCGCCCTTGTCGTGCAGCTCGCGTTCGCTCTGCCAGACGTCGAAATCCACGTCGAAGCGAGTCAGGGTTGCGCGGATCATGGTTAGGCAACTTTCGATGGCGAACTGCTTGACGGGCTCGATGTCGATTGGTGGCTCGGCGCCGATCCAGCGCTTGCCGTCACGTTCGAACAGCTTCTTGCCGATGTCTCGAATGTAGCCGCCGCGGTAGCCGTTCTCAGGGAAGGCGACCTCAGGCACCGACGGATCAGTCCCGCGAGCAACATCCATGTAGCGAGTCCACACGGAAAGCGCCAGCATGGCGACCTGGTTGCCGGCATCGTTGAGATAGAACTCGCGGACCACGTCGTGCCCGGCGAACCGCAAGAGGCGTGTCAGCGAATCACCCACTGCGGCGTGGCGGCCGTGTGCAAAGTGGAGCGGCCCGGTCGGATTTGCCGAAACATACTCCACGCAGAGCTTGGACGAAGCCTTATGGGCCCCGCTTCCCCAGGCCGTGCCGGCCGACCGAATATCAAGCAGGCGCTGCTGCCAAAACGCGTTGGACAGCCGCAGATTGACGAAACCGGGCCCCGCCACGCTGACCTCGACCAAATCGCTTCCTCCGGTGGCGCGCAGATGCTTGGCGATGGCTTCCCCGATCGCACGCGGCGTTTTGCCCGCACCCTTGGCCAGCGCGATGGCCATGTTGGTCGTGTAGTCTCCATGCTCGGGACGCTTGGGCCTCTCCAGCAGGACTTGGCTTGGCACCTCGGGCAAGAGACCTTCGGCGCAAACCGCGGTGAGGGCACGATGCAGGAGGTCCCGTACTATGTTGCGGACGCTATCGCTCATTTACCCACAATGTAGGTCAAAAGCCTACCAGCTGTCAACTTCCCGGCCGGTGCGCGGACGCTGGGTGCTTTGATTCTACTGAAGCTGGAACGGAGTGCTTCCCGATAGCGCGGTATCGAAGGTCACGATCTCGTTGCTGCCGGCGCGCGGATTGATCCGAACGACCTGGCCCCGGCTGCCAGGTGTCAGCGCAGTGCGTCCCTGGTCGACGACGTAGATATACGGGT
>CAZBIU010000349.1:0-7331 GCA_964491625.1 uncultured Myxococcales bacterium
CATGGATGCCCTCCATCATATCGGAGGCGTCCACGAAACCGGGGCAGGCTCAGAGCACCGGATAGTGGAGTCGGTGCCGGACCGGATGTCGGACCGGAAACACGCGAAGACGCAACCATCTGAGGCGGAACAGGTCAAGCCTGCTGTGCGGGCTGGACCTGCTACGGCTATGGTGCTTCTTGCACCAATAACATCTGCTTCGGTGCGGATGCTGGCAGTAAGACGGCAGACACGTACTATGCAGGCGCCTGTGCCTCGAATGGTCGACTGCTCCCTAACGGAACGCACTGTCAAGCAGACGGCCCTTGCTCGATCGTTGGGTTGTGCAGCGGTGGCAGCCCGACCTGTCCACAATTTGCCATATACTATCCGGCCGGTACGGTCTGCACCTTCCCAAATCCAAGCGGCAGCGGCACGTTATATGGTATCTGCGACGGCGGGCGCAATTGTTTGTCTCCTCCCAGCAATTGTGGTGGTGGAACAGCGAACCTTCCATGTATCAACACCACCACAGGTACGCCGTTCTGTTTTATCGGTACAGGGAATGGGACGACGTGTAGCTACGATTATGGTGAAACGATCGAAACCTGTAGATGCGGCAACTAACCGGACATCATCGAACGTCTGTTAACACCGGACGGAGGCGACCTGCTTGGAGGTCGGGTCGCCTTTCCTTTAGCCGTCACGCATACCCCAGCTATGAAACGCTTTCAAGCGAGGTGAAGCTACGATGAGTGAACAGAAGAAAATCAGCCCTGACGACTTGGCTGCGCTCGGCCGTGCCAAGAAGCTGCTCGAAAATCCCGGCTTCATAGCCCGGCTCGCGGACGCCCTTGGTGCTCCGGTCGAAAAACTGCTGAACGCGCTTCCGGAGAAAGCAGCAACGTCGATTGAGCAAGCGACCAAGACAGCGCTTGAGAAAGCCCTGAAGGTTGCCGTCGCCACGCTTAGCGGTGACAGCGGCCATGAGCCATCGAACATCTGGCACAAGATTGCCGTTGCTGCTACTGGTGCTGTCGGTGGCGCTTTCGGCATGCCAGCGCTCGCCATCGAGCTGCCGGTCAGCACGACCATCATGCTGCGCTCCGTGGCAGATATCGCTCGTAGCAAGGGTGAAGATCTTCGTGCTCCCGAGGCCGCGCTCGCCTGCATCGAAGTGTTCGCCCTGGGCGGTAGGAGCAAGAGTGACGAGGCTGCAGAAAGCGCCTACTACTCGGTCAGGGTCGCTCTTGCCACGGCTGTGAGCTAAGCCGCCGCCTACCTGGCCGAGGAGGTGAGCGCAAAGGAAGCCGCCCCGGCTCTTGTTCGTCTGGTGGCGACGGTAGCTGAGCGATTCGGCGTGGTCGTAACCGAGAAGGCCGTAGCCGAAATGGTCCCGGTCGTAGGCGGCATCGGAGGAGCGGCAATCAACCTTGCTTTTATGGACCATTTCCAGGATATGGCCGAGGGGCACTTCACGGTTCGAGCTTTGGAGCGTAAGTACGGCGAGGCTATCGTTCGAGCGGCGTACGACGAGCTGCCGCGCTTGACAGAGTGAAAATACCGACCCGAATCTGGGGATAAGAATCTTGCAGGGAGAAACACGCGGGTGGCCCTGTCGTATGCCGGCGACCCACGAAGGGAATGCCTGTGCCGCGATGGTCTTCTTCCCGCGAGAAAGGTTCACCATGCCTTCACCAGCACCGCGGCGCCGTGCACGCGGCCCGTTCCCCAGTCGCTACGAATCCATGCGCATCGAGGGCAAAGAACATCCCGCCGATGCCGTCATCGACAAGCTGCCCGCCATCGTTCGTGCCCGACGGCGGCTGCTACGGCTGTCCGAGGAGGCGCTGCGCTCGGCCACGAATCAAGCGTCGTTGCGGGCCTAGATCGATGCGCACGGGCAGTACCAGTCGATGCGCGAGAGCCTGTTCTACGACGCCGGCTTCGAGCATGGGCTGATTCATGCCAGGCAGGACAACCTGGCCGAACGCATGGCCAACGATCCAGTGGCGCGGAGTCTGGTGGGTGAGTTGAACCAGCTGATTCTGTCGACCGAGCTTCCCCGGCACCGCGTGGTCATGCTCTTGCTCTAAACCGCGTGGGCGCTGGTCTTCGGCACAACCCTTCCCGACGGCAAGGGAACGCGCGTGAGCGCGGAGCTGCTAGCCATCCGCGAAGTCCTGTGGCCCGGCGGCGACATGGACCACCAGTGGTCGCCCGAGACCATCGACGAAATCGCCCGCATCGCCAGACCCCCAAAGGGAGGCGAATGATGGCATATATCGTCGGCCTGCTGACCGAGGAAGAAGAACGAACGCTCAAGGCAAGAGGCTGGGACCTGGAAGCCGCTCCCCGAGAGCTCAACCCTCATGAGCCGTCCACATCCGTAGCGGACGACTACCCAAGCCGGTTTCGGATGGTTTGGGTGGACGCGAGCATGTTCGAAATCATGAGCGGTCCTGATTGGGACAAGGGAACGCCAACCAGCGAAAACGAAAGGGGGCTTCGCCATGCCGACTGTCACCGTGACTGATGTCGTTGTCCGCTCTCGTCGGGTCAGGCTGGCGATGACCTGTCCGAACTGCAGCGGCAACCTGGGCTTGGAGGGCGCCTTGCACGTCCGCGGGTTCGTGGGCGAGGTCAAGATCGGCAGGCTGGCCCGCACGAAAGACGACCGCCTGGAAGCCATCGCAGGCATCGTCCTTGGCGATTCCACAGCGGAATCAGGCCAAACGTTCATCAACCACCTGCACATCTCCTGCGCGCACTGCAACCATCCCCTGGCCCAGGGTGGGCTGACCATCAGGCCGACAGCTTAGAGAGCCAAGGCGGCACGGTGGGCCCAGCAGGCCGGGACGTGCCGCGCTCGTCATCCCGCAGCGCAAGCATCCGTGCCGCCATCGAACGAGGCAGGTGTGCCCGAATCAACGCGTCCGGCAGTACACATCCATTTAGCCCGGACGTACTCACAGCCGCACGAGACATCGATTTCCCAACCCGAGGGAACCCCAGACGGGCAGCCTCCGGTCGTCCAACACCTGCCGGCCGAGTCGCGGAACGACGAACCCCATTGGCAGCTGGGTACGGTTGTGTCTCGACATTCGACAAAGGCATCGAAAAGAACGCAACTTGCTTCGTCCAAAGACCATGCGATTACCGGCGTGCACTCGACATGAGATTGGCATTCATCGCTCGCCAAGGTAGAGCAGGCTGGCGGCGTGGCGCCACCGTCCGACCCGCAACACACCTGTGGCAGGGCACACAGGGCTCCCAATAGCCGCCATGCGGAGAAGCATGAGGTCGAGCCCGAACCCATGCGCGTGATCTGTCCGTTCGTGTTTCTCATGGTGCTGTCCAATTCGAGTTGCAGAGTCTTCTCCAGCGGACGTGCTGCAGGCGGAGATATGGAGTTAGTGCCTGCTCGAATGGATATGCAACGAACGGACCAAGGGACAAGTCGAGAAACCTTCAATTCCTACACAAGCCTCGTCGGGCAGGTCGACAACCTGGTTGGCAGGGGCACTCCCAGGTGGCGGGCTCGGGCTGGGAACGCCGCTGGCAAGGTGGGGCGCCAGCAGGGGCTCGACGGCGAGCCTACGGCATGCTTACCATCTGCCCGTCATTCAGGCACCTGGTCTTGGGGGAGACCGTGGCCGTAAGGCATGTGCCCGGTTCGACGCGCGCTCCAGGACAGCCTCGGACGCAGGAAAATCGCGCCGAATTGCAGGCTTGCCAACCACTGCGGCTACTGCAGCCGGAAAACCGAACGCACTCGCGAACACACTTTTCACTGGCTGGCGTGACAGGGACCACTACGTGGTGCGGTTGTTTTGTTGGTTCCAATGCTTGCTGCTGCGCTTCGATAAGCCGGATGTGCTCCGTCGCTTCTGTTGTCCTCAACGCCGTCGGCAGGCCTTGGTATGTGCGGAAGGCCGCGAGCGCCTCGGTATCCCTGTTCAAACGCTCATAGCAACCCGCCAGGTCGAACAGTACCTCTGGATTGCTGGACGACTTCCAAGCTGTCTCAAGCTTGCCGACGGCTTCGCTGAACTTCCCGGCCCGCATGAGTTGGCGCGCTTCATCTGTGGATGGTTCACGCGCGTCGGCGGTCCGTCCTCCGTCCCCGGCTACCGCCGACCGGTCCGCAATCACCAAGCCTCCAGGTGGAAGAGCAACGGCAAGCAACGCGATGACAAAGCAGCAGCGCATTTGGCCACAGGTTTACCACGGCGTCTTGAGCTGGCCCACCCCGAGACCTCTTCGCAGTGCGCCCGGCATGCGCCAGAGCGACGACCAAGCCAACCAACACGAAAGGAAATCCATGAACGACCAACTCGATCTCATCCGACACCACACCAACCGTGGTGGCGAGCCCCTCGGCGACCTGCTGTGGTGGGAGCTCGTCAACGCT
Organism: uncultured Myxococcales bacterium; assembly: GCA_964491625.1. GTDB lineage: Bacteria > Myxococcota_A > Polyangia > Fen-1088 > Fen-1088 > Fen-1118. The sequence goes on from CAZBIU010000349.1 coordinate 4,394, forward strand.
ACCGTCCCGAGACCAATGCTGCAGAAATTCTGGGTTCAGTCCGCCTTGCCCACGGAGCTCCTTCCCGAGCCGCCGTCGACGGAAAAGACATTCAAAATCGCGGCCAAGGAAGCCCAGGTTGGCCATCCCGACCGACTGCTACGCCTCGCCAAGGAGGACGAGCACGAAATCGTCTACGGCCTCGTCAGCGAGAAGCGCGATGGCTCGGGCGGCCTCACGTACGAGCAGCAGGCGCGCATCACGCTCCTGCGCGGCAACGACAGCGTGACCTCGGATGCTCCGACAAACGACATGGTCCGGGGTTCTTCCAGCGCTTCGAAGACCTGCGCGATGTTCACACGACCGACGACATCCGGCGGACCATCACCAAGACGCTCGATTCGTTTGCGGCGGTGACCTTGCGACAAAACGGCGGCGTGTACTGGGTACCGGCGCCCTACGCCGATGGGCTGCGACGTCTGCAAGGTGTCGTGGAGAATCTCGGCCAATCCAAGATGCACTTGGTTCCGATCACCAGGTCCAAGGAAGGCCAAGCAGCGCTCGCCCAAGCCGCGAAGGCCAGCATCGAAGACGAGCTGAACGCGCTGCAGACAGAGGTCCAGGACTTCATGGCGACCCCTCCCACGCCACGCTGGAAACATTCCACAAGCATCGGCTGCCCATACAAGAGACCGATGTGGACCTGAAGGCCCAGGGGATGGCGCTACTCAAGGTGTTCTACGAGTCGGTCTACCGAAACCCGCCAGTCGTCGTTGGTGTCGAGGTTCCGTTTGCCGTCGATATTTACGACCCGGTGACGGGCGAGGTCCTGGAAGAACTACTCCTGGGGGGTTTGACCTAGTCGTCGAGGAGAAGCAACGAAAGGTCGTTGGTGAGCACAAGACGGCGGCCAAGAAATGAAGCAAGAACGAAATCGCGCACGACCTCCAGCTGTCGGGCTACAAGATAGTCGGGCGAAAGCTGGGCCTTGGGGATGTCGGACTACGGTTGCAGGTGCTGACCAAGACCAAGAAACCAGCGATTATCGTGGAAGACACAGACCGAACCGAACGGGACGAACGGGAGTTCTTGGAAACCGTCGTGGGGGTACTTCGTGCCGTGGACGCGAGGGTGTTCTTCCCGGTTCGCAACGGCATGTGCAGCGGCTGTACGTTCCAGAGGACGTGTGGGAACAGCTAATCTAATGATGGGGATGGTCGCGTCACCGGGGTTCAGGCTGGGGAAAACCTGGCTTGAATCTTAGCCCCAACAGCGACGGAGGGCGGCCATCCTTTGGTTGGACTCCTCGACGACGCCATTAAGGAGGGCCAGCGATGACGTTAATAGCCACCCAGCGTTTGATCTGGGAGATTCCAACAGGTGATGCTGCGGTCGGTGCTTTTCACTGCGCACGCGAAGGGAGACCCCGCGCTGGCCAAAGCGCGGCTGATGCAGGGAAGCCCCCGCTTCTCGCGCAATGCCGTCGTGGCCGGCGACACCGAGGTCGACATCCAGGCGGGCAAGGAGCTCGGGCTGACCACCATCGCCGTGCGCGGCGGCTTGCGGTCGGACGCGCTGCTTTCCCGCGAGCCGGCCGACGTGACGATCGACGGCATCGCCCAGCTGCCCGGCGTCTTGCGCGAGCTCTTCCGCGGAGGGCGCCCCTGAGCCGCTCCCTCGCCGCCGCCGCGCTGGCCTGCTTGGCGCTGCGGCTGGCTCTGTGGGCGCATCTGGCGCGCGACCCCGCGTCGCTGCTGCGCGCCGACAGCCCGAGCTACCTCGCTCCCGCGGCGAACCTCGCCGCCGGCAACGGCTTTTCCAGCTCCCCGGCGCCGCCGTACGCTCCGGAGGCGTTTCGCACGCCCGTCTACCCCGCCTTTTTGGCCGCCTGCCGCTTGGCGACGCCGGACCCGCGGCTTCCTTCCGCCCTACAGGCGCTGCTCGACGCGGGCACGGCCGTCCTGGCCGTCTCGGCGGCGGCGGCGCTGGCCCCGGGGCCTTGGACGTGGGCCGCGGCCCTCTTCTACGGCCTCGAGCCGATGACGATCGCCCACTCCCCCCTCATCCTTTCGGAGACGCTGTTCGGCTTTCTCTTCATCGCGTCGCTGCTCTTTCTGCTGCGCGCCGGGCCGGAGGGACGCGCGGCGCCCGCGTTCGCGGCGGGCCTGCTGCTCGGCGCCTGCACCGTGACGCGGCCGATCTCCGCGTACCTGTGGCTCTTGCTGTGCCTGGCGTTGGCGCCGTCGTGGCGGCGGCGGCCGCGGGCGCTGGCGGCGCTGGCCCTCGGCGCCTGCCTGCTTCCGGGGCTGTGGTGCGCGCGCAACGACAGGCGGTTCGGCGTCTTCTCGCTGTCGTCGATCACCGGCATCAACCTGCTCTACTACGACGGCGCCGCGGCCCTGTCGACGGAGACCGGCCGGCCGGTCGAGCAGGAGGCGGCGCAGCTGCATGAGCGTGCCGCGCCGCTCGCGGCCGGCATGAACCCGATGGAGCGCTCGCGCCTGGAGACGGCGCTGGCGCTGGGCCTGTTCGCGCGGCACCCGCTGGCCGTGGCGCGCGTCCACCTCGTCTCCGGGATCAAGATGCTGTTCGGCCCCGGCGCGGAGCTCCTCGCCCAGGAGCTCTACGGCGATCGCGACGCGGGCGGGCCGCAGGCGCCGGGCGGGATCGCGGGCCGCGGGACGCTCGGCGTGCTGCGCCGGCACCCCTCGCTGTGGCTCATCGTCGGCTTCGACGGCGCGCTGCTGGCGCTGGTCTACCTGCTGTCGCTGCGCGGCGCGCTCGTCGCGTGGCGCCGAGGGAGCTTCCTCGCGGCGGCCTGGCTCGTGCCGCTGGTCTATCTGCTCGTCATCTCGACGGGCGGCTGGTGCTACTACCGCTTCCGCGTGCCGCTGTGGCCGCTGTTCACGGCGCTGGCGGCGGCGGGGCTGCCGTAGGCCGCGCCTACAGGTAGAAGTCG
>CAZBIU010000350.1:0-7329 GCA_964491625.1 uncultured Myxococcales bacterium
TGTTTCGACCGATCTTGTGCCCCAGGTTCTGCAAGGCACCTTTGATCCGTGTGTAGCCCCAACGCTCGTTCTCCTTGGCCATCCTGACGACGAGCGCTGCGATTTCGGCCGCCGTTTTCGGCCGCCCCTGCCCTCACTGCTGGCTGCCGTCGTACTTCTTCGCCACCAGCTCTCGGTACCAACGCAGAATCGTCTTGGGCGGTCATTCCGGACCCGCCGTGGCGGCCTCCGGAACGATAACGTTGAATCCTTCCAGTTCTGCGACCCGAGCCAGCTGAACGTCCCCAGTCACGAATGGCCAGTGCGGGCGATCCTTCGAGAGAACCAAGGCCGCGGCCAGCTGAAGAGAATCGGCTGCTCTTAGTGGATGCACGGCCAAGATGCGCTCGGCCCGGGTGCGAACGGCGTCGAAGCCATCAACCTCGAGCCAATGCGCAGACAGCGCATCGAGCCTCCGTATGGCCTGCACGGCCCCGGCGTGTTCCAGGTCACCGGCTCGCACCCGACGCCATATCGCAGACAGCACTTCCACCCTGGACAGGGCCCAGACCCCGATACCAGGATCGGCGCGTAGGAGGCGACGGCAGGTTGAACTGCCGGCCTCTTCAACAATCAGAGGGACGATTGCGGACGAATCCCAGAACCTCATTCATCGCCCCGCACGGCGCTCGTCGAGGAGGGTAGCGGCTAGGCCCTTCCCCCGTACGGATGGCCCTGGCTTGAAGATCAGTGCAGGCATCTGACCGCGGCCCCTGCGGACGAGCCCTGCCCGCTCCAGCGCCCGCAAATCGCCCTCATCAGGCTTGCCGGATGACTCGTCACGGATCGGGACCAACTCGGCCACGGGCACACCGCGCACTTGGATACGCACCGACTCGCCGTGTCTGGCTCGCTCCACGTGCCGGGACAGGTGCGCCTTCGCTTCGGACAAACTGACCATCTTCATCAGACTAATCTAGTCAGATCATGGCTGAGGATTCAAGGACTAGGTTTCAGGCTGAGCGTAGTCGACCTCCTGCTGCAACACCCGTCCGAGCCACACCGCAAGCCACGCTGCCAAGAATTGCAGCGGCAGAGACAGCATCGACCCGCTGGGCTCAGACTCCCCCCTCCAAACCTCCTGGATTCAAATCGCTTTCTTCGAGCCGAGTTTTGGGACAGGCTGGCATGGAGCCACCGCCGGAGCGAGAGAAGAAGCGCACGAGGAAGCAGTTCATGACCGCGCACAGGGAGCGCTTTCATCAAGGGATCGGTGGACACCTGATCGAGAAGCGGGCCGCATCAACGAACGAGAACGGGGTTCAATACAAGGTCGTCCGCCAGTCTCGGCTTGGGGGAATGCTCAACTTCTATGTCCGAGAGGCCGCGTGACCGGCGGCCATGAATTTCCGTACGGGACGGGAGGATCAGGCAGTAGTGCGTTTCCCCGATCGCGCTGAGCGCAATCGACCCATGTGGTCAAGGCATGCAAGATCAACATGCGAAGACATCTGATGTGTACGCAGCAGCATCGACGAATTGCGGGTGGCTTGCTGGCTCCTCAATAGTCTCACGGGCATAGGACGAGGCGACTACACATGCAGAGCAACCAGGACCGGCGCGGCGAACTCAGGGCGGAAGACGCCATTCATCACCAAGCGTTCGACGAACTCGGCGTACACGATCCTTTCAGCCGGACTCAAGGAGTCTGGGGCACGGAAGTCTTCAAGGAAAGCCCCGAGATTCAGATAGTAGATGCTCCCTGGTGCACTCTTTGGTGGCCCGTCCTCCACTAGAGCCCAGGCTTCTTGCATCAGCCCGGCATCAGCGAGCTTCCGCTGAAACTCACGCCATGCGTCCGCCTCGGCGGATGCTCGCCTGTTATGGCACATCATTCCATTGGGCCAACTGCACCTATTCAATGACAGCTAACCTGGGCAGGTTGTTACACCGGTCGCTCGCAAAATGACTATCCGCAGAGCCGGGCACGACCCAAGGAATGCAGGATGCGGGCATCGGCACGGAAGACGTCTCCCAGAGAGCGTTTGAGGGTGAGATAGCCGCCGACAAAGGCTGTGCACATCCACGAGCGCAATCAGTGCGAATGGTCCGGTGTCACTGAGTCGAGGGCACACCTGCCCGCCTAAGGCCATACTGAGAGAGTCATGCAAAGAGCACGCGTACTGATTCGACGATTCTGTGCCCTGTTGGCTTTGTTCTTCGTAATTCATGCCGCTCCTGGAGCCCACGCAGCATTGGGCGACGACGTGACTGCTGTCGCCGCTGATCAGGCGCGGCTGCAGGCCACGCTCCAGGTCAGGCAGAATTCGCACTTCACGATTCACGAATTGTCGGCGCCGACCGGTGTCAAAGTCCGTGAGTTCGCGAACCACAACGGCAAGATCTTCGCCGTGTCCTGGTCGGGTGGCTGGCGACCGAACCTCCGCGACATCATGGGAGCGCACTACGAACAACTCATTGCCGCCACGCGTGGCAGGCGAATCGCCCGTGGCCCCGTGCGCATCGATCTGCCGGGAATGGTTCTGGTGATGGGCGGCCCTCAGCGTGCGCACTTTGGGCGTGTCTACCTAACGGATCTGCTACCGGCGGACGTTGCGCCAGAAGCTATTCAGTAGGAAGTCGCCCATGACAAAATCGCCTCTCGCCATCGCGGTGGTTGCTCTCTTCGCAAACTGCTCCGGCGGACCGGGCGACTATCCCACGCTTCCCAGCCAACCAACCGGAAATCGAAGCCCGGGTGTAGGAACGAGCACCACCGTTGCGACAGCAAGCTCAACCGCGACCCAGACCGACACATCCGCGACAACATCGACCACCACGACCGCGACAAACACCACGACCTCGACGGATGACACCAACGTGGTCGCCATTGTCGTGGACAGCGGGCCAGACAACGTTGAGTATGTCGACGGTGCCTTCGCAACCGTCACCCTGTGCGAACCTGGTACCACCACCTGTCAGACCTTGGACCACTTCCTGGTCGACACGGGATCAACGGGCGTCCGAGTTCTCGAATCGGCAGTCTCGCTGGCACTTCCCGCCCTCCCCGCGACCGGCGGCGCAGGTCTTGCCGAGTGCCTGCCATTCCTTGACGGCTCGGCGTGGGGCCCGGTCAGGCGGGCTGACGTTCAAATTGGCCAGAAGGCCGCAAGCAATCTCCCGATTCAGATGATCGGCGTCTCGACCTATCCCCTGCCATCCAATTGCACAGGAACGCCGATCACGGATCTGCAATCGCTGGGGGCCAATGGCATCCTGGGCGTCGGCGTGTACTTGCAGGACTGCGGAAGCTCCTGCCAAGTCTCGGGCAGAGCGAACCCTGGTTTGTACTACGCTTGCAGTGGCAGAACCTGCAGCACGACAGCGGTCCTGGTGGCGCAGCAAGTGTCGCACCCGGTGGCAGCATTTGCGGCGGACAACAACGGCGTCATCATTCAATTGCCCAGCATCACCGCAGCTGGCGCCGCGTCGGTAGCCGGACGTATGCTCTTCGGCATCGGAACGCAGCCCAACAACGGTCTTGGCTCGAGCACGGTGTTGCCACTCGACAGCAATGGCTTCATAACCACAACCTATCCTGTGGGGGGCTCCAGCCATTTGAGCTTCCTCGATAGCGGGTCCAACGCCATCTTCTTTCTTACCGCCTCGACCGCCAATATCGCCCAGTGCTCCCGCCCAATGAACGACTTCTATTGTCCCAGCTCGCCCCTGAATCTGGCCGCCCAGCTATCTGGAACAAGTGGGGCCAGCACCACGGTCAGCTTCTCCGTCGCCAACGCGACCGCGCTCAATACCAGCTACTTCGCCTTCGACGACATTGCCGGGCCCATGCCGGCCAGTGGCAACGATGCCTCGACGCCTACCTTCGACTGGGGATTGCCCTTCTTCTTCGGCCGCAACGTTGCGACGTCGATTGAAAGCCAGGCGACACCGGCGGGTAGGGGGCCATACTTCGCGTTCTGACGGTGCCGCGTACTCCGCGAAAACCCGATGCAGCTCCTGAAACGCGCAGACCCGCAAGCGTGGCCGCCCAGGCAAGGGCGCTACCGGGCTCTGATTGGAACGGATCAAGACGCTTCGGCACTCACGCAGTCTTGTCTGCCCAGCGCGCGCCAACCAGGTGCGGCTCGGACCCGCTCTTCACGCCGCCAGTCGGTAGTCGTGCTGTACTCCGCCAAGCACCGGCAGCGCGATCAGCTCGCCGCTCCGGCGTGGCGGTGTGACCAGCTCCGGGTACGGCTCCGGTATCGCATGCAACGCCTGGGACGGCCGCGCTCGATTGTAGAACTCCACGTACTCCCGGCACACGCCCAAGATGTGCTTCGCGTCGAGGAAGATGAAGTGGTTGAGCGCTGGGTGGTCGGTGCTGATGCGCTGGATGAAAGCGATATGTTCGGCGGGGATCGGGGGACGGCCCGGCTTCCCGCACTTCCAGGCCCAGTAGTGCTGATACCCACGCCGGTGCCATTCAATCACGGTGGCTGGCTTGACCAGAACCAGGGCCGAGCACCAGTCCCGCCAGGCCTTCGAGAGCGATACCCCGAACGCCTTCTCCCCGGGTTTGAGCCGAGGCCGCTTCTGGATTCGGATGTAGGTCGCAAGCTGCTGCCGAAGAGCGAGGTTCTCAAGGGCGAGAGAGCGACGCGACGTGAGGACCGCGCGGAGGACCCAGACCAGAAGGCACACGACAAGGCGCATGGGGCCGCCATCCTACCTACCCCCGGGCCCAGAATGCTCACGCTTCCCCGTGCATATGAGGTCTTCGCGGATCACGAGGTGCCAGTCGAGGCATTTCCCTGTCGTCTATCTCCCCGATTTCCCTCCGCATGCGAAAGGTAGCCAGCATGGCCCCGAGAAGCGCAGGCCGGCTCCGCTCCGCTCAGAAAAGAATCACGCCGTTCAGCGAAACAGTCTGGAACATTATTGACCGCATCTGATCCAGACAATCGCCGCCTGAGTCGGCTGAGCCGGCTGGGCACAAGCTAGAATAGTGGCGACCGGTATAGCTAAACAACACTCCAAGCGCGGCACCGCCCATGACAACAAGAACCCCGACGTTGGCTCCGACCAGCCACCCATCGGACCACGAGGAAGCGAACTTGTTGAAGAATCCAAGCTTTGGGCCCGTAACGATATCAAGGTTGGCGTAGCCGAGGGGTAGGTGATACAAGGGACTGAATGAAAAATCCATTGCAACATTCTCAAGGGCGTAGTCGTTTTGGGAGAGTCTCGGTTTCAGAGAATCGTGTGTGAGTTCCAGGTTGAGCGAAAGATTGCGGCTGAGTTGCCAGCCGAGAAAAATTCCTATACGCAAGCATGTGTCGTAATGGTCACTCATGCTCGCGACCGGCGTGGCAAATCCAACATACCCCCCAACCAGTAGTCGTGGCGTATTATAGTCCGGCTCATTGTCAGGGCGTGGTGATCGGCGGTGGCTCGGCAGGGGGACGCTCTGTTTGGGATACTGTTGGGGCTGCGGTGGTTGCTGTGGAAAAATCTGTTGAGGAGTCTCTGGCGGAAAAGTCTGGGGCTGCTGCTGTGGAATGCCATCTTGCGGAGGTTCTGGCGGTGGAGCCTGGCGCTCCTGCTGTGCCCCGCCCTGTTGCATGGAATCGGGTGGGGGCCCCTGAAGATTGTCTTGAGCAAACGCCGCCGATGCCAAAAGGCACAACAGCGCTTCCAGCGTCACTCCAATGAGGATGCCCCCACGTGCCTTTGTCCCGGGACCTGTTATGATGGATTCCACGCGAGACCTCATGGTTTGGGCTCTGCGCTAGCGAGCTGGCGCTACGTTTGCCGGCGAGGGTGAGGGGGGAGCTTCGTTTGCAGGCACGGTCGCAGGCGACGGCATTGGCTCGGGTACTACCTGATGTGGTGGCGTGGGCAGTCGGCGGATGATCCAATCGGGCTGGTTACGAGAAACGACAAGATCGGGGCGAATCGTGACACGCCGTGCGCACCCGGCCAAGCCAAGGAGTCCGACTAGCAGCCCGCCCACGACCCTTAAGGGTTGCTTCATTGTCCGGACTCCTTGTTGTTCAACGCTGCGAGTGACGCTGGTATTCCGAGTTGCGGGTAGCGATCGAGCAATGTCGCGATGGCCTTGACCATGGCGGTGACAGCGTCCCTGGTGCCGTTGTCGGCAGCTTGCTGGTAGTTGTACGACGGGCTGATTCCTTTGACATAAAACGTACGTTCGGCATAGAGGCCAGACTGGGAGGAAACCACCAGCCTCACTGAGATGTCGGCTTCGGGCGTGACAAGAAAGAACCCGCGATCGGCTTCCAAAAAAAACTGCAGAACTGTTCCATCAATCTGCACCGCGGTAGCCGTTTGCACAGTCGGGTTGGTCTTCACTCGAAAACCGGCGGCGGTCAGCGCGTGCGCCAGGGCTCGGGACAGCCATCTCGAAGGCGGCACCGAGCAAAGCACGTCCGCGGTGTCCATGTTGACGGAGTTCTTCTTCATTCCGCAACGATCTGCGAAGGGACGCTGGTCAGCGAAAGGCATAGCCAGCGTGACTTCCCGGCTACGGCCCAAGGAGGAGTCTTGGGCCAGCACCTTGTCGTGCGGGGGAGAAACCTCAACATCCACGAACGCACAGCCCTGAGCTGCCAGTGCGACGAAGGGCAGAATCATTCCAGCGATAAGGCCGCGCACGCCTCTCCTGTTGGCGGATGGATCGCCACCATCCTCAACACAACATCCACGGGCATCAGCCGCCCTGGTCATCGACGCGAGCGTGTGATTTCGAGGCTCATTACGGGTGAACATGGCCTTCTCCTCAGCAGCGCCAATCTCGGGCCGCCTGCTGCTTCAGTTGCTTCTCAATCCAGAGACTGAGACAACATCTGCGCGCACAGCCAGAAACGCCCCTGAGCGGCAGAGTGAGACCAATAACGCCACGACGGGAAAATAGCAAGCAAACTCGTGCCTCCTGTGAGGCCGGTAGTACCTTCAGGCGCCATTTTCGAATCGCTAGATCATGACCCGAAATGTCCGATAAATGCTGTTGGACGAAGCCGCTTGCGCGGCAGCTTGGCGGCCGTGGCGCTTGGCCACAGATGACTGCCGAGGTCGCCCTCGGGCACGTAGGCATCGTGCTGGGGTTGGAGGTCTCACGCCTCGCACGCAACAACGCCGACTGGTATCGGCTGCTCGATTTGTGTGGTGCCAAAGGACACGCTCATCGGCGACGCCGATGGTATCTACCACCCGGGCCTGTTCAACGACGGCGTCCAGACGACGCCGCACAGATTGTAATAGCCCCGCGCCGGCAACAGCGCGATTACGACGGCGTCCAGACGACGCCGCACAGATTGTAATAGC
>CAZBIU010000351.1:0-7272 GCA_964491625.1 uncultured Myxococcales bacterium
GAGATCATGCGCGCCTTGGGTAAGGATCCCTACGCCTTCGACAAGGCCCGCTTTCTCTCCGCCACCTTCGAATTCCGTATCAAGCTCGCCATCGAAGCGCGCAAGGCCGCTATGAGGAAGGCGCTGGACCACCTGCCCGAGTACATCGACGAGGTCTGGGCCGACCAGCGCTACAGTCCACGCGAGCGACGGCGCATCCTTTTCGAGCTTTGGTACGAGACCGACCGCACGCCCGACGGCGACCACGCCGCGCAGATGATCGGTGCCTTCATAAGGCGGCGTCTTCGGTGCGGCGCCGTCGACGGGTACACGCGCGGCGAGCTAGACGCTCTTCGCAAGAGCCACCCCGATCGTTCGTTTGGTCCCGGCGACGCCTGCGGAAAACCGCCGACCGAAGAATAGACCTGGGTGAAGCGCGCCATCACCAGCGACGGCGAGACTTGCCTCTCAATGCCGGGTCATCGGGCTCGCTTGACGGTTGCAGGCGGTGCTCGCCCACCGTCGCTTCCTCGGCTTCGGGGTCGGTTTCGGTTTGGGTTTCCGTCTCTACTCTCGACGCCGGAGGCTCGGTGGGCTGCGGGCTCGCAGCAAGTTTCTCGCGCCGGGAGGACGCGGTCCGGGGCGCCTCGGGCGCGATGAAGGCGGGCGTCACTCCGCGGTTGGCAGAAGGCGGCCGGCCTCCTGAAACCTGGGGTTCGCGGTTCTTCGCGTCGGCATGGCCCGGGTCCCGGCGAAGCAACAGCACGACGGCGGCAACCACCAGGACAATCGCCGCGCTGATGACGACGACTGGCAGGTTGATCGATCGCGACACGCCGACGCGGGCAGCGGCCGGTCGTGGAACCGAGCGGGGTTCGGGCGGACGTTGTCGTGTCGGTTTCCGGGACGGTTCCTCGCGCGCAACCGGCGCGGACATCGGTGCGTTCACCAGAGGCTCGATCAGCGTGGCCTTCTTCCGTACTTGCGCAAGCCAGGTCGACCGAGGCTCGGGTGGAAGCATGGCCGTGTCGGAGGTCGCCGGCACCTCGCCGGCTGGCGGCAGCATGGCGGTCGGCTCAGCGCTGCGGCGGGCGCTTGCCCGCGCTGTGGCCGCTGCGCTTGCCCGGGCGCCTTCGGCTACCACCGCCGTCTTCGCCACCATGGGGGCGTTCGGCAGCTGCGGAAAAATCGGCGGCGGCGCGGTGCTGGGGAACTCGGCCACCGGGGTCGGGCAGTTGAAGAACTTTTCCAGAACCTGGGCGACCTCGGCCATGTCCTGCGGCCGGGTCTGTGGGTTCTTGGTCAGCATGCGCCCGATCAGCTGATCGATCGCGGGTGGTATGGACGGCTCCAGCGACGAGACGAAGGGTGCGGGTAGGGTGGCGTGAGCGATGAGGAGCTCGCCCTCGCCCTCGCGTACGAAGGGCGGACGTCCACACGCCATCTCGAACATGATGCAGCCGAGCGAATAGATGTCGGCGCGATGGTCGGTATTGCCAAGCCCGCGCCCGACCTCCGGCGACATGTAGAGCGGCGCCCCCAAAAGACTGCCGGTCTGGCTGTGGCGCACGCCCAACCGGAACTTCGCCATGCCGAAGTCGACCAGCTTCACCAGCGGTCGCGGCGCTTGGCCGGGCGGAAAGGTCAGAAAGACCGCATCGGGCTTGAGCGCGCCGTGGACGATGCGAGCGTCGTGGGCCGCGCGAAGGATGGTGGCCAACTGCCACGCGATGTCGGCAAGGCTCTCCACGTCGCTCACCTGGCCAAGCTCGACAAGGGAGTCGGTCAAGGTTTTGCCCTCCAGATGCTCAAGCACCACGAAGGCGCGACCGCTCGGCAGAACGCCACAATCGTAGAGGTCGCAGATGCCCGAATGATTGACCAGGCTGGCCGTCTTCACGTCGTCGAAGAAGCGACCGATCAGGACCGCGTCCGTGCACATCTGCGGAAACAGGATCTTGGCCACCGCGCTCTGTCCAGACGCCGGGTGCTGGGCCAGGTAAGCCTCCCCGGTGGCGCCTTCGCCAAGCTTCTTGCCAAGGCGGTATCCGCCGACGAGCTCGCCGATCATCGAGGGAACCTTGCCCGCCTTACGCCGGCATCTCCTTGCTTGCGGGATTCACGATCTTGCCTTGGTAATACCACTGCCCCGGCTTCAGTCTGCCACTTGGCTTCGCATAATAGGAAACCCAGCTCGACATCAGGTCGGATCGGGACGCGGCGGACAATAAGAGCGGCAGCGTGCTGGGCGGCGCCTGCCCGGTGCGCGCGCGTAGCTCGAGCGCCATCCGCCGTTGCGCTTGCAGGGGCTCGCTGGGCAATTTCAGGCGATCGAGCACGCTCGCCACCGACCAGGGCTGGCCGCCCAGCAGGCGCACGTCGGCCGCGTCCGGACCTGCCTCGGCCGAATCTCCGGCGATCAGGCGCCGTGCTTCCGCGAGCACCCTGGCCGAAACCAGATCTTGCAGCGCCGGCAATACTTTGAGCGTCGCGGCCGAGCCCAGATGGGCCGCAGCGAGGAGCAGATTCTCCGCACCGTCGTCTGATTCTAGGGCCAGGCGAATCAGCAGCTCGGCGTCGCCGGCGTCCCCCGCCAGCGCCAGTGCGTCGACTAAGGAAACGTCGGCGTCGTCGGCCCGCACGCGGGCACGAGCCTCGGCCAGCGCGGCGTCCGAGCCGAGCACGGTCGCGGCGAAAAGAATCGCGTTGGCACGCTGGCGCGTGCGGGCCTTGCGGGCCTCGCCGAGCAGCAACCCTGCATCGCCGCCTTTCGCCCATGGCAGTGCCCGCGCGGCCTCGACGGCGATTTCGTCCTTGGCGTGACCTGTCGATTGCCAGAGCTGCTCCGCGGACAAGAGGTTGTGCTCCGCCAGCACCGGCAAGAGCAGACCACACACGGTCGGATGGGCGGGCAATTGAAAGACCTTGAGCAGCCACGGCCCCACGTCTTGGTCGACCAGGGTTCGTAGCAAGGTCTGGCTGCTGTCGGGCAACGGCTGCTTGTCCGCCGCAGCTTTTCCCAGCAAATCGATCACCATCTCGGCCCCGCGGGCATCGCCGAGGTGTACCAGCGCCGCCCCGGCCACCATGCGATCGGACAGCCCCTTGGCGGCATCCGCCACGCGCAGGATTTCCGGGATACGTTCCCTGCCCAGCCACCTGAGCGCGGAAATCTGCTTGTCGAGATCCGCGCGCGCGCCGTCGAGGTCGGCCGCCGTGAAGAGCGGCTCGCTGGCGACGATGTGGAGCGTGTGCAGCTTCGCCTCGTAACCGCAGAGCAACGGTCCGACCTTCCCGAAGTCGAGCACCGGTGGTCGCGCTGGGGCACGCGCCGGCGCGGCGGCAGGACGGGGGCTTGTCCGTGCTTGGGCTGCCTGGTTTTCGGCCGTGGCAGCCAACAGCAAGTCCGGCATGGGTGCGGCCGGAACCGCGTTTTCGGGCGGCGCCAACACCGCGAGCGCCTTCTCGATGCCGGGCAGTTGATCGTGATCCGCCGGGCGATCCGACTGACCGACAAGCTCGACACAATTGCGGAGCTCGGCGATTCCGTCCGCGATGGCCTCGTCCTGCGCCTGCGCGGACAGGCCGGAAAACACCTTGTCGATGGCCTGCAAGCCGCGCCGCAGGCTGGCCCCCAGCGCAGGCGACGTCCCGCGCCGGCGGAGAAGCGGCCCGAGCACCTTACTGGCCTGCCGAACCTGATCCACTGTCATGGGACTCTCGCCGCACCAGAGTGCCCCGAAACGCCGCGCGCGGCTAGTGCCAATGCCGGTCTCTTACGGGAAAAACAGGGAGGAACGGAGAATCAGAGGCGTACAGAATTTGGCGGAAATCCACGGGTTCTCCGGCGCTGCAGCCGAGCGGGGTGGCTACGTTTCGGCTGCGCGGAAAGGTGCCTTGCAGTAACAGTGCGGAAAATCGTGCGGGTGTCCGCTATGGGCGACCGAGGTCGACGCGCAGCCACCGCGGCAGACCTCGCCGAAGTCACAACCGGCGCACGTGCCTCGCAAGTCTTCGCACCTGAACTTTCGGTTGTAGGCGAAGGCATCAGGGTCGTTCCAGATCTCGGGCAGCCGCCGTTTGCGTACGTTGCCCTCGACGAAGTCGCTGCGCCCGTTGAGGCCCGACGGAAGCGACAGACAGCCCTTCACGTCGCCGTGGCTTTCCAGGCCCATGACTTCGAGCCCTGCCCGGCAGCCAACCCAGAACTTCACGCGCGAACCCTGCTCGCGCAGCGACTCTTCCACGTCGCCGTAGTAGCCCACGTTGTCCGCGGCAACGACACGCGGGGCGCGCGCGGACTGGCGCAAGGTCGCGAGGCGAGGCAGCAGGTCTTGGACCTCGTCGAGTCCCAGCACCGACGCTCTATCCTCGGACAGGTTGCCCATCGGCATGCCGATTTGAACTTGCCAGGTGCGCACGTGGTGCTGTCCCAGCAAGGCGTGAATCGATTCCACCTCGGCCAGGTTTCGCCGCGTGATGTGCGTGATGGCAGCGACATCGATTTCGTCGGCGACGCAGCGATCGATGGCCTCGAGGACTTTGCGATGGCCGTTCTCGGCCCGGCGCACGCAATCGTGGGTACGTTCGAGGCCGTCCAGACTGAACGCCATGCTGTCGATGCCCGCATTCTTTGCGCGACGGCCCAGCTCGGCCGACCAAGTCAGCCCATTGGAAATCATGGCGACCCAGATGCCCCTCTGCTTGAGCCGTTCGACGAGCACGTCCCAATCCGGGCGCAGCGTCGGCTCGCCGCCGGCCAGCGACACCTGCCTGCACCCGAGCGCCGCCAAGTCGTCAATCACGGTCGTCGCTTCGTCGGTGGTGAGCTCGTCGGGCCGGGCCTCGCCTGCGCGCGAGCCGCAGTGACCGCAGCGAAGGTTGCACGCAAGGGTAATTTCCCAGGTGCAACGCATGGGCACGAACCCCAGCTCGCGGAAGAGGTCCAGCATGGAGCGAGGAACCTAGTCTCCGCCCTTGTCGGCGTCGGGAGCGCGCGTGTCGACCTGCAAGCCATAGAGATCGCCCGACGGAGGCAGAGAGTCTCGGACATCCCGCGGACCGAGCCCATCCGGCGGAGGTCCTGCGTAGATGTCGACCGGATAATCCAGCGGGTACAGCGCATCCCGAGTGTCGACCGAGCCCGTGCCATCAACGGGGGAGAGCCCGATACCGTCGATGCTGCCCGGCGGGCCATCGATTGCCGTCGCGACGCCGTCGACGGTGTCGCGCCCCGTTTCGGGCATGGCTGGTACATCCCGCCCTAACGAAAGGCCGTAGGCGTCGACCGGCCGCGGCAAGGTATCGCGCCCTGCCTCGACCATGATCGGCACTTCACTCACTGGATAGATATCCGCCGACGGTGGCAACGTGTCGCGCGCCAGAGGCCAGGAATCGGGTGCAGCATCGCCATACGCGTCTGCCGACAGCGGCACGCTGTCGCGACCGGCATCCTTTTCAGCGTTCGAGCCGTCGGCGCAGCCTGCGATTCCGCCGAGGCCCAGGGCCACGCTGAACCCGAGCGGCCGGCCATACCGCGCCATCAGCCCTGACCTACCTCCAATCCGAGGATCGCGCCTCAGATCCTCCAACAGGTTGTCGACCGTCTTGCGAACGTATTTTGGGTCCATCTGCTCCCTCGCCGTTGTTTCCGAACCCATGCTAGGGCCGTCGCCCCCACGCGTCTACGTGCAATGCGGTCCGATCTTCGTCGAGAAGCGACGGCGCTCACACCGCAGGTCCTTGGCCGTGTTCGCGCTGCCGGATGACGACTCTCGGGCCGGTTGCTACTATTGGCCCGTGAACCTCTTCGACGAGCTTCGTGCTGTCCTTTCGGCCCTCGACCGGGCGGGCGTGGACTATGCGCTGGCTGGGGGACTTGCGGTTGCCGTGTGGGGGGGCGCCGCGCGCCACCAAGGACATCGACCTGCTCGTGCTGCCGCGAGCGCTCGACCATGCTCGCGCTGCCGTTCGTGCCTGCGGCTACTCGCTGGAGGCGTTGCCGATGGAATTCAAGGATGGCACCACGGTGAGGCGGATGAACAGGGTCGACCACGACGGAAGCCTGATGACGGTCGACCTGATGCTGGCCGAAGGAAGCCTGCAATCTGCGTGGTCGAATCGTGTGCGCCTGCCCTTCACAGAGATTCACGCGCAGGTGTGATCGCGCGAGTCGCTCATTGCCATGAAGGCGCTCGCCGCAAGGCCACAAGATCTGGCCGACATCCAAATTTTGCGTGAGGTCGACCGGTGAGCGTCGACATGTCGTCGGCGGCCATCGAGGCGCGGTTGCGCGAGGCCAGCCTGCGTACGGGCTCCTTGCACGCCGAGCTCCGACTGGACGCGAAAGTGGACCTCAGCGGTGAAGCGGTTGCGGCCCGGCTCAAGGAGACGTCCGATCTGCTCGATCTGTGCTTGCAGCTCGGCAAGGCCGGGCGTTCATCCGCAATCCCGCGATAGCTCCTGAAGGTCGTAGACGTGGCCGTGGCCGGGCGACCGCCGAGCTGCCAACATCAAAGCCTTCGAGGGATCTCCGTACTTGCACTACTTTGGTGTGAGCTTCAGTATCGCGCCAGAGGAGTCCGCCACATAGATGCTGGTGGCGTCCACAGCGAAGGCCATTGTGGGGATGTCAGGCGACACCACAGTTGTGACAGCGCCACCCGGGATGGGTACCCTCATGACCCCGTCACTCCCTACTAGCCAGTAGACGTCGGTCGCATCCACGGCAAGGTAATAGGGTTGTCGGTCAGTGGAGGCTAGAGTAGTGGGTGAGCCACCCCCGATGGGCACCTTCATCACGGTGCCAGTGTTGGTGGCGCGATTGACGGTCGACCAGTACACGTTCGCGGCGTCGACGGCGACGTCGATGGACTGCCACTGCCCCGATGCAACTACGGTGGGCGTGCCTCCGCCAATGGGCACGCTTTGCACTTTGTCTCCTCCCGTCCAGTACACGGTGGTTGCATTGACAGCGATGTTGTTCACCGTGCCTCCGGAAACGAGGGCTGTCGGAGTGCCGCCACCTAGGGGTACGGTCATCACGGCATCGCCGTTGCTCTCCCAGTAGACGCCCCTGGCATTCACCGCGATGTATACCGGGTAGACCTGTCCCGTGGCGAGCGTCGTGGGCGTACCACCGTCGATAGGCACCATCATCACCGTCCCTGCGTTCAGGTTCACCCAGTAGACGTTCTTGGAATCCATGACAAGGTGCGCGGGAACGTCCTGTCCCGTGGCGAGCGTCGTGGGGGTGCCTCCATTTATCGGCATCTTCCTCACGTCCGTATCATT
>CAZBIU010000352.1:0-7239 GCA_964491625.1 uncultured Myxococcales bacterium
AACCTGCGACCTACGGATTAAAAGTCCGCAGCTCTGCCAATTGAGCTATGGGCCCCGACGGGCGAAAAAAGGCTAAGTATAAGTCCGGTCGGCTGGCCGGGCGGGAACCTATAGCACGGGTCGCGCCACGGAGACGAAAAAACTTCCTCAGGAGGGGTCGATGTGCGTTGCGCCACTGGTTCGCAACAACTTGGCGTGACGACGACTTCAGAAGTTGACACCAAACCCCGATGAGATCGAATGTGTCCGTGGCAAGGGAGCCCGAGCCGATGCTGCCATACCTAGAAAAACCAAGAGAATTACGACGTTCCGCGCGCGCGAAGGTGCAGATTGCGGCCAAATATGTCAGCGACAGCCTGGTTGTCGACGGTGTGGTCACCGATGTCAGCGCCGACGGTTTGTTTTTCTGCTCGGATTACCTGGACGGAACCGGGGAAAGCGTGCGCATCTGGCTCGACATCCCGTGGCGGAATCGTCCCTTGGAGCTGCGCGGGGAGGTCCGCTGGGTAAGCGAGACGCCCAGCACGGGAGGCATGGGCATCAGGTTTCTCGATGTCAGCCTGGAGGACCGCATGGTCCTGTCGTCGCTCGGCCTGTCCGCCTTGGCTGGTGCCGCAGCGGCGTCGCCGGGAGGCGAGGCCTGACGCGCAGAGTATCGCGCGCTTGCTCCGGCAAGCTGTTTTCAGGGTAGAGTCGGCGCCCGGGATACCCGCATGAAGAACCCAGTCGCCGTCACCATCGCCGGACACCGCTTCACTCTGCGCAGCGACGAGGACGAGCGCATGGTGCGGGAAATGGCCGCGCACGTAGACCGCCACCTCCGTGAGCTGCAGAAGCAGACGCGTGCCGCCGACACGCAGTCCCTTGCCATCCTGACCGCGCTGCAGATCACCGAGGAGCTGTGGAAAGAACGCCGACGGCACGCCGACTTGCGAAAGCAGGTGCGCGACAAGGGCCGTGCGCTGCTGCAGTTCATCGAGCGCGAAGGCAGGGTCTGAGATCATCCCCTAGTTGACGGATTGCGGTCGGTGTGGTGGTTATAGGGGGTGGCACGAAGTCTTGTACCCAAGCGCAGAAAGCGCCGACCACAGCAACTGCGCAACTCGCTCGGTCTGGGCGGCCTTCTGGTCGTCTTGACCGCGGTTAACGTCTACTACTTCTTCCTGCGCCACGATACCTCCGTGCAGAGCCTGATGAAGCCGGTGTCCACCGCGAAGACGCTCGGCGACGCCAAGCAGGAGGCGCTGGCGGAATCGATCCCGCCCTCGCTGCTCGGGGCTGCCTACGAGGAAAAGAAGCCAAAGAAGGCGGCTGCTCCTGCGTCCATCGTCACCGAGGACGGCTCGATCTTGGGTCAGTTCGGCCCGTCGGACACGCTGAGCACGGTGCTGGCGCGCGAAGGTTTTGGCGGCTCGGCGGGGAACGTGACGGCGGCGATTAGCAAGCTAGTCGATCCGAAGCTGATTCGCGCCGGCGAAAGGTACCAGGTCGACCGTGACGACGAGGGCAACCCGGACGCGTTCCATTACATGCCTACCCCGGCGCTGCACTACTTCGCGACGCAGAAATCCGACGGCAGTTGGGTGGCGAAGAAGCAGGAAAAGCCCCTGGAAATCAAGACCGCAGAGGCCTACGGCACGGTCGAATCGTCGCTCTACGAATCGGTGCACAAGGCGGGCGAAGGCGGTGCGCTGGTGAGCTTGCTGGTCGACCTATTCGCCTGGGACATCAACTTCTATACCGACACCCATCCCGGCGATCACTGGAAGGTCGTCGTCGAAAAGCAGTACTTGGGAGGCCAGTTCTACAAGTACGGGCGCCTGCTGGCTGCCGAGTACAGCGGCAAGACCGGCACTTTCCGGGGCTTCTACTGGAATCCGACGGACGACCGCAGCCACGGGCACTACTACGACGAAAAGGGCCAGGCGCTGGCGAAGACAATGTTGAAGACGCCGCTGCGCTACGTGCGCATCAGCTCGAAGTTCGATCCCAAGCGTTTCCACCCGATCTTGCACGTGCTGAAGGCGCACCTCGGTATCGACTACGCGGCGCCGATCGGTACGCCGGTATGGGCGTCGATGGCGGGCAAGGTGGTGCAGGCTGAGATGCTGCGCGGGTCGGGCAACACCATCGTGATCCAGCACGGCAACGGCCTGCAGACGCGCTATTTCCACTTGTCCAAATTTGCGAAGAATCTAAAGGTGGGTAAGCAGGTGCAGCAGAAGGAAGTCATCGGCTACGTGGGAACCACCGGTCTTTCCACGGGGCCGCACCTGCACTTCAGCGTGGTGAAGAGCGGGCAGTACATCGACCCGGCCAAGGTTTCCGTGGTGCACGAGCCGGGACCGACCAACCGTGCGGCGTTCCTCTCGGCGATTCGGCCCAGGGTCGCGGCGCTGAAGGCGCTGCCACCGGTGATGGCGAGGAATTAACCGCGCCTACCGGCTGGGATTGACGACCGGATCGCTGTCGGTCGCTGCCACAGCGACGTCTTTATCGGCCGAGTCCTCCTCGTCGAAGGCGCCCAGCTCGCGCAGGACCTCCTCGTCGGGCACGCTGGGCGGCTCGGGAATCGGCGGCTGGGCGGCGCTGCGCTCTTGGGCGCGTCTGCGGCGATAGAACAGGACTTCCTCGGCCAGGCCCAACACGATGTAGGCCAGCACCAGGAACAGGAAAATGAAGGCCTTGGCGAAGCCGGTCCAGACCCACGCGGCGCAGGCGCCGCCCACAAGCAGGACCACGCCGACCGTCTTTACGGTGAAGCGCAGCTCTTTGAATGATCGAAAGCGAACCCGCGAAACCATCAGGAACGACAGCACCAAGACCACAACCGCGGTCGAGGTCTCGCTGAGGAATTTGTATTCGCCGGTGGTGTGGCTGACGATGACCACGAACACCAGCAGGCTGGCCGCGGGCGGGATGGGAAGACCCAGGGTGAACTTCGCCGGCTTCTTGTGACCCGAGTCTTCATCGCGTCTGGCCAGCACGTTGAACCGCGCCAGCCGCATGGCCCCCGCACACACGAAGAGACCGGCAATCAGTACCCCGGTCATGCCGAACCCGGTCATACCCCACTTGTAGACCAGCAGCGCCGGCGCGGTGCCGAAGGTGATGACGTCGGCGAGCGAGTCCAGGTCGCGGCCCAGATCGGTTTGGGTCTTGGTTAGCCGCGCGACGCGACCATCGAAGGTGTCGAAGAAAAGCCCGAAGCAGATGGCCAGTGCCGCAAGGTATAGGTCCGCCTCGCTGCGGCCAGAGGCAGACAGCGCCAAGGATGCGAACCCACACAGAACCGATGAAAGGGTGAATAGGTTCGGAAGTACGTAGTAGGTCTTCCGGAAGTCCACGGCGACAGGATAGCATGTCGTGGTGTCTTTCATGCGAGCCCTTGCAACGGTTTTCTTCATCGCGGTGGCGACAGCGTTGGGCAGCGTCTTTGGCCTGCTGCTGCGCCTGCTCGACCGCACGGGAGATAGGGTGCTCGACTTGGCGCGGGCATGGTCTGGCTGGGTGACGTCGTTTGCCGGCGTGAAAATCGTGGTCGAGAATCGGGCCTCGCTCGATCCCGCTCAGCCGTACGTCTTCATGGCAAACCACGCTTCCTCGCTAGATATATGGGCGGCCTTCGTCGCCGTGCCGCGGCGGCTGCGCATGATTGCCAAGAAGCAGCTAGCGCGTATTCCGCTGTTCGGGTGGGTCATGTGGGCGGGGCGCTTCATCTTCATCGACCGGAAGAACGGCGTGTCGGCACGCCGAAGCATAGAGGAAGCTGGCAACCGGATTCGCAACGGCGATTCGGTCCTGATTTTTCCGGAGGGAACGCGTACGCGCGACGGAAGCTTGGGGCCGTTCAAGAAGGGCGGATTTCATCTGGCGGTGCGGGCCGGGGTTCCCATCGTCCCGCTGGCGCTGCGGGGCACGCGCGAGCTGATGCCGGCCGGCAGCTACCTTCTGCGCGCCGGCAAAGTGACCGCTATCATCGGCGAGCCGATTCCGACCCAGGGCCTTTCCGAACAAGATCGCGCCAACCTGCACGAGCGCGTGCGCGTCGTCGTCGAGGAAATGCTGGCCGGGAAGTAGCGCACGGACCAGCGCCGAATGTTGCTACCATGGGCGGCATGAGACTGGCTTGGATGGTCGCCTTGCTTGGCAGCGGGTCCGCGTGCGGAGCGACGGTCCATCGAAAACCAGAGCCCGCGGCCATGGCGGCGCCGGAGCCAGCCACCACGGGGATTCGCATCGTGGCCGGCACCTATGGATCGAGCTGCGGGCAGCGGCGCGGTAACGTCACCCGGCACTTGGCGGTCACGTGTGACGGCAGCGAGCAATGCGACTACCGGATCCATCACATGATCATCGGCGATCCGGCCTACGGGTGCCGGAAGGACTACATTGCCGAATGGACCTGCGCCGGCGCGTCCCAAGTCCACCGCGCCTATGCAGAGCCGGAAGCCGGCTTCGGTTCCGTGGTCCGACTCGGATGTCCTGCGGATGCAACAGCCGGCCTGCCAGCGCAGGCGGGCGAGCCTGCGCCGCCTTCGCCAGCCCTGGCCATCCATGTCGTTGCTGGCAGCTACGGACCCAACTGCCGAGCTCCGCGCGGCAACGTGACCGCGCACCTGGCGGAGAAGTGCGACGGGCGTCCGGAATGTGCGTATCGCATCCACCACTGGCTCATCGGCGATCCGGTGTACGGGTGCGCGAAGAGCTACATCGCAGAGTGGACCTGCGGCGCCGAGTCCGAGGTCCGTCGCGCCGTGGCCGAGCCCGAGGCAGGCTATGGTGGGGGCGTCTACCTTTCTTGTGACCCCACGGCACCACCGAAGCGGCTGGCCCCGGAGGGACCGCGCGCCGCCCATGGTCCCATCCAGGTACACTCGGCGGCTTACGGCCAGCGCTGCGCGCGCGCGGACGACACCGCGACTGCCGAGCTGGCGCAAAGCTGCGACGGGCGCTGGACCTGCGAGTACACCGTGCCGTTCGGCTCCCCGACTGCCCCCGGCCGCGCCTGCGGCGAAGACTACGCCGTGGCATGGACGTGCGGCGACGATCCCGACCTGCAGACCGTGCATCTGCCACCCAACGCCGGCCCCTCGGCGCTGGTCGTTCTGCATTGTCCGTAGCCTGGATGCCTCGTCGGACTTGTGTCTCAAGACCATGTCCCAAACGTACAGGTCCCGGACGGCGGACCCCTCTCAGTAAATCACTTTCACCAAGGTCAACCCACAGGCGGGCGCGGTCACGCCGGCTTGGGTTCGGTCGCCGGATTCGAGCAACGCTGCCACGTCGTGGACGGTCAGCTTGCCCTTGCCGACGGCGACCAGGGTGCCGGCGAGAATGCGGACCATGTTGCGCAGGAACGCGGTGCCTTCGACTTCGATGGATACCAGCGCGCCGTCGCGGCGCACGTCGAAGCGGCGCAGGATGCGGACCGTGTTGGTTCTGTCACAATCGGATGATCGGAAGCCGCGGAAGTCGTGCTGGCCCAGCAGAACCGTGGCGGCCTGGCGCATGGCGTGCGTGTCCAGCGGATCGTACACGTGCCACGCGTGCCGGGCGAAGCGCGGCGAACGAACCGGGTGGTTCCACACCTGGTAGCGGTAGATCTTTCCGCGGGCGTCGTGCCGGGCGTTGAAGCCCGCGGGCATGTCGGCGACGTCCAGCACCGCGATCTCTGGCGGTAAGAAGGTGTTGAGTCCGCGCAAGAAGCCCAGGGTTGGAATGCGCGACGAAACCTCCACGCTGGCTACCTGGCCCTCGGCGTGCACTCCGGCGTCGGTGCGGCCCGCCCCGCGCACCACCACGTCTTGACCGGTCATCGACTTGAAGGCCTGCTCCAGCCAACCCTGCACCGTGGGCTGCCCGTCCTGGCGTTGCCAGCCGGACAGTCCCGTCCCGTCGTACTCGACGACGATGCGCAAGGTGCGTGGTGCCGGGGGATCGTTCACGTCGCTACCCGTGTAGGACGTCAGAACTCAAACATCAAGCCGGCGAACCATGTGTTGTCGCCCACGTGCAGCACATCGGTGCGGTAAAGGCCCGAGCCGTCGACGTGATCCAGCTCGAAAAAGGCATAGGTGTGGTTGACTCCGCTGTCGACGTCGAATTCGCGGGCCGCGGAGGGATCGACGAAATCGAGCCGTAGCGAGATGCCCGCCGCTGCCTGCCAGCCCGCGGTTCCGCCCTGGCCGTGGCCGCCGCCCGTACCTTTGTAGGTGGGCACGTCACCGTCGCCGTTGTTGATGGTCCAGATGGTGTAGTTGAGCCCAATCTTGCCGTAGGGAACCAGCGGGATCTTCCAACGGTTCGCGGCTTCGTCCATGCGGTAGATGAGCAATGCCGCGAAGGGGATCAAGCGCAGGCTGGTGTTGTCGGCGGAGGGCGTGCAGGTTCCATTGGCCTGCAGGTCCGACAGCAGACAGGCCTGACCGTTTTCCTTCCAGTAGCCAATCGAGGCGCCAATCGACAGTGTGCCGAACTTCTGCAGTACCTCCCAGTCGAGCTCAAACTGCCACATGGGGCGCTTCTGGGTGCCGAAGAGGAAGGCGTTGGGCTGGGCCTTGCCGCCAAATTCCGAGTCGACGTCGGGCAAGTAGAGTCCGAAACGCACCTCGATGGCAAAGTCGCGCTCGGAGGCCCAGGTCGACGGAGGAGGCGGAGGCGTGGGCTCGGGCTCGGGCTCGGGGTAGGCGGTCTGGTTATCGTCGCTACTTGTGTCCATGTCGTCGTAGATGATGCCCCCCGCGTGCGCTCGTCCACCGACGACGGTGCCCGCGGCAACCAGCAGCAGCATGGTCGTGGTTCCGGGCGGGCCCTTGCGCCGGCGTCGGACAAACACGATCACCGCCAACGCGACGAAGCTGATCACGATGAGCGCGGCAGGGCGCTTCTGCCAGCCTGCAAGCGAGCAGTATCCACCCTTGGCCTGGCCGCCGGAGTTGCGGTATTCGGTGTAGAAATCCACGGTCGCGACTGGCATCCCGTAGGTCACGCTGGATTCCGGAATGGCGCTCACGTTGCCGTACTTGTCGATGGCCGCCACGCCCACGCCGTACCAGATGCCGTTCTGCAGCCCCGTGATACGCTGGCTCGTTGTGGTCGAGGGCAGAAGGCCCGAACAGAGGAAGCTGGGGTCGAGGTTATTGAATGCGCTGGGCGAAGCCGGGGCGGGAGCGAGCTCCGAACAGGTTGCGCTGGACTGCATGTAGGAAGCGCTATAGCTGTGCAAGGGGAAAACCT
>CAZBIU010000353.1:0-7092 GCA_964491625.1 uncultured Myxococcales bacterium
GGCTCTTCCTATTGAGACGTGGATCGTTCTGGGAGCGCTGGCCGAAGATCGTGCGTCTCGTCGCCAGTCCGCTTCTCGTGCTCGTGATGACCACGTCCGTCCTCTATCTGCTCGTGATCCGGCAGCCGAACGGGCCGGAGATCGTCGACGTCTTCCCTATGGTGTACCACCGCTGGGTCGAGGACTTGAGACGTCCTGCCGGTCCGGTGGTGCCCAGCGCCGAAGCGCACGAGAAGAAAGCCGTGGGCGGGCCAGCGACCGCACCAGCCATTGCACATAAGGGGGAACCATGACGGGAAAAATCCTGAAAGTGAAGACCGGCTACAACCCGAACTCGAGCAGCATCGGGGTCGACATGGTCGCCTTCTTCACCATTGGCGCCGGGATGACGGTGCTCTTCAACCTTATCGCGACATTCATCGATGGCATCGAATTCAAGCGGTGCCCGCGACCGGGCGAGGCCGAGCATGGGACGGCGGAGGCGAAGACGGCGGGGCGGACGGCATGAGCTCGCTCCGCCATCGCTTCGAGTCCTTTGGCGGGATCCTGGCCATGGAAGATCCGCCGATGCTCGTGCACGTGGACCGCGACTTCATGCGCAGCCTGGGCCATTCTGCGTGCTCGGCTTGGGAAGAGCCGGAGACGCGGCTTCTCAGTGCGCCGCTCGAAGTCCACCTCTCGGTGACGAATGCCTGCTCGCAGCGCTGCGGCCACTGCTATATGGACTCGGGGCCAAGCGACGTCGGCGAGCTGTCATCGGCGGAGCTCCGGAGAGCCATCGACCTGCTCGCGGACATGGGCGTGTTCCACGTTGCCCTCGGCGGCGGCGAGGCACTGGAGCGGCCCGACTTCTTCGAGCTCGCCGCTTATGCGCGCGCACGCGGCATGGTGCCCAATTTGACCACCAATGGATCGCTTCTGACCCGCGAGACCGCCGAGCAATGCCGTATTTTTGGTCAGGTCAACGTCAGCATCGACTCCCTCGACGAGGGCGCGCAGGCCGGTCGAGCCGCGCGGCTAGCCGCGGTGGATCTCCTGCGGGAAGCAGGGGTCCGCGTCGGCATCAACTGCGTCGTGACGCGAGACGGGCTCGATGCGCTGGCGAACCTCGTCGGGTTTGCGAAGGAGCGAGGGCTCGTCGACGTGGAGCTGCTCCGGCTCAAGCCCTCGGGGCGTGGAAAAAAGGACTACTTCGAGCGGCGACTGACCCGGGCTCAGAACGAGAATTTTTTCCCGTTCATCCGGGATCTGTCCTTGAGGCACGGCGGCTTCCCAGTGAAGATCGACTGCTCGTTCGTTCCCATGTTTTGCTGGCACCGACCGGACAAGAGCCTCATGGAGCAATTCTCGGTCTACGGGTGTGAGGCCGGGAATGTCCTCGTCGGGGTGCGCTCCGACGGCAAGTTTGCCGGCTGCTCCTTTCTGTCGAGCGATGAATCCATCTTCGAATTGCCGGAGCTTTGGCGGACGTCGGAGCACCTCGGCCGCCTGCGTGGCTGGATCGAGCGCGCTGCCGAGCCGTGCCGCTCTTGCGACTATCGGGACATCTGCAAAGGGGGCTGCCGCGCGGTGGCCGCATTTGTCGCGGGCGATGCCTTCGCTCCCGATCCTGAGTGTCCGCTCGCGGTTGCGATGAGCGAGCGTGGTGTGGAGCGTGAGCATGCGTAGACGACGCTTGGCGGCCTTTGCGGCACTGATGCTCCTGGCCGGACCGGTGGCGGCATTCGCGCACAATACGCCCGTGGGAGGTTCGCGCTGGTGCTTCGGTCGGAACCGGATCGTCGGCAACATCGACATGAACCCCCCGCTGCTTCAGGCCATCAAGGGCATGCAGGGGCTCGATCTGGTCGGCGGCCTGTCGGACGAGCAGATGCCCCAAGTGGTGACCAAGGTACTCCAGCCGTATCTCGATGAGAAACTGTCGGTTGCCGAGGACGGCAAGGCGTACCCGGTGAAGGTCGATAGGCTGGTGAGCAACGGGGACATCTACACGATCTGGATCTCGGTCGATAGAATCCCGCTCGACCAGGGACGTCCCGTCACCATCGACTACAGGTTGCTCTTCGACGAGACCCAGCAGGCACACATGAACCTCGCCTACGGATACGTGTCCGAAGCCACCGGAGACGCTCTGAAGTCGGTGTTCGACTTCTCACCGCCCGCGATGCAGTACACGTTCGAGTCATCGGCGCACGCCTGGACGGTGATCCCGCCGGTCATCGCACAGACCAGGGCGGCGAGCACCGCCGTCTCGGCGCGAGATCAGCCCAGCGTCATGCGGCCCGGAGCGACGGCGAGCGTGGCGCCGACCGCGACGCGAGCAGTACAGGCGCCTCCGTCGCCCCGCTCGACGTGGCGGGAAGCCCTCACCAATGTAGGCCGCTTCGTGGTGCTCGGCATCGAGCACATCCTGACCGGGTACGACCATATCGCGTTCCTCCTGGCGCTCGTGCTCGTCGCGCCGTCGTTCAAAGCCGTCCTGCCCATCATCACTGCCTTCACGGCAGCTCATAGCATCACCCTGCTGCTGGCGGCCCTGGGCGTGGTCAGGCTTGATTCCAGGCTGGTTGAGTCGGCCATCGCGGTCTCCATCTGCTACGTCGCCGTCGAGAATCTGGTTCGGAGGAAGGTCACGCACCGCTGGCTCGTGACGTTCTGCTTCGGGCTCGTGCACGGCTTCGGTTTCGCGAGCGTCCTGCAGAACCTGATCGTCGGGAGGGCGAACCTGGTCACCTCGGTGGTCTCGTTCAACGTCGGCGTGGAGCTCGGGCAGCTCATGATTTTCGCAGCCCTGCTGCCACTGCTGCGCCTTCTGGCGATCCTCATCAAGCCCCGGAACATCACCATCGCCGCCTCGGCCGCCATCGGCTTGCTGGGGTTCTTCTGGGTCCTCGAGCGGGGCTTCGACTTGAGGTTCCTGCGGCTCTGAGCTGGCTATCCACATCTGCTGTTTATCTGATATGCTCATTGGCATGAGCGCTCACGCCAAAACCCTGACCGACTTTCTCCGCCAGCCGAAGCCTATCCTGAAGAAGCTGGCCAGGGAGGATGTTGTCCTTCACCGGCGCGGGGATGTGGCCCTCCGTCTATCCTTGGACACACGATCATCCTCATCTTCTGCAGGGACTGAGATTGCAGCCAGTCTGCTCGCGGGCCTGGTGAATGTTCCTCAGGTTCCGAATTCCCTGGGCAACCTCCTGGCAGCCCGCTTCCCTTGGATGAAGTTTCTATCCAAGGACGCCAAGCAGGCGTTCGTGCACGAGTTCATCGAGACCGTGCAGGCGTGTGCCGCCGTCGGAAACAGCGCCGCACTGGATGAGGTCATTCACGCCTGGAAATCCACGGCTGCGATCTATGCAGACCCCAAGCTGGCGGCGGACCTGAGCCGTTCCCTTCCCGGTACCCGGGCCAAGGTTCCACGCCCCTGATGGCCAAGCGTGGCGAACGCGTGGCCCCGCCTCCGCGAAGGGGCGAATGGGACCAACCCAGACCAACCCCGCGAGGCAGCATAGGTTGCGTAGCGACCTGGGCATCCGACCATCAGGGGCAAGGTGCTTGAGCAGTGGCAATACGAGGTCACCGGAGCCGGAAGAATCTGGTACTGCCCGGATGATGCCCTCCACGTCGTGTTCATAACGAAGGCAAGCACCGGCCATCCCGGCGAGACCGACTGAACTGGCGCGACGGCCACCCGAGCCACCCGCGCGCGCCCTCGTTCTGCCTCGCGCGCGACATGGACGCGCTCGCTCTCTTGGCCAGGTTGGTCAGCGCCGTTGCTCCGTCGAGACCGAGGCTCGAAAAGACTACGAAACAGCTTCCGTTGCGGAACCGTCGCTGATTGGTTGCAAAGCGGACCTGCAAAGCAGAGTTACCGTGCGCGCGCGATGCATCCCTTCCCCGTCCTTCGACCCAAGAAGCAATCATCATCCCCGCGCGCGACAAGATGGCGGAAGGTGGCGATCCTTTTCTTAGCGGCCGTCTCGATCGGATGGGGCGTTGGCTGCGGGCTTGGCAGCTATGACGACCTGGGCGAGCCCGTCCCGGGCGAGCGGTGGCCGTGGGTGTGTCCCGACGGGGGCGACCCGAGCTTGGACGGCGGCTGCGCAGGTGCGGCGAGCACGGATGCAGCAAGCGTGGACAACGCTCCCGAGGCGGCCCCCGAAGGGGCGTCATGAGACGTTACGGGGTAACCCTGGGATTGTGTTTGGCCGCCTTAGCGGCCCGCCCAGCCGCAGCCCAAGAACCGCTCGACGGAGGGCAAGAAATTGCGTCGCAACCGTTGGCGGAAGGCCAGGACGGCGGCCCGCCCGACGCATCGCCAGCTCCAGTTGTCGCCCAAGAGCCGGAGATCTCGGCTGTTTCGCCGGAACCGGCCCTCGATGTCACCGTGCTTGGCCGGAGGGAAAAAACGATCGGCACCAGTGAATCCGTTCTATCGCGACAGACGATTGCATCCCTGCCCGGGGGTGACACGCAACCACTTGCCTACGCGCTGGCGACGCAGCCCGGGTTCGTCGCTGATACCTTCGGTTTCGGACTCCACGTGCGCGGCGCAGATGGCGGCCTGCTCTACGTGATCGACGGGATTCCTCTTTTGGCCGCCCCGCTCGGGGAATGGGACGCCACGAAGGGCTTTATTCCGACGAGGATGGTGGAGAAGGTTCGCATCCTGACGGGCGGCTTCCCGGCAGAATTCGGTTCTGGGCTTGGTGCCGTGATCGACGTAACCACGCGCCACGCTGTCGGTGGCCCATCTGGGGAAGCACAAGCCGCGTACGGATCGTATGGCACGACCAACTACGCGCTCAATTATGCCGAGGAGATCGGAAGGCTCAGCCTCTTCGTGGCTGGCGATTTCCAGAATACCAAGCGCGGATTCGACCCGCCGTCGGTGACCCCCATCCTTCACGACGGCATGACATCGGGTAGCGGCTTTGTGCGCCTGGACTACCAGCTTCGCGAAACCGACCACATCGAGCTCGTCACGACCTTCAATCAGAGTCGGTTTCAGATCCCGATCGACCCCACGTTGCTGCCGCTTTCCCAAGCCCCGGCAGGAGCAGTCCGGGGACCCGACGCCTATGGTAACGATCCTCCGCCCTTCGTGCCCTACGATGCAAACCCCGTCGAGACCGAACGCAATGTCTTCGCGGCGGTTTCCTACAAGCACGCCGGTGCTGGGGGTACTTTGCAGGTTGCTCCATTTATCCGCGAAGCTTACGGAAAGCTCACCTGTGATCCCGCCGGATCGTTGGGCCCCACCGCGGATCCTGGCTCTGCTTGCAGCGATGTGAGCCGGGATGTCCTTCACGGAGGCGGGCTGGCCTCGCTGACGTGGGTACAAGGCGAGCGGCACGTCTGGAAGACAGGCCTGCTGGTCGATGCGGCCCGCAGCAACGTGGACTACACAGCCTACTTCCGAGACGATGCCGCTCCTTCGGGCGGTGCCGACCCGGCAGAGACGCTGTCAGGCAGTGATAGTACCAACGTGGCTAACGCAGGGGCTTTCCTGCAAGACCAAATCTTGCTCGGAAAGTGGAGAATCCTTGCCGGCGTCAGGCTCGACATCGAGAGTGCGTCCTTCCTTCACAGCGACGAGCCATCGTTGTTCCTCCTCGGGCCAAGCGCGCGGCTGGGTCTTGGTTACGCCGTCACGACGAACCTCACGCTGCACGGGTTTGCCGGATACTTGTGGCAACCACCGAGCACGATCGATGCGCCCGTTGCGGCTCGCATCCTCATTCCTTCCCTCGCCGGGCAGACTCTTCCCGTCGACATCAAGGCGGAAAAGGACTGGTCTGCGGAGCTGGGCCTCACCCTGCGTCCGCTGCTTAGTTTGACCTTGGACGTCACCGGCTGGGGCCGCATCGCCAGCGATCAACTCGACCGCGTGAACGTCGGCACCACGAACCTCGTCGCCAGCTACAATTTCGAGCGCGGGCGTGCCGCCGGGGCCGAGGCCTCGTGCAGACTCAACGGCGGTGGCAACCTCGACGGTTTCGCGAACTTGGGATGGCAGCTCGCGCAGGGCTCGGGCATCAGCTCCGAACGATTCTTGTTTTCTGCG
This sequence comes from uncultured Myxococcales bacterium, assembly GCA_964491625.1. Lineage (GTDB taxonomy): Bacteria > Myxococcota_A > Polyangia > Fen-1088 > Fen-1088 > Fen-1118. Next base: position 6,068 of record CAZBIU010000353.1, read on the forward strand.
CAAGAGGTCGCCGACAAGAGCTGGGTGATGCTCGATCACGTGCAGACGTGGACAGCAAATGTGGGGATCGATCTTCACGACGCGCCCGCGAGCACGCACGTGTCGGCGCTGCTGAGCTACGGCAGCGGGATGCGTACCGGCGCCGACAGCGACCAGACGGTGCCGTCGCATGTGATCGTCGACCTCACGCTTCGCCACCGCTTCGACATCTTCTCGCACCTGCACCCCGAGATAGCCATCGACGTTCTCAACTTGTTCAACCAGGTCTACGCCTATCGAATTGGCACCGGCTATGTTGGCAGCGCCTACGGTCCCTTACGGCGAGTCTTTGTGCGGCTTGCGGTTCCGTTTTCTTAAGCAGGCTTCCCGGCAGAACACCGAGCACCCGTCGGTGGTGCCACAAGAATGTGTGGCACCAATTGATAGGATCGTGCTACACCTTTGCGCGGCCATGCACCTCACAGAAAGAATGCTCCCCGTCCTATCGCTGGGCTCCGGGCCCCTGGGGTTCTCGGTTCGCCGCGCATGCTCAGCTCTGCTCGTGGCAGGCGTTGCCCTGATGGCCGGGGCGTCTGCGCGGGCCGAGGACGCTGGCAGCGGCACCCTGGTGATGGACGCTGGTCCCGATGCGTGTCGTGACGCTGGGGTCGCAAGCGAGACGCCCGCCCCAGTGGAGGCGGAGGTTGTTCCGTCCGCGGTTCCGGCCAGGGTTACCGAGCTGCCCGAGGTGCTTGTGCGCGGGCGCGCAGAGGACATCTTGGGGGTTGCTGTCAGTGCGTCGGAAGGGGCCATCGGCGTGGAGGATCTCAAGGACCTTCCGCTGCTTCGCCGTGGCGAGATCATGGAAGCCGTCCCCGGCCTGGTGGTCACGCAGCACTCGGGCGATGGCAAGGCGAACCAGTACTTCTTGCGCGGGTTCAATCTCGATCACGGTACCGACTTCGCCTTCTCGGTGGATGATGTGCCCGTGAACCTGCCGTCGCACGCGCACGGACAGGGCTATTCCGACTTGAACTTCATGATCC
>CAZBIU010000354.1:0-7085 GCA_964491625.1 uncultured Myxococcales bacterium
CCGGCCATCGCCCCGATCCGACGCCGATCCCGGTCCACACAGGGACCTTCTGGCACCCGAGATCGTGCCGCGGAACATCCCGTTCCACGTCGCTATCCCTGCACCTGTGCGTCGGATGAGTCGCTGGCGAAGGACAACTCTGGCGGCGAACGCTCCCGACAGCGCCCAACCCGCGCATCGCTCGGTGCCACCCACACGCTACTCCGACGTCCTCGGCCGGAACGCCGCAGTCGAAGCCGCGCGCGACTTGATCGAGCTGCCACTGAAGCACGCCGACCTATTCCTTCGCATCGGCGCCAAGCCCATCGGCCACGGCATCATCCTCGCTGGGTCGCCAAGTATGGGAAAGACCCAGCTCGCCCGCGCCGTCGCTAGCGAGTGCGGCGCCCACATCGAGATCGTCAACGGCCCGGCCCTCCTGTCAAAGTGGGTCGGCGAAACTGAAGCCGCGATCCGAGACGTCTTCGAGCGCGCTCAGAAGTTCGCCCCAGCCGTCATTCTGTTCGATGAGATCGACAACATCGCCCCCTCCCGCTCCGCAAAGAGCGCCCAGGCAAGCAGCGAGGCGTCCGTCAGCCGGGATCACCATTTCCCGCTGTGGACATTCGGTCCGCCTCCCGCTTCCCATCCAAGCGAAATGCCGTGCCCGACGACATAAGGAAACGTTGAGGCAACGTGGTGGCAATGTGCGGCAATAGCATCGCTAAAATTCTATGAACCTCTTCAACCACGCGCGCATCTTTGTGGTCTGAAGGAGGAGTACATGGCAGCTGGAAAGGTGAAATGGTTCAACAACGCCAAGGGGTACGGCTTCATTGTGCGGGATGGGGAGGACGACGTCTTCGTCCATTACTCGGTAATCGAGTCCGAGGGATATCGTTCTTTGAGCCCCGGGCAGGCAGTGGAGTTCGGAATCATCGAAGGGCCCAAGGGCCTTCAGGCTACGAATGTAAAGATGAAAGAGGATCGTGCTGCCGCCCGGTCTGGATCACCCACACCCTAAGCAGAAAACTGGACGGGATCCAACGTGCGTCGAGAATCGCTACCCGAGGGTAGCGAAATGGGACGAACAGCCCTGTAGTTAGGGACGAGGAACGCTCAGCACTGGAGAGCCTGGCGCGGTCTACACGGCGAGCGGAGGCGGATCGGGCACGAGCGATCTTGCGCTCGGCGGCGGGCGATTCGAGTGAGACCATCGCGCCGATGGTCGGGGTACTGCCCTGCCACGTGCGCTATTGGCGAATGCGCTTTCGGCGGCATGGCATCGAGACACCGCGCGAGCAACCGAGGCGAGGACGGACGGGGGTCAAGGCAGCGGCGGCGCTGCCGGTGGTGATGGCGATTCTTTCTCTTTGAGCAGGTACCGTAGGTGCCGTTCCCAGAAAATTACGAAATGGCGCAAACACTCGTCCCGGACCGTTTTCACAAACCGATCCGCATGCGGATTGCAATTGGGACTCTGCGCTGGAATCTTCACGCACTTCACCCCTCGCTCCCCAAGGACCGCTTCGAACGCCTCGGTGAACACCGGGTCTCGATCGTGGCCTCGTGCGCATGGTCGTCGTCAAGAAGCACGCCGCCAAGGAGCGCAAGGGCATCAACCCATTCACCGAGGAGCCGACGGCTTTCAAGGCCAAGCCAGCTCGCAAGGTCATCCAGGGCCGCCCGGTCAAGGCCGCCAAAGACGCGGTAGCGTAGCAAGACTGTCTCATCCCGCCGACAGGTGAGAGCCGTACGCGGGTGATTGGGGCCTCCGCCACGCTTCGCTCGGACGCCTCTCCGTCACCGGCTCCCGCCCTGGCGTCGCCCGCGCCAACGCAGACTACCCTCGCGAATACACGGTCGCCGCACAGCCGGACTCGCGCAGTCGCTGTGCCATTGCATGCAGGGCTAGGGCATCGAGCGGTGCGATTTCGGCCGACGGCCAAGAGCGGTCGAGTGTGTGAATCTGAACATCGATCGGTCGAATGGCGACGACCTTTCCCGCCCATGCGGCAACGTGCGCAGGGTCAGCGTTGCCGCCCGGCCCCGCGGCAAACAGAGCCTGCAGGGTCACGTCCCGCAAACTGGCCAGCCCACCCACGATGTCGTCGAGAGCGACAGGTTCCAGCGGACGGCAGTAGCGCTGGAACATGGCCTCGGTCCCGGCGTCGAGTTTCATGATGCGAGCATCGACGAGGTCGAGTGCTTCGCGCACGCTTGGCTGCGTAAGGCGCGTGCTGTTTGAGAGCACCGCTATCTTGGCCGTGGGTCGGTACCGATCTCGCAGAACTCGTACGCCCTCCACGATCGATAGGAACCGCGGATGTGTGGTCGGCTCGCCGTGGCCCGAGAAGGTCAGAAACGCAAACGGAGCTGTGTTACTTCTCAGCGTCTCCTCGACCGCGGCGAGCACGACATCGACCGTGGGGAATGCGTCGGCGGCTGAGGGAAGCCTCGGCGTCCACCCGTACTGGCAATAGGCACAGTCGAAGGTACACGCCTTCTGGCCTCGTGGAAGCAGGTTGATCCCGAGGGAAGATCCCAGCCGCCGCGATGCTACCGGACCGTAGATGATTCCAGGCTTGGGCGAAAGTAACATGACTACACCATTCCTTTGAGCGCTTTGCCGAGTCGGCGGCACCCTTCCGCGATCTTCTCCGGCGACAAATTGGCGATGGACAGCCGGAAGCAAACCTGCTTCGGCGGACTTGGAAAATAGAGACTGCCCGGCGACACCAGAACCCCGGCGGCGCGGATGCGCTCCATAGCAACTTCTTCGCTCATCTTGCCTCGCGGATGGACCTGCATGAACAACGCGTAGCCACCCTGGGGCCTAGACCAGGTCACGCGTTCCTTCGGCATGCGGTCATCGAGTCCGTCGAGCAGGGCTCGCATGCGCGGCCGATAGGTGCGGTGAACCCGGCGGACGTGTTCTTCGAAGGCGCCCGAGTCGCAGAACCGACTGACGGCCGCCTGGGTCAGTACGTTGCCCGACAGCCAGCACACCCGACTGATGGCTACAAGGCGCTCGATACAGTCAGGGGGCGCAGCGATCCAGCCGACGCGCAACCCGGGAAAGACCACCTTGGAAAAGGTCCCGAGGTAGATCACCACGCCCTTGTTGTCCATAGACTTGATGGGCAGCACGGCATGGCCGAAGTACTTAAGCTCCTCCTCGAAACCGTCCTCCACCAGCGGAACGCCGTGGGCTTCGCACAGGCCAAGAAGCCTCTCGCGATGAACCTGCGACGTTGTAATTCCCGTCGGATTCTGGAAGTTGGGCATGGTGTAGACGAAGGCAATAGCCCGGCTGCGCAGGTGCCCTTCCAGCGCGGCCAAGTCCATCCCGTCCGCGCGCATGGCAACCGCTGCGATGGGTATGCTCTGCTGGCGACAGCTCATGATCGCGAGAGAGTAGGTGGGCGCTTCCATCGCCACGGCAGCCCCCGGGCGCGCGAACAGACGCAAGAGCAGATCGAAGCCGTGCTGCGATCCATTGGTCACCAGGATCTCGTCGGCGGTGACGGCCACGCCGTGCACACGCAGGTTGACCGCGATGCTTTCCCGCAGCGGCCGGTAGCCGGCCGGATGACCGTAGTCGAAGACAGTCTTCCCACGCATCGTGATTACCTTGCGGAAGGCTCGTTGCAGTTCCTCGCTTGGGCACAGCTCCCGATCGGCGGCCAGGCTTGCGAAGTTGACGAGGCGGAGGTCGTCCGCCATCGCGGCTAGATGGGCCATCCGGCCGACCTGCGAAAATAGCCGGCGTGGCGCGGGCGCCGAGAGTCGTTCGAAAGCGAGGCAGGAGGGACGCAAGGATGCCTTGTTGGTCGTCGTACGGAGGCGCGCTCGAACCGTGGAGTAGGCACCCGGCCGGGCTTCCAGATAGCCCTGCGCCCAGAGATCCTGATAGGCACGGCACACAGTCGAGCGATTGATCCCGAGACTTCCCGCCAAACGTCGGGTCGGCGGCAAACGTGATCCCGGTCGAAGGTTGCCTTGATCGATGTGCAGAGCAACCTGGGCGCGGACTTGTTCGTGGAGTGGAACACGGCTTTCGCGGTCTAGCTGGAACAACATGAACCCTAGGCTGCCGCGCAAATCGGCCTGTCACAACGGCCAATTCACACGTATTTCTAGCCATCCAATTTCTGCCCCAATGGACGAGTAACTTCCGGCCGTCATCCCGTAACGCCTGCCAACTTGCCAGGCTACCGGCCAGATAGACGATTCCAATCAGCAGTGATACCGCAGAAGAGACTACATCACGGCGCGAGACCGGGATGTGCAACCGGGCCACCCCCGCTCGAACCAGGAGTTGGAAGAAGACCATCAGACCGCGGACGGTGAAGGTGACGCCGATACCGATCAAGCCGGAGCAAGGAACGGCAACCGCGGCACCCAGCCGGCGCCCGAGAACCCGTAGAGGCCCCAAGTGGCAAACATCGCCGCCAGGAACAAGGTGACAACTGCCACCACCACTGGGCCTGTGGTTCGCCAACTGCTCGTCCGCAACGCCACGTTTCCGTCGGTGAGCGCGGGACTTCGTTGGGACGGCACTCGTTCGATAACATCATGCGCCACCTCACCATGTTCCCTCTGGCACCCGTACTGACCTTGCCCTCGAAAACCTCGCCCTTCGCCAGCAGCTCGCCAACCTCCGGCGTACCTCCGCTCGCCCACGCCTGCGCAGGATCGACCCAGCCTTCTGGCTCGCGCCCTCTCGCCTGCACCCAATTGAAGCCCCAGGGCTCCACTCGCGCGTCCGGCCAATGAGGCCGGAGGAAATGCCAATCTAATGTAGATCCGGCTGCTCGTCGCGGCAATTGTGCGCCCGCCAGCCGGCTGCTGGTGCTAGCCTTTTTCCATGCGATGGCCTTTGATCCACTCCGTCCTCCTCGTGCTAGCGGTCGCGTGTAGTCGGACTCCACTCGATGAGATCTCTGCACCGGACGCCTCCTCTGTAGGTGGGGCAGCTGGAAGCGGTGGTGGATTCTCCATGGGGGGTGCACCTAGTTCGGGTGGCGGCAGAACAGGCGCGGGTGGCGTTGTTTCTTCGGGAGGATGGTTTGGCGTCGGCGGGACTCATGCAACGGGTGGTTCTATTGCCACAGGCGGACGTGTCAGTACCGGTGGCGTCCAAGGTGTAGGTGGAAGGATCAGCACTGGTGGAAGCACCGCCTCGGGGGGCGGGGGTAGGTCCGCCACAGGCGGTATCACCGCAATGGGTGGAACGATTTCCACCGGTGGAAGAATCGGCAACGGCAGGAGTGGCGGAGGCACGGGCGGATCAAATCGAGATGCTGGCGCTTCAGACGCGCAGTTGGCTGACGCCGTGATTGATACCCGGAAGCCGGCCTGCACCGATCAAGTGCTTCTTGGCCACAGCGCCGCCGTCGGCGGCGTAGCCTTTTCTCCCGACGGGCAATTCTTGGCCAGTGCGGGAAACGACCACATGGCCAAGATCTGGCGGGTCAGCGATGGAACGCTGGTTGTCACGTTGAGTGGCAGCTCGTCGCCTCTGACCTCCGTAGCCTACACACCGGATGGCCAGACATTGGTAACCGGTGGAGGCAGCGCCACTTACAGCGACGGTTTCGTCACGGTCTGGCTCACCGACGGGACGTTGCTGCGTACGATGAGCACCGCCTACACCTACAACATCGCCATCTCGCCCGACGGCCACACCGTGGCCAGCGCCAACATCGACAACACCGCCCGCCTATGGAGCCTAGACAGCGGAAAGCTCGTGCACGCGCTCTCGGGGCACGTCAGCTACGTCACTGCGGTAGCGTTCAGCCCGGACGGTCAGACGTTGGCCAGCGCAGGCTGGGACACGGCCACCGTCAGGCTTTGGGATGTGGCATCGGGCACCGAGCTGCAGCCTCTCACGGACAGCAATACGGCGACCACGATCGATGGCGTGGCCTTCTCGCCCGACGGAAGCCTGCTGGCCTCCGCGAACCTGGCCACTGGGGTGGAGCTGTGGAGCCTGCAGAGCCATCAGACTACGCAAACCATCGCTGCCAATAGCGTGTACGGGCTGGCCATCACCCCCGACGGAACCTCGGTCGTCACCGCAGGACCACGGGTCCTGCTCCTCTCGCTCAGCGACGGGTCGCTCGTCAACGCTTGGGATGAGAACGCGAGCGCAGTGGCGGTATCTCCCGACGGCAGCCGCATCGCCGTGGGCGAGCCGCAAGGCTCGCTCAAGATCTTCTGCTTGCAGTAAGCCCGGGAATGGTCGATCCAGATTTCTGCAGCGTCCCACCACATCGCCCTCGCAGACCCTGCTGCGAACGAAGACATTTTGCACTTCTCGTTGGCAACTGCGCCACCCGGGAAATCACGACGAAAGTGGGCCCTTCGGGAGGATTGGCTCACGCACCACTCTCTGGCCGATCTCGAGAGAACGGTTTGGGTCCTCATGGGATGACCACCTGGTTGCGAGGGACCGGCAGGTGCGCCCGGCGGGACGGGTGGCAGCCGTTCACAAGTGGGGCACGTGTCGCTCGCCGCTGGGCGGTGCGGGATTCCGTCCCGCTGCCTTCCGGCTGCTCGCTCTTGCTGATGTTGCTAGTGACTTGAGGCGAGCCGAAAACCGGGGGCCTTCCACCTCGAGTCGGGCTCCAGCCCTACCCGGAAGGCACACCGGCAGTCCCCGGCCCGGTTGCCCCAGGATCCGGCCCGGAAGACCCGCTCGTGTCCCACGGCAGCACCAGGCGGGGCGCGCGCGCTCGCGACGGTGGCTGTGCCCAGGTTGAAGCTGGCCCGCGCGCAGCCCGGCTGCTGTTGTAGAGTCGCGCCGTGCACAACGCCATCGCCTTCGCCCTTGTCGCGTTTCCGTCGCTCGTCGTGATCATCAACCCGGTGATGGTTACTTCGGTCTTTATCACCCTCACCGCAAACGCAACCCCGGAGACCAAGCGGGCGATCGTCCGCAAGACCACGCTGGTCGCCTTCATCGTTCTGCTGCTCTTCGCGGTCTCCGGAACCCTCGTCTTCAAGTTCTTCTCGATCACTATCGGCGCTTTCCAGATCGCCGGCGGGATCATCCTCTTCTCGGTGGCCATGGGAATGCTCCACGCCAGAACCTCACGGAC
>CAZBIU010000355.1:0-7075 GCA_964491625.1 uncultured Myxococcales bacterium
CACTGGTAGGGTTCCGCGCTCGGCCACACAGGTCTCGGCCACCGGCCGGTGATTCCGCGGTACCCGATTCCGCGAGCCATCGCCGCGATCCGCCCCATCTGTCGTCGCCCCGTCGTCTACCGCCACCGCGCCGTCGCGGCCGAACAGCATCGTCCGGTGCTCGCACGCGACGCTCGCGAGCAGCGCGGCCAACAAGACTCGTGGACCTGGCAGCGGGCGGCGATGGGCAGGGCGAGGCCTTGGCATGGAAACGGTCCAGGACTACGGTGCCACCGTCGCCCCGTCACAGGGACAGCAGTAGTACAGCCGATTCGAGGGCGTCGGAAGGGGAAGTATCCTGCACCCGAGCGAGGAATCTGGCGCTGGGATGCTCATGGTCGAAGCGGACATGGCTCCCACGCAATCCAAGCTGTACTCCGCCAACGAACAGGTGAACGCACCGCCGTCGGCTCCACCGGTAACCGCATGGGCCCAGCAGCCAACGGCAGACTCATCGCTGCCCGGAGTGAGATTCGCGGGCCAGGTACAACTGCCAGCGTCGTTGCTGGGCGCCGGAGCGCACGAAAGACAGCCACACGGGGCAGGACCGGTTTGATATCCGTACGGACAGCTAGCCGGGACAAAAGGACAGCTGCAAACCACCTGGCACACAGGACAGCCGCACGGGTCGTCCGGGTTGGGGACCATGCCGGCCACGCACGCGATGGCGGGACAGGCAATGGGTGGGCAGCCAGCGTCAGGAGCACCACCGCCGCTCGTCCCGCTCATCCCACCGGTGGCCGCGCCGCCTACCGGGGCGCTGCTGCCCGAGCCCAGGGCAGCCCCGCCGGAACCGCCCGAGCCCGGCACACCGCCCGAGGCGGGAGAGCCACCGGTCGATGCCGGCGAGTCGAGCTGGTTTTGGCCGCAGGCCAGCCCGAGGAAACCTGCCAACAACAGTGCGAGTACGATGGTCGTGTTCTTCACAGAACGCCTCCGACCGGAGAAATAGCAAGCCGCGTGCCGGTGCTTTTCTTGGACGACGACGCGGATTCCTTCGGTAGTTCCACGACATTGCTTCGCCGCGCAGTCAGATTTCTGATGCCTCCCTCCCGATTCTCAAGCTGAAATGCCTCGTGGTTGGGCCCGAGGGGAGGTGCCACACTGCGGGTCGGAGGCCCTCCACCTGGGCACCGCTCCTGTGGAACCAGAAAAGTTGCAGGCCCTTCGACGGACCGGTGATTTATGGCAACATGCACGCCCGATCCCGGGAACTTGCAGAAGAGGTATCAAGATGGTCCCTGCAGTAACACTGACAATAGGTTTTCGAAGTAAGGGTCCGATGATTTTCGCCACAGCTTCAGCCGTGCTGGCGATGAGCCAATCACGACCGGCACAGGCGGGGTGTTCGTCGGATTCGGAGTGCAAGGGTGCGCGTATTTGCGAGGATGGTAGATGTGTCGACCCGACACAGGCTGAGACGCAAAGCTCGGGGATGTATGCCCCAGCCGTAGCTCCGGCTCCGGCGACGTCGGCGGCTCCCTCCTTGGGCATGCCTCAGCCGGCACCGATGCTTGCCACGCTCACGGTTATCGGCGACCGGACCGGGGCGGTGACACTCGATGGACAATACCGTGGCGAGACTCCTGCCCAGATCCCCAACCTGGCGTCAGGTGCACACCGTCTCGTGGTCACATTCGAAGACGGGAGCACGTACGAAGAGGATCTCGATCTCCTCCCGGGCGAAAGTCGGCAAAGCATGGCCAGGCCGTCGGAAGCCAATCGCGCGGCCGCCGCGCGCGCCGGCGTGCACCTGGGCGTGGAAGCAGGCGCTGGGCCGTGGGCTCGTGATGCCGACCATTTTGGCGGTGGAGGAGAGGCGGGTGTCTACACCAACATCGGATTGGCGAGGGTCCTCGAGCTTCGCATCGGAGTCCGCACCGGCATCGGATACACCAAGCACAACAACTATCTCCTCACGATTCCCGCCAACCTGCGCTTCAACCTCGGGTCTGTGTACACAATGGCGTTTGGCACCAATTTCGGGTGGATCTACGACAAGCAATCCGCCGTGTTGTATGGCGCCGAGGTCTCCCTCCTCACGTTCCGCTTCGGGAGCACCAGGCGATTCGAGCTTGCCCTGGTCAACGGGATTGGTGTCTATCAGCGGGACGGCACCAAGGCGTTCTCGGACGCGAACCTGACGTTCTCGATGCTGCTATAAGTACGGCACCGTTCCGGCCAGGCAAAGGTCGGATGAATTGCATTTCACCGTGTCAAGGGTGTCTGAAAAGTGCTGCCCAGTGGTGTTCAGGTCGCGAACGAGTCGGGCGACATCAGGAGGGCGCTGGCGCGTTTGGCCTGCCGCCGAGGCCGTGGCGTCCGTCCTGGATGGCATGGGTGCGGCGAGAGCGAAAGGCGTCCAGATTCTGGGCAGGCATGGCATCAAGGATCTCAAGCCTGGGCAATGGTTCAACCAGCAAAACTGGCTCGATGCCTTCAAGGACATCGCCGAAAACATAGGCCCTGCAACCCTCTTCGCCATTGGCCAGAAGATCCCGGAGGCCGCCAAATTCCCGCCCACGATCGATTCCATTGACAAGGCGCTGGGCGCCTTGGATGTCGCCTACCACATGAACCACCGGGCAGGTCCGTGCCGCGCCAAGGGCGCCGACGCCTGCGTCTACTTGATCAACTGGTAGTCGCCATCGCGATTGTCCCGGCAAGGGTCGGCCGGGCGGGTCTTGCCTGAGTCAGGTCCCTGCAAGCGCGCCCGTCCCAGGCGCTGGCACATCGAGGACAGCTCGGCCATGACCCGCAGCCTTCCGGTTACTTCCGCCGGCGACATGTCCACGCCCTTGCGCACGAAGCCTCGCGCACGAAGCAGGCTCGCCATCGTGACCAGCCGGGCGGTCACAGCAGCGGCGGACATATCAACCACGGCTGACCTCCTGGAGGCGCTGCACATCCACCAGATCCTGCGGCCGGCCCGCGGCGAGCTTGAGCGCGATGAGCCCGTCCCGCGACACCACCCGCACGCGACCACCGTCGATTTCAGCCGTCTGGCGCCCCTGCCACACGCGCTCGATGGGCCCTGCCACCAGCAGCGCATCCAGCATGAGGGGCTGTCCTTCCACGAGCTTGGTGAAACGCTGGATGGTGATGCCGCTGGCGAAATCCATGGGGAAAGATTCCAGGGCAAAGCCGAACGCGCGGGCGATCGCGCGCAAACGGTCGAGGTCCTCGGGCCGCACCAACAGATCGATGTCCTGGGTTGCCCGGGGCACGCCGTGGATGGCCAGGGCAACCCCGCCGCACAGGGCATAGTCGAGCCCGCCAGCCTCGAGGCCGGCCGCAAGGCTCTTGAGCTCCGCGAAGAGGTCCACGCTCAAGGTCGAGTATACCTCCTCGGTGTGACCCTGTGCCGAAACGATCGACGCGATCAAGAGGTACACGGTATCGAGCACGCTGGCCCTGGTCGATTGGACCAGACAGTAACCGTCACGATGCTAGAGGCCGTCTGGCGTAGCCGGCCGGCTGGCCCTTTCGCTCGCGCCGGGCTTCGGGTTAGGCTGGTCATCGTCCTGCGGTGAACAGGGCCACGCATGCCCGGAAGTTGAAGGTGCCGGCGGTCACTAGCCCCCAGCGTGCGGGAGCGACTGTATCTGACTTGCACCTTCGCGCTTGCGTGCTCGGGTTCGCGCCTCCGCACCTCGACGGATGGGCCCTCACCGGACGCAATCAATCCGGCCACATCCACGGACGCTCGGGAATCGCTGGACTTGGGGCCAGAGCGAGCGATAAGCGCAGACTACATCGACCGATCGCTTTGCTCGGTTCCGTCGTAGCGAAGCATGCGCGGCTTTCCTTCCACGGCGGTCAGCACACACACGGGCCGGTGCCAAATGCGGAACAGGGATTCCATGGTTGCGCGTGCGTGGTCCTGGTGCAAGTCGACGCCTTCGTGGCGATGGCGCAGGAGCAGCTCGCCGCGATTGTCGTGGTTGGCGTCTTCGACCTGCATGAACGGCTCGCCGAAGTTGGTCAGTTGGTAGAGCAGCTTGGCCTTGATCTTCTTGAACTCGCGCGAATCGATCTCGTAGTTGCCCGAGCTGGCGTTTTTTGCGAACGAGAAGAATTGATTCTCGTAGCAGAAGTCCTCGGTGAAGAATTCGTCGATGAAGGTCAGGTCATTGTAGAGCCTCCGCACCTCGAAGATTTTCTGCCGGCCGAGCCCGAGCTTCTTGTCCCACGCGCGGCGCGCATCGAAGTCGTTGCACTCGTTCCAGTCCTTGCCGAAGCGGCCCTTGTCCCAGCGTTCTTCCACGTAGCGCAGAAGCGTGATGCCGACCTTGTACGGATTGAACTGCCCTGGCGCGGCGGCCAGCACGCCGGCATTGTGGTCGGCGTAGTCGATCAATTCGGAAGCGTCGAGGATCTTTTCCGTCATCAACTTGCTGTGCCAGTAGGCGGCCCAACCCTCGTTCAGGATCTTGGTCTGCCGTTGCGGCGCAAAGTAATAGGTCTCGTCGCGCACAATCTCTAGGATGTCACGCTCCCAGTTCTCCAGCGGTGCTTGCTGCAACAGGAACAAAAGCACGTCGCGTTCCGGTTCGGGCGGGTTGCGCTTGGGCTTGTCGCGTTCTTCCTGCAGTTTCTTGCGGCGCTCGTCGAGATAGTCGGGCGGGTTGATGAACTTATCCATGTAGGACTTGGCCCTCAGACGGGGCACCTCGACCGGAGGCGGCTCCTTCTCTTTGGGTTCGGTCGGCTCGTGCCGAACGATGAACGGCGACAGCGGATCGATCAGGTTGTCGAGCGACAAGCACACGTCGATGAAGCCCTCGACCTTGTCGAGGCCGTGCCGTTCGATGTGCCGACGCACGCGGGTGGCGTGGTTGGCCATGCTGTCCATCATCTTCCGACTGGTCTTCGAGAAGTAGTAGTTGTTCTTGAAGAAATCCACGTGGCCGAGCACGTGGGCCATCACCATCTTCTGGTCGACCAGGGAATTGCCTTCGAGGAGGTAGGCATAGGCCGGGTTGTTGTTGATCACCATCTCGTAGATTTGCGAGAGCCCATAGACGTGGCTCTTCGTGAGGTGGTCGAATTCCATGCCGAAGCGCCAGTGCGGGTAGCGCACGGGGAAACCGCCGAAGGCGGCCACTTCTTGCATGCGCTTGTAGTCGAGAATCTCGAAGCTGATTTCCCAGAAGTCGAGGCCATAGCCGCGCGCGTGCTCCTCGATCGATCGCTGGATGGCGAGCAGCGACTCGGGCAGCGGCGGCGGCTGGTACGGCACTATTTGCCCTTTCCGAGAAAAGCGCGGATGGAATCTGCGATGTCGTCCTTGCTCGCGATTTCCGAGGTGGCCACGTTGGGGTCGTCGGGGAAGGCGCCACGCAGGTCGGTGATGAACTGCCCCGAGCCGTACGGGCTTTCCACCTGGCCGTAGCAGAACAGGTTCACCTTGGGTAGGATGTCCTTCTTCAAGACCTCCATGCAGGCAGAGGTGTCGTCGGCGGACCAGTTGTCCCCGTCGGAGAATTGGAAGGGATAGATGTTCCATTCCGAGGGCGGAAACTCGTTCTCGATCATCTTCGCGCAAACCTTGTACGCGCTGGAAATCATCGTGCCGCCCGACTCGCGCGTGCGAAAGAAGGTCTCCCGGTCCACGGCGCGTGCGCTGGCGTCGTGGATGATGAAGCGCGATTCGAGACCGTCGTATTGCGAACGCAGCCAGGTATCGATCCAGAAGGATGCGATGCGAACGATTTCCTTCTGCTCGTCGCCCATCGAGCCCGACACATCCATGATGAAGATCATCACCGCGTTGGACTGCGGCATGGGAATCGTGCGCCAGGACCGGTAGCGCTTGTCTTCGCGCGCGGGCACCACCACGGGTCGATTGGGGTCGTAGCTGCCCATCATGATCTGGCGCCGCAGCGCCTGGCGGAAGGTGCGCTTGAAGTGGCGCAGGGATTCGGGGCCCACGCGCCGGATACCGACGTAGCGATCTTTTTGCGTGATCAAGCGCTCTTTACCGCGCGGCTCGATGCGCGGCAGCGCCAATTCCTCGCCCAGGATCTCGGCCAACTCCTGGATCGACACCTCAACTTCCAGGGCGTGCTCGCCGGTCTCGGAGCCCGCCTTGCCGTGCCCATCTTCGCTCGGTTCGGCCGGACCCAGGCTGTCGCCCACCTTGCCTGGGCCTTGCCCGACACCGCCCTGGCCCTGCTGGCCGAAGCGAAAGCGCGGCATCTCGATTTGCGGTACCGGGATCGAGACGACGTCCTTGCCGCGGTGGCTGAGCCACTCGCCGTTCGAGATGTACTTGCGCAGGTTCTGTTTGATCTTCCCGCGCACGATGTCGCGGAAGCGGTCGTGGGCGGCGTTGATTCTGAGGGCCATGGGTACTTTTCGGCCGGAAGCTATTCCTTGACATCCCCGCGCGCGAAGATGGAAGCCACGAAGTTGAGCACGTCGGTGGCGCAGATCTCGCAGTAGCCGTGGTTGCGGATCAGGCGATTCTTCACCACGTCGATCTTTTCCTGGGTGTCCTTGTCGATGACCTGCGACACCAGGCTGGTGAGCTTGATCGAGTCCTTCTGATCCTCGAACAGCTTCAGCTCCAGTGCCTTCTGCAGCCGCTCGTTGGTGCGGAAGTCGAAGTGACGTCCTTCGATGGCCAGCGCGCCGATGTAGTTCATGATCTCGCGCCGGAACTCGTCCTTGCGCGATTCTGGGATGTCGATCTTTTCTTCGATCGATCGCATCAGGCGCTCGTCGGGCTCTTCGGCGTGTCCGGTGTAGCGATTCTTGACCTTCTCCCGCTGGGTGTACGCCTTGATGTTGTCGATGTAGTTTGCGCACAGCTTGGCGATGGCTTCCTCATCGGCGCTGATGGCGCGCTGGACCTCGTTCTTCACGATGTCCTCGTATTCTTGCTTCACGAGTCCCAAGAGCGAAGTGTAGGTCTTGCGTTCTTCCTCGCTGGTGATGAGCGAGTGGTGGCGCAGGCCCGATTCCAGCTCGTTCATCACCATGAACGGATTCACGCAGCCTTCGCCGCGGTCGCTGACCAGGGCGTTCGAGA
>CAZBIU010000356.1:0-7059 GCA_964491625.1 uncultured Myxococcales bacterium
TTGGCCATCAATCGACGACGGTGATTGCCCGAAGCAGGCGCCTTCCGTGTTCTTCTCTCTGGACATCGTCCACCGCCCCCCTCACCATTGTCGGACCCAGGAGCTCAAAAATGCGGTTTGGTGCAGTATCGACCATCACCCTGCTTTCTGCGATTGGCCTTTTCGCCTGTTTGCCCAGCTCGGCCATGAAAGACCCCGCGCCCGGCTCGGGCGGTCAAAGCGGGGGCGGCTCGTCCGGCGGAATTGCTTCCTCGGGAGGCCAGAAGTCCGGCGGTGCCACCTCGGGGTCAGGCGGAATAGCCTCGACCGGCGGCAGCCATGCTTCAGGCGGAACGACGGCCTCGGGTGGAATTTCCGGCGCCGGCGGTACGACGACGGTCTCGGGCGGTGCCGGCGGCTCGGCGAGCTCCGGTGGATCGGGCGGCCTAGAAGGGACCGGCGCGCGTGGCGGTTCCGGCGGATCGGCTGGTTCCGGCGGGGCGGCCGGCTCGGGTGGCTCGGCTGGATCGGGCGGGACGCATGCGACCGGCGGCACGGTCGGCTCGGGCGGGGTGACACCGTCGGGCGGTTCGGCAAGCAACGGTTCGTGCGCCGACGATCCACCTCCGAATCAGACGCCTACCTGCGCTGATTGGGCTGCGTGGAACACGTGCTCGGCGGACTGGTTCAAGACCTACTGCAACCGAAGCTGTGGCCGCTGCAGCGGCGGCGGCCAAGGCGGAGCTGGCGGCGCACCGCCGGCGGGCGGGTCGACCGGCCAAACCGGTACCGGCGGCGCGGCGGGCTCGGGCGGCGTCAGCAGCCGCGGTGGTACGAGCGGCGGCGGCGGCGTTGCCGGGCCCGGCACGACCAACACGCAGATCTCGGGAGACAGCGGCTTTGCGACCCGGTACTGGGACTGCTGCAAGCCATCCTGCGCCTGGACCACGAATGTTCCCGCTTGTCAGAAGGATGGCTCGGCGCGAATCAGCGATAAGAACGCCCAGAGCGCCTGCAGCGGCGGCTCCGCTTTCGAATGCTACGACTTTACACCCTGGTACGACTCCAGCACAAACACGTCGTACGGCTTTGCCGCCCACAATGGCAGTTGCGGGCAGTGCTTCATGCTGCAGTTCACAGGCGACGGCCATAGCGGAACCAATGCCGGAGCCACCGCGCTCAAGGGCCAGCAAATGGTCGTTCAGGCTATCAACATAGGCAGCATCGCGAGCAACCAGTTCGATCTACTGATCCCAGGGGGCGGCGTGGGCGCGAACAACGCCTGCAACAATCAGTGGGGCTCGTCGGCGGATCTGGGCGCGCAGTACGGCGGTCTCCTGACCGAATGCAACGGCGACGCCACCTGCATGAAGGGCAAGTGCCAATCGGTATTCGGGAACCTGCCGGGACTCTTGGCCGGCTGTAACTGGTTTACCGGCTGGTACAGCTCCGCTGACAACCCGAACGTCGTCTACAAGCAGGTGAGCTGCCCGTCGCAGATCACGTCCAAGAGCGGTATCAGCGGGTAGCTACCGCGTCGCGGCCTTCCCATCGGACCGAGACCAGCCGTTATATTAGGTGCGTGTTCCTGATCCAGCTCGACGTGCACGACCTCGCCGGCGTTTGACCCAGGAAGGGAAATTTGTGCTTGGTCAGGCTTGGATCGGGTACATTTTGATCGGAGGCAGTCCATGAAGTCCCTATTACCTGCTTGGTGGTTCGCTATCGCGGTGGCTCCCGCGGTGCTGGCCTGTGCCAACGCAGGCGTCATTGAAGATCCGAACGGCTCCGGCAGCGCGAATGGCCAGCGCGACGCGGCCTACTTCTCGCTAGAGGCGTCAAGCGTCAATGTCAATAAGGACGTCAAGCCGACCAACCGGATGGGCTCGGACGCACCGCCTGGCCCCAACTGCGGTAACGGCGAGAAGACCTCGGACGAGGCTTGCGACGATGGCAATACCCTGAACGGCGACGGTTGCGCGGGCAACTGCTTGAGCGTCGAGCCCGGATACCAGTGCCTGACGCCCGGAAAGCCCTGTCGTCAGATCGCCCGCTGTGGCGACGGGCTCGTGGTAGCCCCAGAGCAGTGCGACGACGGCAACAAGGACAACGGCGACGGCTGCTCCGACAAGTGCAGGATCGAACTCGGCTGGAAGTGCAGCGGTAGCCCGAGCTCGTGCAGCCACACCACCTGTGGCGACGGTAAGATTGAAGGCGCCGAGAGTTGCGAGGACGGTAACAACATGCCGTTCGACGGCTGTTCAGCCGACTGCACCAACGAACCCGCCTGCAAAGGCACCAGCGGTTGTACATCTCGCTGCGGTGACGGCATCGTTCTCGGCGACGAAAAGTGCGACGACGGCAACAACACCGACGGCGACGGCTGCTCGGCCAATTGTACGGTCGAACCTGGCTTTGACTGCACCCAGCCCAGCATCGGCGACAAGATGTCGGTGCCGGCGATCTATCGTGACTTCAGATTCCACAACCCGAGCGATTTCGAGGCCGGCGTCACCGGATCGGACACCGGCTCGACCGGCATCGTGAAGGCCGATCTCGACAGCGACGGCAAGCCGGTCTACACGGGACAAACCGGGAACGCCATTCATATCGAGAGCGCCGATTCCTTCTCCAAGTGGTACCACAACGTGGACGGCGTCAATCACGCGACCACCGGAAAGCTCACGCTGTGGAACACCGGATCCGGCGCTTACGTCAACCGATACAAAGACGACGGTACCCAGTGGTACAACACGGAAAACGCCTACTATTGCGGCAACGTGGGCGCCGAGCTGACCGACTCGAGCGGCAACCCGATCCCGTGCACCTCCAAATACGGGTCCACCGACTGCGACACCAAAGCCGCGGCCGGCGAAAAGATGTTGCCCGGAAGCTGCGTCCAGTCGAACGGCTCGTGGGTCGCCAAGTTCATCGTGTCGGCGATGGACGGAAATCCGCTGTTCTTCCCGGTCGACGGCGACAACTTCTCGCCCGCGTCGGAGGCCACTGAAGCATCCATTCCGCCCTACTACGACGTGACCAAGAGCTGGCCGCTGGAGTCGAAGATCACAGGCACAGTGGTGAAGCACAACTTCAGCTTCACCAGCGAGGTCCGCTACTGGTTCAAATACGAAGCCGGCAAGAGCTACGTGCTCGATTTCGTCGGTGACGACGACGTTTGGGTGTTCATTAACACCAAGCTGGCCGTCGATCTGGGTGGCATTCACACCCCGGTCGAAGGCTCCGTCACCATCGACAGCAGCAGCGCCTCGAAATACGGCATCAAGGACGGCTCGGTCTACCAGATCGCAGTGTTCCAGGCCGAGCGTCAGACCACCGGCTCGTCGTACAAGCTGACCCTAAGCGGCTTCAACGCCGCGCCCAGCATCTGCACGCCCAAGTGCGGCGACGGGATTCTGGAGATCGGCGAGGAGTGCGATGACGGCCTGGACAACGGCAAGGGGGGCTACGGTACCTGCGCCTCCGATTGCACCTTGCAGGCGGGGTTCTGCGGCGACGGCGTGGTGCAAGACGGCGAGGATTGCGACCTGGGTGCCCTCAACGGCACCGACGGAAGCACCTGCCCATCCGGCTGCCACTACATCATCCCGATCTTGTGATTCGCCGCAGGTTCGTCGCGCCAGAGTACTGGCGGGACCGCGGGCAATCGTCGTACACTCGGGCACTTCCATGCTCGACCCAAGACTCATCCGTGAAAATCCCGACCAAGTACGCGAAGGGCTCCGCAAGCTCGGCAGCGACGTGAACCTCGATGCCGTCATCACCCTCGACGATGCAGTCCGCAAGCTGAAGAACGATTCCCAGGCCATCCAGGCCGACCAGAATCGGCTGTCCAAGGAAATCGCGAAGGCGCCCACGCCCGAGGCGCGTGAGGAAATCAAGGCCAAGGGCGCCGCGCTCAAGCAAAGCAACGAAGATCTCCTGAAGGAGTTGGCGGTCCGGGAAGCCGAGCTGGACGAGAAGCTGCTGCAGGTGCCGAACCTTCCCCATCCCTCGGTGCCGGTGGGCAAGGACGATACCGAAAATCGCATCGTTCGCGAGGAAGGGCAGAAGCGAAGCTTCGACTTCACCCCGCAGGCGCACTGGGATCTGGGGCCGCGCTGGGACGTGATCGACTTCGACCGCGGGGTGAAGATTTCGGGCAGCCGTTTTTACGTGCTCAAGGGCTGGGGCGCCAAGCTCCAGCGCGCGCTCATCTCGTTCATGCTCGATCTGCACACCAGCAAGCACGGCTACACCGAGGTGCTACCGCCCTACATGGTTCGCCGCGAGTGCCTGGTGGGCACCGGCAACCTGCCCAAGTTCGGCGACAACCTGTACCGCGACATCAGCGAGGATTTCTGGTTCATTCCCACCGCCGAGGTCCCGGTCACGAACCTGTACCGTGAGGAAATCCTCGACGGCTCGAGCCTGCCCATCAAGCACGTGGCGTTCACCGCCTGTTTCCGCCGCGAGCAGATGGCCGCGGGCCGCGACACCCGTGGCATCAAGCGCGGGCATCAGTTCGACAAGGTCGAGCTGGTGAAGTTCGTCCGGCCCGAAACCTCGATGGACGAGCTTGCGGGACTGCTTTCCGACGCGGAGGACGTGCTCAAGGCGCTGGAGCTTCCGTACCGCGTGGTCGAAATGTGCACCGGCGACCTGTCGTTCACCGCCATGGTGAAGTTCGATCTCGAGCTGTGGGCGCCCGGTTGCGGCGAGTGGTTGGAAGTCAGCTCGTGCTCCAATTTTGGCGAGTTTCAGGCGCGGCGTGCGAAGATTCGCTTCAAGGACGGGAAAGAAAAGACCCGCTTCGTCCACACCCTCAACGGGTCGGCTTTGGCCTTGCCAAGAACCCTGATTGGTGTTCTCGAAACGTACCAGCGGGCCGACGGCAAGCTAGACGTGCCAGCGGTACTTCGACCATACTTGGGCGGCATCGACGTCCTTGGATAATCGATCGTGGAAGGCAAGCCGCTCGCACTGGCCGTGCTGTTCACCGGCGTGTTCGTCATCGCGCTGGGTGTTCTGATTCTGCACGCCGCGAGCGCGCCGCCGCCAACCCCGAAGCGGCCCGAGCCGCCGCCCCCGCCCTCGGTGATGATCAATTCCGAGCAGCGCTTTTCCGTCCTCTACTACAAGGCGCTGATCGAACAGGACGCCAAGGCGTTCGGCATCGGGGCACCGTCCTACGAGGACATGGCGCAGCCCAACGCCTACTTCGACGAGCTGCACGGGAAGCAGCACCTCAAGCTAAGGGCACCCATCGAAACCAGGCACCTGCGCATCACGCTGGAAATAGCCAAAGAGACCACGACCATCGAAGAGCACTCCCTGACCACCGACCACCTCGTCTTGCGAATCGAGAATCGAACCCCGCTTTACCTCGCATACCGGGTTGAGACATCGATGTCGGACAAGGCAAAATGCTCGCTCAAGGCCGATTTGCCGCATAATGCGATGGCGATTGAGCCCGAGCAGACCGTCCTGCGCACAGAATGCCTTTACCGCAAGGATGCCCCGGTCGACGTGACCCGTATCGAAGTCATCGAAATGCCCGCCCTGTCTGCCTACTATGTGTCACGCGTGCCCCCCAACGCCGTCCTGTACGATTCCCGCACTTCGACCGGCCACACCCCGCCCCGCGGAGCCATGTGCCCGCAGACCTTCTCGTGGCGGGACATCAAAGAGGGGATCGAGAAGAAAGAGCTGGGCTGGCGCGACGTCATCGATTTCTACGCCCGCCACAACTGCACCGAATACTCGTTTTTCAGGTCCTACCGCTACCGGGGCGATCCGTCGGCCCCCTTGCCGGCGCGATCGCTCGACTAGAACCTTAATTTTCGCTACATTAGCAGGACTCACGCATGACCAAGGCTGATCTCATCGCGGTGGTCGCAGACAAGCTCAAGTTCCCCTGGGCTCGTGCTGAGCTGTTGGTCGATCAGATTTTTGGGTGCATGACTCAGGCCCTGCAGCAGGGGGAGGGGATCGAAATCCGCGGATTCGGCAGCTTCACCGTGCGCAGCTACAAGGCCTACGAGGGGCGTAACCCGCGCACGGGTGACACGGTGCATGTCAAGCCCAAGCGGCTGGCCTTCTTCAAGGTCGGCAAGGAGTTGCGCGAGCGGGTGAACCAGGGGCGAACCAAGACCACCGGGCAGCATGCCGCCGCGTCGCCGACTCCTTCGCCCCAGCCCACTCAGCAATCGTCCGAGTAGCTGGTTCGGATAGAAGGTGGCCCGAAATCTCGGCGCCGGGGTGATCGAATCCCGTCCCTGCTGACATGATCAGGCGGCCGTAAGTGGCCGCGAAAAATGTTGAAGGAGCCAAGCCGATGTTCCCAAGACGATCGACGTTTCGGTACTTGAGGTCGCTGCCCCTGGCTGTCGTATTGTGCTTTCTTGGGCTTGCTTGTGATTCCACGACCGGCAGCGGCGGCTCGGCGGGGACCGGCGGCACAGCCAAGGGCGGCGTGGTGGGGATAGGCGGTTTTGCGGGCAGCGGCGGAAACAACGCAGTCGGCCAATCGGGCGACGGCGGCGGCACCCTCGGACCGGCCGGCGTTGGCGGATCCACGCGCGGCGCTGCGACCGGCGGCGTCGTGGGCGCCGCCGGCTTTAGCTCGGGCGGGCGCACTTCCGGCGACTCCCGATCGGGCGGGGTCGTGGGCTCTGGCGGGGCTGGTTCGGGCGGCTCCACGGCGGGAGGGGGAGGCTCGCTGTCCGACGGCGGTGCCGGACCGACCGGCGGAGCGACCGGTGGCTTGACCGCGACCGGGGACAAGGTCGACGGCGGGCTGGACGTCGCGGGCACCGGCGGATCCTCGGCGACCGGGGGAAAGACTGGCGACGGCGGCAACGGTTCCGGCGGCAGTGTGCCTACGGGCGGCTCGGCCGCGATGGGCGGCAGCGGCGGTGCGAATGCCGGCGGCTTGGCCGCGACCGGGGGCAAGGCCGGTTCGGGCGGCGCCACGGCCACGAGCGGAGCTACGGGCTCGGGTGGCAGCCCCGGCTCGGGCGGTGCCGCGGGCGCGGGCGGTAGTGGCGTCGGCTCCACCCTGTGTCCCTCTGGCATCAC
>CAZBIU010000357.1:0-7057 GCA_964491625.1 uncultured Myxococcales bacterium
GGGGAGTTGACGTTGGTGGTAGCCGGGTGGAGCCCCGCCCCGTGAACGGAGCCAGAGACCTACTCACCCGGAGACCTACTGACCCATGCCGTCCGAACAATCACCACCGCCTCCTCCCGATGGACCTTCGCCTGCCCTCGTGCGATCCTGTGGTCCCGTTGAGCGCGTCTGCCATGCAGGCCTCGCCAGGCGATTTCTTCCGCACGCAAACGAGGTCCGAGCCGCAGTAGCCGTCGGACGAGCAGGCCCACTCGTTTCATGGGCCTCGGCCATTGGTGGGAGGAATTGAAGGAATCGACGAGGCTCGGGCGGAGATGGAGGCGAGGACCTGCGCCGCGCGGGCCCGAACCCGCGCGCTTCTGTCGTTTTGCGCCGCCTCTTGCAGATAGGGCGGCGCAATCGCGGCCATTTCTTGCTCCAGCACCGCCGCGGCCTTCTCCCAGAAGCTGTCGCTCATCAGGGAACGAATGAACAGCTTGACCAGCTTGGGGCTGCGCCGGTATGCCGGGTCCAGATTCATCGCGGCCTGGGCATGCTGAAGGCCCTTCGACCACCACAGCTTGTCGAAATAGGTAACCGCGAGCAGGAAATTCGCGTAGGCGCTAAGCGGGTAATTGTGCCGCATGTCTTGCAAGATGGTGATGGCCTGGTCAGACAGCCCGAGCCGAACCAGTTGGGCCGCGTCCGCCAGACCGGGCGTGCTATCCGGGCTCATGGGCAAAAGCTCGTCCGGTGAAGGCGGGGCGAGAACGGCGGGGGAAGGTGCCTCGGGCGCCTCGGCCACCTTGGCCGGCCGGTGCGCGCGCAGCAACGCCGATCCCGAGACGCCCCCCAGCGCCGCCCCGACAACCGCGGCAGTGAGCCATCGCCGCCGTCGGCTCCACGGCTTCCAGGAGGGCCGCGGGAATCGACTGGGCGGAGCCACCTGCGCTGCCTCGGGTGGAGGCGCCGGATGCGAATGCGATCGTGGGTCGAAGAGGGTCTGGTCGATGAGGGTCTTGTCGAGGGTCTGGTCGATGTCCGCTCCTCGCGCGCTACCTTGGTCGGGTGGGGACGCGGCCACCGAGGTCGCAGCGCCCGCACGCATCGCCGTGCTTTCGGGCAGCCGTTCCAGAGCCTCCGCCAGCTCGTCAGCCGTCGAGAAGCGATCGGTGGGCGCTTTGGCCAAAGCCTTGGCGACCACCGCTTCGATCTCGTGCGACCAAGGCACGCCGGCTGCGCTTGCGCCCATACGCGGTGCCGGTTGCCTTTGCTGCATCAGCAGCAGCTCGGCCACGTTTTCAGAGACGAACGGCTTGCGCCCGGTCAGCATCTCGAAGAGGAGAAGCCCCACCGCGTAGATGTCGGCGCGCCCATCGATGACGCCTTCCTCGAGCGTCTGCTCGGGAGCCATGTACGACGGCGTGCCCACCGCCATGCCCACGGTCAATGCGGGGCCGTCGTGCAGCTTGGCCAAGCCGAAGTCGAGAATGCGAACGTGATCCACGAGCCCGGGGCTGTCCGTGACCACGATGTTCTCCGGCTTGAGATCCCGATGCACGATGCCCTGCGCGTGCGCATGCGAGAGACCTGAGAGAATCTGACGACAGAGCCCCAGCGCGCGGCTGGGCGGAAGCTTCTCGTTTTCGATAACGAAGCGCAGGCTGCGCCCGGCGACGAAGTCCATCACCAAGAACGGCACCCCGTCCACGCCGAAGTCGATCACCGACACGCAATTCGGGTGATTGAGCCGGCTCATCGCGTGCGCCTCCACCTCGAAGCGCTGGAGGAATGACGGTTCCGACGCTACCCACCGGTGGAGGAACTTGATCGCCACCGGCCGGCCGAGTTGGATGCGCTCCCCTCGATAGACCATCCCCATGCCTCCCGAGGCGACCACGTCGAGAATCCTGTAGCGCTCTTGGATCACCGAGCCCACGCGCGGATCTGGAGGATTGGGCGACTCCGTCACCCGGCTAGCATACCAGAGCTTGCATCTTGCTCGTGGTTTGCTCTGCGCCTCGCCCCGCGCAGTGGGAAAGGCCGGCACAAACGAGATGGCTCATCTTGCCATCCACGTATGGTACGATCCGATGCATGAAGAAGACCTTGCACATCGATGAGGGGCTGCTTCGGCGAGCCAGGACGGCCTGCCACGCCAGCACTGATACGGATACGGTTCGGCTAGGGCTCGAAGCGCTTGTTCGACACGCAGCCTACGAAAGGCTCCGCTCGCTTCGCGGTGTTGAACCATCCGCGCGCGACGTGCCCCGCCGAAGACAGCAGCCGAGAACGCACAAGGCCGCATGATGGTCTTGGTCGACACCTCCGTCTGGATCCGATTCCTGGCTGGCCGAGAACCCTATGCCAGCGGCCTTGATGAGCTTCTCGGTCGCGATGAGGTGGTTGGCCACGACATGATCTTCGGCGAGTTGCTGATTGGAGACGTCGGTGGTGGCCGAAAGCCTCTCGTCGATACCTATTCGCAGATGCACCATGCGGCCAATGTTCCGCACGAGGAAGTGGTGGAGTTCGTGCGAATGCGACGACTCGGCGGGCGCGGTGTCGGCTGGGTCGACATACACGTCCTGGCATCCGCAGTGATTGGGGGATTTCAGTTTTGGACCGCGGATCGGCGCCTCTCCGTATTGGCCCGGGAATTGGGGCTCGCCTACTCGCTGGCCCCCTTGTAGGCTGCCCAGCCAATTCAGCACCCGCAAACCTGGCGGGTTGCCCGGGCTGGCCCCTTCCGCGCCCCACTCTCCCGTGCTCCCCCCGCACCGAAGTGGCAAACTCTGGCTCCAACCATCATGGGCCACAAAGATCCCGTCTGCGGCATGACCGTAGATCCCGCGCATGCCAAGGGCCAACACGAGCACCTGGGCACGACGTACTATTTTTGCGCAGCCTCTTGCCGGGCACGCTTCATCGCCGATCCGGCGCGGTATCTGGCGCCCGCCTACCGCCCGGCTGGCATGGGCGGGGGCGGACTGGTTTCCCTGGGCAAGCCGCGCATGATGCAGATGGGCTCATCGGCCGCGGCGGCCATGGCCCAGCCCATGGCCATGAATCCTGCTTCCACGCCGGCGATGGCCCGCCCCATGGGAATGGCCCCGGCTGCAGCGCCGGCGATGCGCCCTGCCCCGCCGTCGGGGCCGCGCTACGTGTGTCCGATGGATCCGGAAGTTTCGAGCCCGGTACCGGCCGCTTGCCCGAAATGTGGAATGGCGCTCGAACCTGAGGCGATCACGCTCGACGACGCACCGGATCCGGAATTGGTCAACATGACCCGGCGGTTCTGGGTCGCGCTGGTGCTGGCCGCTCCGCTCTTCGTATACGGCATGGCGGAAATGGTGCTGGGCCACCAAGCCCTACACGTGATGCCCGATCGCACCCGGGCCTTCCTTGAGCTTGGCCTGGCCACGCCCGCGGTGTTGTGGGCCGGTTGGCCGCTCCTGCTGCGCGCCTGGAGCTCTGTTCGCAGGCGCAGCCCGAACATGTTCACGCTGATCGGCATGGGCGTGCTGGCCGCGTTCGGCATCAGCACGGTTTCCACCCTGGCCCCTTCCCTGCTGCCGGCGGCATTCCACAAACCGGCCGAGCCGCCTCCACTTTACTTCGAGCCGGCTGCGGTCATCACCGCGCTGGTTCTGCTAGGCCAAGTTCTGGAAGGCCGAGCCCGTCGCGCCACCGGGGACGCCATCCGCGCGCTCTTGCGGCTGGTGCCCAAGAACGCGCATCTTGTGACCAGCGACCATGGCGAAGCCGACCTGGCGGTCGAGCACGTGCGCAAGGGCGATCGTCTGCGCGTGCGACCGGGCGAATCGGTTCCTGTCGACGGCACGGTGGAGAGTGGCGAAAGCACCATCGACGAATCGGCCCTGACCGGCGAGCCCATGCCGGTGGAAAAGGGCCAAGGCAGCAAGGTCACCGGTGGCACGCTGAACGGCAACGGCAGCTTCGTCATGCTCGCCGACCGGGTGGGCGCCGCCACCATGCTGGCCCAAATCGTCAGCTACGTGGCCAAGGCCCAGCGCAGCCGAGCCCCTGCGCAGCGGCTTGCGGATCGGGTCTCGGGTTGGTTCGTGCCGGTCGTGGTGGTCATCTCGCTCATCGCGTTCGCGGCGTGGTCGGCCATCGGCCCCGAGCCTCGCCTGGCCTACGCGTTGGTCGCGGCGGTGGCGGTGCTTATCGTCGCCTGTCCCTGCGCGCTCGGATTGGCCACGCCCATGTCGGTGATGGTCGGGATCGGTCGCGGCGCGGGAGCGGGCGTGCTGGTGAGAAACGCCGAAGCCATCGAGACCATGGCCCACGTGGACACCTTGGTGCTCGACAAGACCGGCACCCTGACCACGGGCAAGCCGACCCTCGCACGCGTGCTTGCCACCGCGGACCTGCCGGACGACGAAGTTCTGCGCCTGGCCGCCAGCCTTGAACGCGGCAGCGAGCACCCACTGGCCGCAGCGGTGACCGCCGAAGCGACCAAGCGCTCGCTTGCGCTAGCCGAGGTGCAGGGGTTCGAGAACCGTCCGGGCCGCGGCGTTTCGGGTGAAGTCCAGGGCCGAAAAGTTCTAGCCGGCAACGCGAAGCTCTTGGCCGAGGCCGGCGTCGATGCGGCGGCGCTGGCACCGGAAATCGAACGACTGGGACGCCTCGGCCACGCGCACATCCTCGTCGCGGTGGACCGCAGGCTGGTCGGGCTGCTGGACTTGGCCGATTCCGTGAAGCCCGATGCGCGACAGGCATTGACGGAGCTGCGCAACGAAGGTCTGCGCATCGTCATGTTGACCGGCGACAGTCAGGCTGCTGCCGAGTCCATCGCCAAAGAGCTCGGCGTCGACGAAGTCATTGCGCAGGCCTCGCCGCAGGAAAAGGGCGAAGCCATCAAGCGCCTGCGCAGCCAGGGACGCGTGGTGGCGATGGCGGGCGACGGCATCAACGACGCCGCCGCCTTCGCCGAGGCCAACGTCGGCCTGGCCATGGGTGACGGCACCCAGGTGGCCATCGAAAGCGCCGGCATCACCCTGGTCAAAGGCGACCTACACGCCATCGCGCGAGCCCGACGCCTGGGCCGTGCCGTGATGTCCAACATCCGCCAGAACCTCCTGTTCGCGTTCCTCTACAACGCCCTCACCATTCCCATCGCGGCCGGCGCGCTCTATCCCGTGTTCGGCATCGTGCTTTCGCCCATGATCGCCAGCGCGGCCATGAGCCTTTCGTCGGTGTCGGTGATCGGAAACGCCCTGCGCCTGCGCAGGGTCGCGCTGTAGCGGCAGATACGGCGGGATCAATTCGAGGCATCAACGCTCGGTGTGAGGTCGGACGGCGGTGGCAGCGGCGCAAGCCACATGGTGCCCCGGTTGTCGTGGCGCAGGCTCGGCCAGGATGATTCCGCCAACCCCGGGCTCGAGGTCTGGATGGCCAGGATCTCGACGCCATCGGAGGTGGTGAGCCCACGCATCAGGTAGAGAATGCCGTCGTCGTCCAGGACGGCGTTGCCGACCGGGCAGTTGTTCGACACCCCCAGGTTCAGACGCCAGAGCTCCTGCAGGTCAGAGCTGTAGGCGATGAGCTGATTGGCCTTGGGTGAGGAGTCAGCGCAATTGACCGTGTAGATGGTTCCATCGGCGCCTGCCAAATAGGGCTCGCCCTGTCCGGCCACCGGCCCTTGCACAACCGTGCCGTCTGCAGCGTAGCGATACATTCGGTCCGGGGAAAGTCGATTCCCTTTGGCATCGGCATCCCACTTGGTGGCGACCAGGGTTTCGGTCAAGGAGATGACTCCGGACCAGTCGTCGTACAGCGAGTCGACGCGCGTGGACCATTTCAGCCTTCCGCAAGCATCGAAGGAATCTATGGCCCCGAACTGGATGCCGAAGTCCCACCCGAGAGCCCACATTCCCTTCGTAGAGAAGAGCTCGGGATGGGTCTTGTCTCGGAACTCACCCAGATGCTGCCCGGTCATCCGGTCGTAGGCGTGGACGCCGCTGTTCCCGTACAGCATGAAGACAGCGCTCCCGGCACCACCCATCACCTGCGACGGACCGGTCTTTACGTTCACGGGCTGGCGCCAAAGCTGCTTTCCAGTCTGCGCGGTCATCGCGCGCAGATAGCCGTCGGCGCAAACCACATACAGGATACCATCCGGGCTCAGGGCAGGCGGGTAGAACTGCAGGAACTCCGAGTCTGTCTGATTGCTCGTACCGAAGACCCAGCGGATCTTTCCGGATGGGTCGAAGGAATACACGCCGCTCAACGCCACCGAGTACAGGTTCCCGTCCGCATCCACCGTGGCCGGGGATGCCTGGTCGCTTCCCGACGACATGGGCTCGCTCTGGCTCAGATTGCCGTCCCTATCGATCAGGACCAGCGGCCCAGCCGCATATACGATCCGACCGCTCGACAGCACCAGGCCGGCGTTCTGCCAAGGGTAGCCAGGCGAGTAGATGGCGGTGGTCGGCACCTTCCACGACGACAGGATGCTGGCCGCGCCGACCTGAAGGCTCGCCCGGGCCTGCGGAGTGCGGCCGGCGGATGGCCAATCGGAGATACACGGTGACAGGCTGGAACCATCACCGGCGCTGCCGGTACCGGTGCGGGAGCACGAGCAGGAGATCGCCCCGCAGCCGATGAGCGCTCGGCAGAGCCAGGTAGCCAACAGCGGCCCGATCACTCCTTTGCGAGCAAGTAGCATTCTTCTACTGCCTCAGAGCCCAGCTCAGGTGGCTGGTCATGTACGAAACGTCGTCGTGATCGTACTCATCGAATGTTGGGAAAGAAACTGGTCCTCGAATCGCCCAGTGATGCTATCACGGCCCATGGTTGGGAAGACCGGCCACGCTCACAACCATGACGACCACAGCCATGATGGCGCGCAGTCTTGGGAAACTGCTAGACTTGCGCTATGCCGTCTGCCTCGACGAAGTCCCAGCCCGCCAGCTACGAGGACATCCTGCGTCTTCCAGAAAACGTGATCGGAGAGATCATCGACGGCGACTTGGTTGTCTCGCCTCGACCGGCCTCACGCCACGCTATGGCTAGCTCGGCGATCGGGGGCGAGCTGGCGGGGCCGTTTCAC
>CAZBIU010000358.1:0-3684 GCA_964491625.1 uncultured Myxococcales bacterium
CCTGGCTTGACCGGCACGGCACGGCCCTGCGCCGGCACGAAGGCGGTAACCGTGCCACGCGCATCGAGGCTTAGCACCGACACGAAGGCGTCCGCAGGCGCGGCGACTTCGAAGCGCATCCGATCCCCCGGTGCGACCGCCGCCCCTTGCGAGATGCGCGCGACCCGTCCATTGGGATACTGAACCACGGGCAGA
Organism: uncultured Myxococcales bacterium; assembly: GCA_964491625.1. Taxonomy (GTDB): domain Bacteria; phylum Myxococcota_A; class Polyangia; order Fen-1088; family Fen-1088; genus Fen-1118. Next base: position 196 of record CAZBIU010000358.1, read on the forward strand.
AGCTGCCAGCCTCCGCCCTTGCTGCGCACGGCCGGATCGTGCCAGGTCAGCAAGAACATCGCGGCCGCCGCGGCGGCCACCAGCCCGCCGACCGAAAAGAAAAGCCGGCGGCGGCGCACTCTGGGCGGAAAATTACGCTGTGGCTCGGTCAAGTGAGCGAAATCGATGACGGGCACACGCACCGCCGCCAGACCGTCCATACGCTCGCGGCAGCGAAGGCACCCTTGCAGGTGGACATCGTGCTCGTCGTGTTTCGCAGTCCCGGCCAAGTCGCCCAGGCGAAGCCGGTCCAGCGCAAAGTCGGAAAGGCACGCCTCGGCCTTCTGTCGCAGCAACCGCTTGTTCACGTCTTCTTTCATGGGCCCTCCAGGATCTGCTCGCCCCATCGCGCTTTGGCCTGCCGGCGAAACTCGGCCAGGCGATTGGAAACCGTCCGCTGCGAGACGCCCAGAATGCTCGCAATCTCGTCCTGGCTCATTTCATCGACAAAGTAGTAGACAGCGATCTCTTGCAGCTCGGGTTGGAAGCCGTCGAGCAAGAGCGCGAGCGAGACTTCCGTCGCTGGCGTACCCGTCGAGGATATCGGGCGGGCGAGCAGATCTCGCCTGCGTCTGCCGTCGCGAACCAGATTGAGACAGTAATTGGTCGTCACCTTGTAAAGCCAGGTGACGGGAGAGGTTTGTTCGAACTCAGGCAGGGCATCGAGAAGCCGCAGGAAGACCTCTTGGCATGCGTCCTTGGCAGCGGTTTCGTCCCCCAGCAGGCGCCGCGCCCGACGAAAGACGACCCCACCGTAGCGGTCGTAAATCTCTTGCAAGGTCATTCTGTGGCCGTTCTCGGTGGATTAAACACCCGGGCGCCAGTGATTCAGCAACACCCCTCGCTGAGTAGGCCCGCTTGCCACCCTGCTGGCGTCGACAGAGGTGGAAGGACGCGGCCCCCATGCGTGCGAAAGCCCTTCGCGCGCCGCTTCGCAAACGTCGTTACTACCCATTGCACTTTGGTGGCTTGGGTTACAATGGGCGAGTGATGAGAGCCGTTCCTGAGGGCGAGTCTACCTGCGCCCGGGTACCCGAGCTGGCGGAAGAGCGCGAAGTCTGGGAGGCCAAGGTGCTGCGCGCGGTTTGCCCAAGCTCGGCCATCCTGGCGGCCCTGGGTTTCGCGACCGTCACGTTCGTCATGACGAAGAGGGCGCACGTGGTTTCCCAGATCGGGTTTGCGTGGCTCTTCCTGGCCTCCATCCTGCCGGGCATCCGACCGCGCGTCCGCGCTTGGCTGCTTGGGCTTGGAGTACCGGGGGTCTGCATCCTGTCGATTCCCGAGTTCGGCCTGGGACCCAATCTCTTTTGCGGGCTCCTGCTGAGCTTGGTTTGCGTCAGGCTCGTCTCCGACCTTCGTCGGTCACTTGTGATTTCGTCCATCATCGGCGCGGCCCTTGTTTTGACCGCGGTGGCCTTTGCCTGCGGCTTCTGGGAGGTCGGGCCGGCGTGGAGGATCAGCCTGGACCCGGCTCGCCCGGCCAACATCATTCGCATCTTCGCGCTTTTCATTGGCCAAGGCATCGCGACGTTTCTCGTGCTTGGCTATGTCTTGAAAGGAATCCAGGGATTGCTGGTGGAAAGGGCCAGCGCCGTGCAATCGTTGCGCCGGGAGACTGCGGCCAAAGAAAGGTTGCGGGACGAGCTGGCGGCCCGCGAGAAGGCCGATGCGAAGGCGAGGGAGCTCGAGCACCTGGGACGCCTTGCGAGCTACTTTGGCCACGACACCAACAATGCATTGCAGATCGTGGCGGCGTCATTGGCGGTGCTTAGGTCCGGCGACGGCAAGCAGGCTCAGCGACGGGAGGCGCTTGCCAGCCTGGAAAGCGCGGCCGCGCAAATCCGACTTCTGTCAATGCAGTTGCGCGGCTTTGCTCCCGGTCGTGCAAAGACCATCGGGACGTCGGCCTTGCGCGACGGGCTCGCATCGTCCGTGCGCATGCTTCGCGAGGTCTTTCCGGACAACATCGATGTCGTCCTCGACGAGGCGGCGGGTGCAACGGTGGCGATTGCAGAAAGCGAATTGCAGCGCATCCTGATCAATCTTGCAATGAACGCCCGCGACGCGATGGAGAGCGGCGGCAAGCTGACCATCAACGCCAAGTGGAGTGACGACAAGGGTGCGCCTCTGGCCTCTGGCGCGCCCGGAGCTTACGTGGCGATCGAGATCAACGACACCGGGACCGGAATCCCGGAGGCCGTTCAGGCCAGGGTGTTCGAGCCATTTTTCACCACCAAGGGCGAGCGCGGCACGGGTCTGGGCCTGGCTTCGGTGACCGAGAGCGTGGCGTCCTGCGGTGGTTCGGTGAAGCTGCGCAGCCAGCCTGGCGCCGGCACCACGGTGACCATCGTGCTTCCCGCGGTGCCAAGCACGGCGGTCGCGGCATCGGCGCAGGAGCAGTCCGGAAAGGTCACACGGGTGCTTGTGGCCGAGGATGAGATAGTCTGAGCAGCCATGGTGCGTGCGCTGCGGATACAGGGATTCATCACGGTCGCTGCCGGGACCGCGAGCGACGGCATCGCCCCCATGCACTCGGCTGACGCTCAATTAGGCGCGTCGGCGGAAGCCCGAGAGCCGTGTGATACCTATTCGCCCGTCAGCCCGCCGTCGCGGGCTTGCAGGATGAAGGTGACCGGACCGTCGTTGAGCAAGTCGACCTCCATGTGGGCGGCGAAGCGGCCGGTGGCGACTTCCACTCCCTCGACGCGCACGCGGTCGGCCAGCCGCAGGTAGAGGGCGTTCGCCAGCGCCGGATCCTCCGCGCGATCAAAGCTGGGGCGGTTGCCCTTGCGCGTGGAGCCGGCCAGCGTGAACTGACTCACCAACAGGCAACCGCCGTGCACGTCCTTGACCGACAAGTCCATCGGCGTGCGGCCGGGAAAGATGCGCAGGGCGCACAGCTTGCGCGCCAGCACGTCCGCGTCCTGCTCGCCGTCGCCGCGCTCGACGCCGACCAGAACGGCGAGGCCAAGACCAATCTTGCCGACCACTTCCGCGTCAACGCGAACCTCGGCGCGCGAAACGCGCTGGACCACGACGATCATGTTCGTGACCCCGGGCGATCGTATCGGGGGTGTGGCTCGCACAGCTCGCACGCCCCCGCGCCCCCCTCGCTCCGCGTGGCAAAGCCACGCTGCGCTCGCCGGTGTCCAACTTGGGACGCGGGTGGCAAAGCCACGCTGCGCTCACCGTACTTCATCTTCGTGACCCCGACCTGATTTGAACAGGTGGCCGATGATTGAGATGGGAACCCTGGGAGGGTTCCCAAACCCTCCCGCGACGGTCCGCCGCCGGCACAAGCCGGCGGACTCCCCACGCGAACCGGAAACCGCCGGGCGTCTTATCGGTGGTGTGGCTCGCAAAGCTCGCACACCCCCGCGCCCCCTTCGCTCCGCGTGGCAAAGCCACGCTGCGCTCACCGTACTTCATCTTCGTGACCCCGACCTGATT